>JBJEYC010000491.1:0-20480 GCA_051886435.1 Lachnospiraceae bacterium
GGATGAAGTTCTGGCGGAGCTTCCCGCTGATGTGGGCAAGAATGATCGCGCCGTTTTCCAGCTTGACCCGAAACATCGTGTTGGGGAGTTTCTCCACCACGACACCCTCAAGTTCAATGACATCTGCTTTCGACATAAATTGTGTTTCTCCTCATTATTGGGCGTTTCAACCCAGGATGGCGGTGATTGCCGCAAAGACCTCGTCCCGGTCCTTTGTTCCGTCCACGGTCTTTAAGACACCGGCCTTCTCATAGTACTCGATGAGGGGCTGGGTCTGCTCATGATATACCTTGAGCCGGTTCTTGACGGTTTCCGGCTTGTCGTCGTCCCGCTGGATCAGAGCTGCGCCACAGACATCGCAGATTCCTTCCTTCTTGGGCGGAATGAACTGGATGTGGTAGGAAGCGCCGCACTTGGGGCAGCTGCGGCGGCCGGACATACGGTTCACGATGTTCTCATCCGGAACATCTACGTTGATGGCGAAGTCTACCTTCTCGCCCTTCTCAGCCAGAGCCTTGGTGAGCACCTCAGCCTGGGGAATGGTGCGCGGGAAGCCGTCCAGAACATAGCCGTTCTTGCAGTCATCCTTTGCCACACGGTCCAGCAGAAGCTGGATGGTCAGCTCATCGGGAACGAGCTTTCCCTGGTCCATGTATGCCTTTGCCTTTTTGCCAAGTTCCGTGCCGTTCTTGATGTTGGCCCGGAAGATGTCCCCGGTGGAGATGTGGGGAATCTGATACTTCTCACAGATCAGGCCGGCCTGGGTGCCTTTGCCGGCGCCCGGTGCGCCTAACATAATGATCTTCATTTGTACTGTCTCCTTTTCATCAAGTTTACCATCTCTGCAGGAGCGGCAGAATGAACTGCTGCCCCTGCAGCGGGGGTAAACACCCGCTGAAATGCGCGGGAAAGATCTCACTCCCCCGGCGTTTTCATCAAATTTGATGCCGGCCTTCTCACTCGGTGAGGAAGGCCTTGTAGTTGCGGACCACCATCATAGACTCAATCTGCTTGATCGTCTCCAGAATGACCGAGACGATAATGATCAGGCTTGTGCCGCCGAAGGAGACGTCCGCGTTGAACAGTCCTCGGAACAGGAACGGGATCACACCTACAATTGTCAGACCCACTGCACCGATGAAGATGATGTAGTTGAGGATCCGCTGCAGGTAATCCTGGGTGGGTTTGCCGGGACGGATGCCCGGGATGAAGCTGCCGCTCTTCTTTAAGTTGTCCGCCACCAGAATCGGGTTAAAGGTGATCGAGGTGTAGAAGTAAGCAAAGAAGATGAGAAGCAGCACATAGACCACAAGGCCCAGCGAGTACTTCGGATAGTTCGGACTGCACCAGTAACTAGAGGAGAGATACCGAAGGGCCTCACTCCACCAGCCGGTCCCGTTGTATCCGACCAGGGTCGAGATCAGCACCGGGAACTCCATGATGCTGGATGCGAAGATGATCGGCATGACACCTGCGGTGTTCACCTTCAGCGGGATGCTGGAGAGAGAACTGCCGAGGGCACGTCTGCCTGCCATCTTGCTGGCGTTCTGCACCGGAATGCGGCGCTCGGCGTCATTGAGCAGGATCGTCAGCACGGTCATGCCGACGATGATCGCAGCGATGACAACGATGGCGACGCCCGCATTGGCAACGCTCTTACCGGAGACGAACTGATCCCAGAGGCTGGACATATCCTGCGGGATACGGGAGATGATGTTGATGGTCAGGACGATGGAGATACCATTGCCCACGCCGTTATCCGTGATTCGCTCACCGATCCACATGACAGCGGTGGAACCGGCGGTCAGGGTGGCGATGCAGGTGATCACGTTCACCGCATTGTAGTCCTCTAACAGGCCCTGACGGCCAAAGCCGATGGCCATAGCGGATGCCTGGACCAGAGCAAGACCAACCGTCACATATCTTGTGATGGCGGTGAGCTTTCTCCTGCCCTCTTCACCCTCTTCCTCCTGCATTTCCTCCAGCTTCGGGATCGCAATCGTCAGGAGCTGGATGATGATCGAAGAAGTGATGTAGGGCGTAATGTTCAGAGCAAAGACGGACATGTTCAGGAAGGAGCCGCCGGTGAAGGCATTCAGCAGGCTGAACGCATCACCCGTCTGCTGGGAGAACCAGCTCGCGAAGTAGGACCGGTTCACGCCGGGGACCGGGAGCTGAGAGCCAAACCGGACCACGACGAGCATAGCCAGCGTAAAGAGAATCTTGTTGCGGATTTCTTTTACTTTGAACGCGTTTTTGACGGTTTCAAACATAACGTTTATCCATGACCTTTCACGACAAAAAACATAAACAGGCAGGTAACCCTGCGCTGTTTATGTAGTTCACCGGGAGAAGCTCCCGGGGGTGTTCAGCTGCCTGATCAGTCAACAACCTCTGCTGCGCCGCCGGCTGCCTCGATCTTCTCCTTGGCAGCTGCAGAAAATGCGTTTGCCTTAATGGTGAGCTTCTTGGTCAGGGAGAGCTTCTCCTTGCCCTTGTCACCAGAGAGAACCTTGACGCCATCGCCGGTCTCCTTAATGATACCAGCATCGAGCAGTGCCTTCACATCGACCGTAGCACCATCCTCGAACTTGTCGGCGATGGTAGCAAGGCTGACGGTCACAATGTCCTTGCTGTTGTAGTTTGTGAAGCCTCTCTTAGGCAGGCGGCGATACAGGGGCATCTGGCCGCCCTCGAAACCTGCTCTCGGTCTGCCGGAACGAGCCTTCTGTCCCTTGTGACCAAAGCCTGCGGTCTTTCCGTTTCCGGATCCGGTTCCGCGGCCTCTTCTGAAATCGCTGTGTCTGGAACCGTCGGCCGGTCTTAAGCTATTTAATTCCATGTTTCGTCCCTCCTTAGTCCAGCTCTTCAACCTTGACAAAAGGAGCGATCAGGCGGATCTGTCCTCTTGTTGCTGCGTTGTCGGGCAGCACCACGCTGCTGTTTGTCTTATGGAAGCCCATGGACTTGATGATTGCCTTGTTCTTCGGAACAGCTGCGATTGTAGATTTCACTAACGTGATCTTTAACTTCTTGTCAGCCATTTTACTGTGTTCTCCTTTCCGTGTCGTTGTGGGATCCCGGGGTTATTCAGCCCTTGAAATCCTCAACAGACTTGCCGCGTCTTGCAGCAACCGCCTCGGGGGACTTCACATGGCTGAGTCCATCCAGTGTTGCCAGAACGACGTTCTGCTTGTTGTTGGAACCAAGAGACTTCGTTCTGATGTTCTTGATTCCGGCCATCTCGCAGACCGTACGTGCAGGACCGCCGGCGATGATACCGGTACCATCGGGGCTCTTCTTGAGAAGAACGGAGGAGGAACCGTACTTTCCGGTGTAGTCGTGGCAGATGGAGCCGACCTCATCCAGGGACACGGTGATCATGTTCTTGACGGCATCCTCTCTTCCCTTCCGGATAGCTTCCGGAATCTCGATGGACTTGCCGAGGCCGACGCCGACGTGACCATTCTGATCGCCAACCACAACCAGTGCGGTGAACCGCATGTTGCGGCCGCCCTTGACCGTCTTGGAGACACGCTTGATGGTGACGACTTTATCGGTGAGTTCCATCTGACTTGCATCAATATTAGAACGCTTCATCTAGTCTTATTCCTCCCTTAGAAATCCAAGCCGGCCTTGCGTGCTGCATCAGCGAGTGCTGCGACCTTGCCCTGGTAAATGAGACCTCCGCGGTCGAAAACAACCTTGGTGATTCCGGCCTCGAGTGCTCTCTTTGCTACGAGATCGCCGATGTACTCTGCTGCTGCAATGTCATCAGTGTGCTCCAGAGCAGCCTTGACATCCTTCTCCACGGTGCCAGCGGAAACAAGGGTCTTGCCCGCCTGATCGTCGATGACCTGTGCGTAGATGTGGTTGTTGCTTCTGTAAACGGAAAGACGCGGTCTGTCAGGAGTGCCGCTGAAACGGTTGCGCACTCTCAGGTGCTTCTTCTCGCGAATTAACTTTCTATTTGCTTTTTTGACCATTTTAAACGCTCCTTACCTTACTTCTTACCGGTCTTACCAACCTTGCGTCTGATTGTCTCGTAGTCGTACTTGATACCCTTGCCCTTGTAAGGCTCCGGTCCTCTCTTCGCGCGGATGTTGGCAGCGGTCTGGCCAACCAGCTCTTTATCGATTCCCGAGACGATGATCTTGTTGTCCTGAACCGTCGTGGTGATGCCCTCAGGATCTTCCATATCAACCGTGTGGGAATATCCTAAATGCATTACAAGTGTCTTACCCTGCTTCTGAGCTCTGTAGCCGACGCCGTTGATCTCGAGCGTCTTGCTGAAGCCCTCGGAAACACCAACAACCATGTTGTGAAGGAGCGCTCTGGTAAGACCGTGCAGTGCCTTTTCTTTCTTATCATCGCTGGGACGGGAGATTTCGACCTTTCCGTCTTCCTGCTTAATGGTCATCTCCTTGGGGAGCGTTCTGGTGAGCTCACCCTTGGGTCCCTTTACCGTCACTGTATTATTTTCTGCTACACTGACAGTTACGCCCGCCGGTATAGCGATTGGCATTTTACCGATTCGTGACATGCCCGTACCTCCAAATATTCTGTCGTAAATTGTTTATCTGTATCAAATGAACTGACCGGCCGGCCCATCCCGCCGGGGTCAGATTCGCAGTATTGGTGAATCCGGATTACCAGATGTAAGCCAGAACCTCGCCGCCGACCTGCAGCTCTCTAGCCTTCTTGTCGGTGATCACGCCCTGGTTGGTGGAAAGGATAGCCGTTCCGAGTCCATCGAGGACCTTCGGAACCTGATCCTTGCTTGCATACACACGAAGGCCGGGCTTGGAGATTCTCCGAAGGCCGGTGATGATGCGGTCGTTCTTGGTCGCACCATACTTCAGTGTGATGTGGATGTTCTTGTAGGGACCTGCGTCCACAAGATCATACTTCTCGATGTAGCCCTCATCGACCAGGATGTCCGCAATGGCGAGCTTCATCTTGGAGGACGGGACGTCGACGGTGTCATGCTTGGAAGTATTCGCGTTGCGAATTCTGGTCAGCATATCTGCGATAGGATCACTCATGCTCATGTTACTTACCTCTTTCTGACGCACTCTCGCGTCTTAAGTATGTGATATCCCAATAGGATTTTCCAAACTTCCTCTGAAATTACCAGGATGCTTTTCTGACACCCGGGATCTCGCCCTTGTATGCGAGCTCACGGAAGCAGATGCGGCAGATTCCGTACTTCTTCAGCACGGAGTGCGGGCGGCCGCAGATTCTGCAGCGCGTATAAGCACGCGTAGAGAACTTCGGCTTCATCTGCTGTTTGATCTTCATCGAAGTCTTTGCCATGTCAATCTCCTTTTAGTTCTTTGCAAAAGGCATACCGAACAGTCTCAGCAGCTCGCGCGCTTCCTCATCGGTGTTGGCGGTGGTTGTGAAGATGATGTCCATGCCTCTGACCTTGTCGACCTTGTCGTACTCGATCTCAGGGAAAATCAACTGCTCCTTGATGCCCATGGCGTAGTTGCCTCTGCCGTCAAAGGAGTTCGGGTTCACGCCACGGAAATCGCGGACACGAGGCAGAGCCAAGGAAACAAGGCGATCCAGGAACTCATACATACGATCGCCACGAAGGGTGACCTTGCATCCGATCGGCATACCCTCACGGATCTTGAAGTTTGCGATGGACTTCTTAGCCTTGGTGTAAACCGGCTTCTGACCGGTGATCTCGGTCATGTCCTTGGCTGCGCTCTCGAGAACCTTCTCGTTCTCCTTAGCCTCGCCGACTGCCATGTTGACCACGATCTTGTCGAGCTTCGGAACCTGCATCGGGTTCGTATAGCCGAACTTCTTGGTGAGAGCCTCGCGGATCTCATTGTTGTACTGATCTTTCAGTCTGCTCAAAGCGTTTCCTCCTTTCTTCCTCAGTCAATGGTCTTGCCGGTTGCCTTGGCGAAACGGACCTTCTTGCCATCCTCGACCTTGAAGCCGACTCTGGTAGCCTTGCCGTCTACGACCAGCATGACATTGGAGAGGTCAAGGAACGCTTCCTTCTCGACGATCTGGCCGTTCTGATTGTTCATGTTCGGCTTCTCGTGCTTCTTGACCTTGTTGATGCCCTCGACCAGGACCTTGTGATTCTTGACATCGACGGCCGTGACCTTGCCCTCTTTGCCAAGCTCTCTGCCGGCGATTACTCTGACGGTATCGCCCTTCTTAATCTTCGCTGTTGCCATTTCTCGTCCTCCTTACAATACTTCCGGAGCAAGGGAAAGGATCTTCATGAAGTGCTTCTCACGAAGCTCTCTTGCTACAGGTCCGAAAATACGGGTTCCTGTCGGAGTTAAATCGTCCTTAATAATGACTGCTGCATTCTCATCAAAGCGGATGTAGGATCCGTCAGACCGTCTGGTCTCGCGAACCGTGCGGACGACAACCGCCTTCACCACATCGCCCTTCTTGACCATACCGCCGGGCGCTGCATCCTTCACGGTTGCAACGATGGTATCGCCGATGCGGGCATATCTTCTTGTAGATCCGCCGCAAACACGGATGCAGAGCAGCTCTCTGGCACCGGTGTTGTCCGCGACCTTCAGTCTGGTTTCCTGCTGAATCATGTCTAATTCCTTTCTGATGGTTTCAAAACGGTGCCGGAACCGGGCGTGTCCCAGTTCCGCAACCTGTAGATCATACCAGTATTATCTAGCTTTTTCAACAATGGAAACGACTCTCCATCTCTTTGTCTTGGACAGGGGTCTGGTCTCCATCACCTTAACGGTATCACCTACACCGCACTCGTTCTTCTCATCGTGTGCCTTCAGCGTGTAAGTTCTCTTCACAATCTTGCCGATGACCGGATGCTTGACGTGGTTCTCGATGGAGACGACAACAGTCTTGTCCATCTTGTCGCTCACGACCTTACCGATACGGACCTTTCTCAAATTTCTCTCTTCCACGGTGCGCTCCTTTCTGCGTTTTCCCGAATTTACTCTGCCTTTGCGTTGATCGCGGTCTGGATTCTCGCAATGTTCTTGCGAACCTTCGTGATCTCTGCCGTGTTGGTCAGCTGGCTTGTTGCATTCTGGAATCTCAGATTGAAGAGCTCCTTCTTTGCGGAAGTGAGATCCTCTTTTAACTCATCAACAGACTTGGTCTGTAAATCCTTTACGTACTCGTTTGACTTCATTCTGCACCGCCTTCCAGGTCAGCCTTGGAAACGATCTTCGTACGGATCGGGAGCTTGGTTCCCGCGAGACGAAGAGCTTCCTTAGCCTGCTCCTCAGGTACACCGGAGATCTCAAAAAGAACTCTGCCGGGCTTTACAACAGATACCCAGTACTCGACTGCGCCCTTTCCGGATCCCATTCGAACACCCAGAGGCTTCTTGGTGATGGGCTTGTCGGGGAAAATCTTGATCCAAACCTGACCGCCACGCTTGATGTAACGGGTCAGCGCGACACGGGCTGCCTCGATCTGGTTTGCCTTGACCCATGCGGGATCCAGGGCGACGAGACCGTACTCACCGTAGGTCACGGTGTTGCCACGGGTTGCCTTTCCACGGCGATTGCCACGGAACTGCTCACGATATTTAACTCTCTTCGGCATTAACATTAGCGTGCACCCCCTTCGACTGCTGCAGGTGCGTCATTGTGCTTCTTGGGAAGGATGTCTCCCTTGTAGATCCAGACCTTGACGCCGACCTTGCCGTATGTTGTGTTAGCTTCTGCGAAACCATAGTCGATGTCTGCGCGGAGTGTCTGCAGCGGAATGGTTCCGTCGGAGCAGGACTCGGTGCGGGCGATATCGGCACCGCCGAGACGGCCGCCGCAGGTTGCCTTGAATCCAAGAGCACCGGACTTCATGGTTCTGTTCATTGCGGACTTCATCGCGCGGCGGAACGCAACACGGTTCTCAAGCTGCTGTGCGATGTTCTCTGCAACGAGCTGTGCATCCTTGTCGGGACGCTTGATTTCCTTGATCTCGAGGACGACCTTCTTGTCGGTGAGCTTCTGCAGCTCCTTCTTGGTGTTCTCGATCTCTGCGCCGCCCTTGCCGATGACAACGCCCGGCTTTGCGGAGTAGACGGTGATCTTCACTCTCTCGGATGCTCTCTCGATCTCAATCTTGGAGATGCCAGCCTGTGCCAGCTTCTTCTTTAAGAACTTCCGGATGTTGTAGTCTTCAACCAGCATGTCAGAGAAGTTTGCGTCAGCGTACCATCTGGAATCCCAGTCTTTGATGACGCCGACTCTCATGCCATGAGGATTAACTTTCTGTCCCATTATAGGCTCCTTTCAAACGCTGAATTACGCTTCCTCAACCTTCTTCTCATCGAGGGTGATGTACAGGTTGCTCATTCTCTTCAGAATTCTGTACGCTCTGCCCTGTGCTCTGGGCTGGATCCTCTTCATGATGGGTCCGTTGGAGGCGTTGCACTCTGCGATGTAGAGGCGGTCAGCGCTCATGCCGAGATTGTTCTCTGCGTTTGCGATGGCAGACTTCAGTAACTTCAGGATAACGCTGGAAGCGTATCTCGGATTGTACTCAAGAATTCCGATTGCCGTCGTAACGTCCTTGCCTCTGATGGCATCCATTACGTAGCAGGCCTTCTGAACGGGAATTCTAGCATATGTGAGCTTTGCGTGCGGTCTCGTGTCCTTCACCGCATTCCTGGCTCTCTTAACCTGTGTTCTATGTCCCTTAGCCATAGGATTGATGAACTCCTTTCAAATTCTTTCTGCGCACGTCCACACAGGCGGATTACCTGCCCGTGGAGGCCTCCTTGTTGTTCCCGTTGTGACCGCGGAACGTTCTGGTCAGGACGAACTCGCCGAGCTTGTGACCGACCATATCCTCAGTGATATAAACCGGGACGTGCTTTCTTCCGTCGTGCACCGCAATGGTGTGACCCACGAAGGAAGGATAAATGGTAGAACGGCGGGACCAGGTCTTGATGACGGTCTTATCGCCTGCAGCGTTTGCTGCATCTACCTTCTTTAAAAGGCTCTCATCCGCGAAGGGGCCTTTCTTCAGTGATCTAGCCATGACTTACCTCCTTATTTGATTCCTCTGCCGTTCTTGCGTCTGATGATCAGCTTATCAGAAGACTTGTGCTTTCTGGTGATGTGACCAAGAGCGGGCTTGCCCCAAGGTGTGACAGGGCCGGGACGTCCAACAGGTGCCTTACCTTCTCCACCACCATGAGGGTGATCGTTGGGGTTCATGACAGATCCGCGGACGGTAGGACGGATGCCCATGTGGCGGACACGACCTGCCTTGCCGTAGTTAACCAGGTTGTGATCGATGTTGCCGACGGTGCCGATGGTTGCTCTGCAGGCGATCGGAACCATTCTCATCTCACCAGAGGGAAGACGGAGAGTAGCATAGCCATTCTCCTTTGCCATCAGCTGAGCGCTTGCACCGGCAGTGCGGACCAGCTGGCCGCCCTTTCCGGGATACAGCTCGATGTTGTGGATCGTGGTACCAACGGGGATCTCGGAGAGAGGAAGGCAGTTGCCAACTCTCACCTCGGCCTTGGGTCCGTTCATGACGGTCATGCCATCAGTCAGGCCCTGAGGTGCCAGGATGTAAGCCTTCTCACCATCTGCATAAGCGATGAGGGCGATGTTTGCGGTACGGTTCGGATCATACTCAATGCCGATGACCTTTGCAGGAACATCATCCTTGAGTCTTCTGAAATCGATCTGTCTGTACTTCTTTCTGTTTCCGCCGCCTCTGTGACGAACCGTGATCTTGCCCTGGTTGTTTCTGCCGGCCTTCTGATTCTTGGAGACGATCAGACTCTTCTCGGGAGTGGTCTTCGTGATCTCCGCGAAATCGGAACCGGACATGTTCCGTCTGGACGGGGTATAAGCGGTATACTTTTTAATTCCCATGATTCATACTCCTTGTTTTATTTGCACCGCACCGGACCATAGGTTGGATTGTCGATCCGGTTTTTATGATTCTCAAAGGCCCTGATAGAAATCAATGTCCTTGGAATCCTCAGTCAGGAACACAATGGCCTTCTTGGCCTTTGCGGTCTCGCCTTCCACCATGCCTCTTCTCTTCTTCTTGGGGCGAACAGTCACGGTGTTGACCTTCTTGACCTTTGCGCCGTCGAAAAGCTTCTCAACGGCCTCTCTGATCTGAATCTTGTTTGCTTCCGGATGAACGTAGAACGTGTACTTCTTTTCCTGAGCCGCGTTCATGCTCTTCTCGGTGACAACGGGCTTCAAAATGACGTCATAGTAACCAAGCGCTGCCATTATGCGTACACCTCCTGGATCTTGTTGACAGCGTCCTTCGTGAGGATGACTGCCTGTGCGTTCATGATGTCGTAGACATTGAGCTCGTTCGTGCCTGCGGTCTTGACGGTGGGGATGTTCGCTGCGCTGCGAACCACATCTGCGCTGCCATCAGCCACAACGACGAAAGCCTTGCCCTGCACCTTGAGATTGCCAAGAACCTTTGCGAACTCCTTGGTCTTGGGAGTCTCAAACTTCAGCTCGTCAACAACGATGAGCTTCTTCTGCTGCAGACGATCTGTGAGTGCGGATGCCAGAGCGGCTCTCTTCTCCTTCTTGTTGAGCTTGAAGGAGTAGTCACGCGGCACGGGTGCGAACACAACGCCGCCGTGTCTCCACTGAGGTGCTCTCGTGGATCCCTGTCTTGCATGGCCGGTTCCCTTCTGTCTCCAGGGCTTAATCGTGGAGTGGGAAACCTCGGAGCGGGTCTTTGCCTTCTGGGTGCCCTGACGGTTGTCAGCAAGCTGCTGCACAACTGCCTGATGGACAAGGTGCTCGTTGATCTCAACGCCGAAAAGCTTATCGGAAAGCTCCATGGTGCCGACCTCGGCGCCTTCCATATTGAATACTGTTACGCTAGCCATTGAATGGTCCTCCTTTCATTCAGATATCGGTCAGGCTTCGACCTTAGTGGTCTCCTTGATGGTGACAAGGCCCTTCTTCGGTCCGGGAACAGCACCCTTGACAAGGATGAGGTTCTTCTCAGGATCGACCTTGACAACCGTAAGGTTTCTGACGGTTACCTGAACGCTGCCTGCGTGTCCGGGCATACCCTTGCCCTTGAAGACACGGCTGGGGGTGGAACTGGAGTTGTTGGATCCCTGATGGCGGTGGAACTTGGAGCCGTGGCCCATAGGTCCTCTGTGCTGACCCTTCTGGATGGCACTCAGGAATCCCTTGCCCTTGCTGATTGCGGTGACGTCGATGCGGTCACCCTCAGCAAAGATGTCTGCCTTGATCTCATCGCCGGCCTTGTAGTCAGCGGTGTTCTCGAGGCGGAACTCTCTTAAGTACTTCTTGCTGGAGACGCCGGCCTTCTTGAACTGGCCAGCCTCTGCCCTGTTGACGCCGTGACGGTGTGCGACCTCAACTCTGCCGCTCTTGTCCTTTGTCTTGACGCGATCAACCGCATCGCCGAAGCCGACCTGAACTGCCTCATAGCCGTCGTTCTCGATGGTCTTGATCTGGGTGACGACATTGGGCTCTGCCTCCAGAACGGTGACAGGGACGAGGGTGCCGTCCTCCTGGAAGATCTGTGTCATACCGACCTTCGTTGCAAGGATCTCTTTCTTCATTACTGACCTCTTTTCTACCGGGTTCTCCGGTGTTGTAACACGGCATAAACCAAACCGTGTTATGCCGCAGCGTACTTTCTGCTGCGTTGTTCTACAGCGGACATCCGAAGGGACTTCTGTGTGTGATCAGATTCTCCGAAGGCTCCAGTCTGCTGCTGACTGCCGGCCTGACCTGCGGCCGCTGCCCCCGTGTCCCATCCTGTCACCCGGCGCGGGGGTTCACAGGTGCCCTGCGTCGGGAAGATGTCATTCTAGTAGAGGTTTATGTGCAAACACGACACATGATCGTGCTGCCTGCTGATTCATTGCCCGCAGAATTACTTGCTCTGCATCTTGACGTTAACGTACACGCCGGCGGGCATCTCCAGATGCTGAAGGCTGTCAACCGTCTTCTGAGTCGGGTTGATGACGTCGATCAGTCTCTTGTGGGTTCTCTGCTCGAACTGCTCACGGCTGTCCTTATACTTATGAACAGCGCGGAGGATGGTCACCACTTCCTTCTTGGTGGGAAGCGGAACCGGTCCGGAGACCTGAGAGCCGCTCTTCTTCACGGTGTCGATGATCTTCTTTGCAGAAGCATCGATGAGCTCGTGATCGTAAGCCTTCAATGTGATTCTCATAACCTGATTTGCCATAAAAAAAGTCGCCTCCTTATTCGCACTTTGGAATCGAAGTACGACAAGCGGTGACTGTACACACTCCCGTGCGTGTCCTCCTCATTCAAAAATAAAAAGGACTTTCACACGTCGTTTCTGCTCGGGGCAGACTGTAAATTCCGCGTGATGCGGTATTCATCGGTACAGTGACTTGTCGTCAGATTGTTGGGCCTTGTTTGTCTTCTGTCAGGTCATTACAGAACGGCCCCAGACATTCGCTCCACGGAGTAACCCGCAGGATGAACCCGCGGCAACCTCTCGCTTCACAGCTATCATGTCACAGCGACGATTATTGTAACCGAACCCCTAAGTTCTTGCAAGGGGAAAATGAAAAAAATTTCTCTGATTTTCACAAAAATTTGACTTTGGTTCCGTTCAAATTTCTCTCCCAATCGGACAGGACAGTTTTCGGCAATTCTCATGGCGGGCCTTTTGGTTGTCTTTCTATCGCCATGTGTTAAGATGGAAAAGCCCTGTCGGGCAGAGAGGAAGGTTGAACCATGTGGATAGCGGATCAGTGGAAAGACTATGAGGTGCTCGACACCTCCCAGGGAGAAAAACTCGAGCGCTGGGGCTCGTATCGGCTGATCCGGCCGGACCCCCAGGTCATCTGGGATACGCCCAGGGGAAAAAAGTGGGACAAGGTGAACGGTCATTATTATAGAAGCGCCAAGGGCGGCGGGGAGTGGAAGTTCTTTGATCTGCCTGAGGAATGGATGATCTCCTACCGGGATCGGAAGTTCATGTTAAAGCCCTTCTCCTTCAAGCACACCGGTCTCTTTCCGGAGCAGGCGGTGAACTGGGACTGGTTTTCTTCGCTGATCCGGGATGCGGTGTCCGCGGGAAGGAGCGTCCGGGTACTGAACCTCTTTGCCTACACTGGCGGCGCCACCCTGGCAGCTCTTGCGGCCGGTGCCTCGGTGACCCATGTGGACGCTTCCAAGGGAATGGTGACTTGGGCTAGGGAGAATGCACAGCTCTCGGGTCTTGCGGACCGGCCGGTGCGGTGGCTTGTGGATGACTGCACGAAGTTTGTCGAGCGCGAGATCCGGCGCGGCAGCCGGTACGACGCGATCATCCTGGATCCGCCCTCTTACGGCAGAGGTCCCAAAGGGGAGATCTGGAAGATGGAGGAATCTATCTTTCCTCTGCTTCAGCTTTTGGCACAGCTTCTCTCCGACCATCCGCTCTTTGTGCTCTTAAATTCCTACACCACCGGGCTCCAGCCCGCAGTTCTTTCCTATCTGCTGCACACGACACTGGATCCGGTGCATCCGGGAAATGTGGAGGCTGAGGAGGTGGGACTTCCCGTCACGGGAAACGGACTGGTCCTTCCCTGCGGCGCGGCCGGCAGATGGACTGCCAAAGAGTAAACAGAATTTTTGCAAACAGAAAAACCGATTTCGGCCATCCCGCCGGAATCGGTTTTTGGTATTCGTCTAATTCTTTTCCCGTGCGTAGGGCTTGTCTTTTGCCTCACGGATCTTGTTGTGGATCTGCTGCATCCGCTGATCCAGCTGGTTGATCATCTCGGCGCTGTACTTCATCTCTTCCTCGATCGACGCTTCGTTGGGAATGTCCTGCTTGTACTTGATCTTGTGATCCAGACTCGCCCAGAAGTCCATCGCAATCGTGCGCAACTGTACCTCGCACCGGACCATCTTCTTGCCGGTGGTCAGATAGATTGGGGTCTCAATGATCAGGTGAAGACTTCGGTAGCCGTTGTCCTTCGGCTGGCGGATGTAATCCTTCTCCTGTACAAGATGCACGTCGTCCTGGGACAGCAATGCGTCCCGGAGCTTGTAGATGTCCTCGATAAAGGAGCAGATCACACGCACGCCCGCCACGTCGTTCAGGTTCTTCTCGATCCCCTCGATGGTGAAGGGGTATCCCTTTCGCTGCATCTTTTCGTAGATTGAAATCGGGGTCTTGAGACGGGACTTGATCGATTCGAAGGGGTTACGGTTCTGAACAATGGAAAGCTCCTTGTTCATGACCTGAAACTTGGTGGTCACCTCATCCATACAGCAGGAGTAGTACATCATGAGCTCCCGGAACTCATTGATTGAGTTCGTGGCGTCGAGGATCATCTCGATCTGCTTGGAGCTGAGGTTGTCCAGGTCGATCTTCTCGAAATGTCCGAGGGCGGCCTGTTCCTCCATGTATCGGATCAGAAGGTCCCGGTTCCGCATCCCGGTAGTCTTCTTCTCCAGCCCTGTCTTCTGGTTCTTCTTTTCTTCCTGACTCATGATCCTACGTCAAGAGCTCCGGCAGGAGCCCCGCTTCCTTCATCGTTTGATAGAGCCGGGAGATCGGCAGACCGACGATGTTGTAGTAGTCGCCCTCGATCCCGGCCACGTAGACGCCAAAGGCGCCCTGTATTCCATAGGCCCCGGCCTTGTCATCGGCTTCACCGGTTGCAAGATATCTTTCGATCTCCGCCTGGGACATCGGGACGACTTTGACGGTACTGACCTCGGAAAAGGAGCACTGCCTGCATATCCCGCCTTGCCGGAAATCAAGGCAGACCCCGGTGATGACCTCATGGGATCTTCCCTGGAGCAGGGTGAGCATGCGGCGTGCATCCGCCCGATCCTTCGGCTTTCCGAGGATCATACCATCCAGCACCACGATGGTGTCTGCGCCGATGATGCAGTAGTCACCGGGCGCTGCTGCTTCCTGTGCGGCGATCTCCTGCGCCTTGTGGCGGGCAAGATCCGTCGCATAGGCGCGCGGATCCTTCTGCCCGCTTGTCTCCTTCCCGACGGCCGGACAAATTCGTGCAGGAATCCCAACCTGCGCGATCAGTTCCTTCCGCCGGGGAGAGCCGGATGCAAGTATATAGCGAAAGGGCATCACGCCTTGTGCCCCTGCTCACCCTCTTCCGGGGTGGGCGCAGGGATGTTCTCTCCCTGCTCGATGGTACCATGTTCCAACGCGCTGTCCATCAGCTTTAACAATTCCATGGCACTTCGAAAGTAAACTTTCTTGTTCTGCTCCGCCCAGACCACCTGGCCCTGCCACGTGGCGTTCTGCCGGTACATCACCTGTACGATGAAAGTCCCCTTATCGCCCTTGTTTTTTTCCAATTCACTCATGTCAGGTTTTTTGTCCTCCACTTTTCCAGACCACCTGGCGTTGCGCTGTTCCTTCTTAAAGGAACGGATGCGCATCGCGCTCTGTGGAAAGTTGATCTGATCAAAGAATGCCTCCATCTCCCGCATCAGTTCCATCGAGTTCTGGAAGGCCACCGGTTCCTTCTGATATCCGTTCCACAGCCGCCCGCTGTAGTCGACGCGATCGATCCGATCGATGCCCACCACCAGGAGGTTGGGACCATACAATTTATTCATACATTTTTCCCATGGCCAGACACTGGGGAAGATTTTTCTTCCCTGTCAGGCGCCTTCCTGCTTCTGTCTTTGTCCTCTCCCCGCTCTCAACTGCTGTCTTACTTGATGTTGGAGAGGTCCGCCAGGGAAACGTTGCTGTAACGCACGCCGGCCTTGGTCCCTTCCAGGGAGTAGAGCTTTTTGGAGATGCGGTTTGCAACCACATCGCATCCCTCCCGATCGCTCCCCACGAGCAGAACCAGATATTGGCTGGCACTGTAGCGGGTGAAAATATCGCCACGGCGGAGCGAGCTGCTGATACACTGGCGCAGAGTTTCTGACCGCGCCTGGAGCTTATCACGGTTCACGAAGGGCTTGCCTTCGTAGTCCACCAGGTTGCATAAGAGCAGGAAGACCGAGTAACCCAGCCGCTCCATATTCCGTTCCAGCACGCGGTAGGTGTCGATAAAGCCCGGGAGCGTCGTGAAATAAGCGCCGCTGTCGGGATCCTCCTGCAGAGAGGACTGAATTTCGCCAATGCGGCTCTCCTGGTTGGTGAGCTTCTGGCTCATCTTCCGGTAGTTCTCCAACATTTGATCTGATGGCGGAAGCCCCATCTCCTCGGAATAGAGCTTGACGGTCTGATCGTAGAGCTGATAAGCCTGCTGGTATTCCTCTTTGCAGATCAGTGCGTCAATCTGATCAGCCTGCCAGTCCTCGTCCGGGTAGATCCTGGCCGCCTGCTCGTAGATATGGAACATGGCATCGTAGTCTTTGGTCTTCTTGGCGTAGGCGCCGGTGTAGCGCACGGCCTCGGAGAAGAGTTTCTGCAGACGGATGCTCTCGGTAACCACCCAGGCCTGGGTGGCAGATTCGGGCAGCAGTTCACCTCGGTAGATCTCCAGGGCCTTGCGATAGAAATCGTTCTTTTCCTTGGGGTCCTCAGTGGCCTGCGCCTGCTCGATCAGCTTCTCAAAGCGCTCGGTGTCGATGTCCAGCGGTACAACAGGGTCAGGCAGGTAGAGCTTGTTGCGGCGGATTACATAATCCTCCTTTGGCAGACCAGCCGCGACCATCTGGCGCCTGGTCTGGAACAGCAGGTTGTTGAAGCTGTTGTTCGGATTGGACAGGTCATCCACGTCGTAGAGCTCACGGACGATCTGCGCCTTCGAAAGGCCCCGATCTCCATAGAGCCAGACCAGCTGAAGCAGCTGCACGAACTTGGCGGTGGTGTTACGGCCCAGCACGATCTCCTGGTCTCCGTACTGCATTGAAAAGCCGCCAAACATGGTGATATGCAGTATTGTTTTTTCAGTTTCTTCCATACATTCCCCTTGATAATCCTACCCTCAGCTATTGGCAGGGGCGATGAATACCATGACAAATATCATCTTTCCGTAAATATACATTATAGCATGGGTATTAGGAATGCGCAAAGTGAAATATTTCACTTCTAAAGGAGAGATTTAAAATCAGCAGTGAGAACAAAAGGCCCCCTGCCGTATAGCAGGGGGATACATAAAATCAATAGAATTTATTGTTGGCCCATCTCCCATCCGCTCTCAAGTGTGGAGATCTCCAGGGAGGCGGTGTCCCGGTTGACTTCCTCATATGCGTCCTCATCCGGGAGAGGAGTGGCACGTTCGGAAAGGGTGCCTGCGGCATACAGGGCAGTCGCGGCGATCAGCCAGATGGCGGCAACCGGATACAGAATACGTCTCATTTCACGGCTCCTCCTTTCTTATTCTCAATCTTATTATACCAGAAAGATCACGCAAATCAGCATGGAATCCGTAAAATGTCTGTAAAAAGAGAAGCACAAAAATACCCCGCCGGCATTGCTGCCGACGGGGCATCTCAAATCTTATTTACCGATTTGTTCCATCAGTCAAGGATGGAGACAACACGGCCGGAGCCGACGGTTCTGCCGCCCTCACGAATAGCGAAGGTAAGTCCCTCCTCCATTCCGATGGGGTGAATCAGCTCGATGGTCATCTCGACGTGATCGCCGGGCATGCACATCTCGGTTCCCTCAGGAAGGGTGATGACACCAGTCACATCCGTGGTTCTGAAATAGAACTGAGGACGATAGTTGTTGAAGAAAGGAGTGTGACGGCCACCCTCATCCTTGGTCAGAACGTAGACCTGAGCGGTGAACTTCTTGTGGCAGGTCACAGTGCCGGGCTTTGCAACGACCTGGCCTCTCTCAATGTCGGTTCTGTTGATACCACGGAGAAGAACACCGATGTTATCACCAGCCTCAGCATAGTCGAGGGTCTTACGGAACATCTCGATGCCGGTTGCAACAGAGGTAAGAGTATCCTCCTTGATACCGACGATCTCGACGGGATCGTTGAGCTTGAGCATACCACGCTCAACACGGCCAGTAGCAACAGTACCACGTCCGGAGATGGTGAAGACATCCTCGATGGGCATAAGGAACGGCTTGTCGTTATCACGAACCGGATCCGGAATGTAGGTATCAACAGTGTCCATCAGCTCCATGATGGCATCAGTCCACTGGTTCTTCTCTCCCGGATTCTCAAGAGCCTTCAGAGCGGAGCCCTTGATGATCGGAGTGTCATCTCCCGGATAGCCATACTCGTTCAGGAGGTCTCTGATGTCCATCTCAGTCAGCTCGATGAGCTCGGGATCGTCCATCATATCGCACTTGTTCAGGAAGACAACGATCTTCGGCACGCCGACCTGCTTTGCAAGCAGAACGTGCTCACGGGTCTGAGCCATAACACCATCGGTAGCAGCAACAACGAGGATTGCGCCATCCATCTGAGCAGCGCCGGTGATCATGTTCTTGACATAGTCAGCGTGGCCAGGGCAGTCAACGTGTGCATAGTGTCTCTTTGCAGTCTCGTACTCAATGTGAGCAGAGTTAATGGTTATTCCACGAGCCTTCTCTTCGGGAGCCTTGTCGATCTGATCGAACGGAACGGCCGGATCCACACCAAGTCTCTCAGACAGCACTGCGGTGATAGCAGCGGTCAGAGTGGTCTTACCATGATCGACGTGACCGATGGTGCCGATGTTTACATGCGGCTTTGTTCTGTCGAAATGCTTTTTCGCCATTGTTTTAATTCCTCCTTGGAATTTTTAATGTGAACACATCTGCCAGTGACTGAAACATCCCCGCTTCACAGCCTTGACATTATCGTGAAACGCTAATGCGCCAGTCACGGTCGTCAGTCACTGAGAGATATTATACTTGAATATACTATTGAAATCAAGCAGTTTGCCGCCCCAGGAGGGCAGCAAACAAACACATTATTGGTAATTTTTACAGAGATCTGCGGAACGCTTCTCAGCGCTTTGCGGTCTCCTTTGCTCTCTCATCGAGAACCTTCTCCGCCACGTTCTTCGGCACGGGCTCATACTTCTCGAAGAACATCGAGTAGTTGCCACGGCCCTGGGTCATGGAACGAAGATCGGTTGCATAGCCGAACATCTCAGCCAGCGGAACGAAAGCGTTGACCTGCTTGCCGGACGGGATGTCCTCCATGCCGGTCACTCTGCCACGGCGGGAGTTGATATCGCCGATGACATCGCCCATGTACTCCTCAGGCATGGTAACCTCGACCTTCATGATGGGCTCAAGGAGTGTAGGCGCAGCCTTCTCCATAGCAGCCTTGAAGCAGAGGCTTCCTGCGATGTGGAATGCCATCTCGGAGGAGTCGACCTCGTGATAGGATCCATCGTAGACCGTTGCGTGAATGCCGGTCACCGGATATCCGCCGAGAGAGCCGGACTTCATAGCCTCCTCGATACCATCGCTGATGGGCTGGATGTATTCCTTCGGAATATTGCCGCCGACAACCTCATTGTCAAACTTGTACTCGGTATCCCCGTTGGGATCCATGGGCTCAAACTTGACTTTGCAGTGTCCGTACTGGCCACGGCCGCCGGACTGCTTTGCGTACTTGTACTCCTGGTCGACGGGCTTCGTGAAGGTCTCCTTGTAAGCGACCTGCGGAGCACCGACATTTGCCTCGACATGGAACTCGCGAAGGAGTCTGTCGACGATGATGTCCAGGTGCAGCTCGCCCATGCCGGCGATGATGGTCTGACCAGTCTCGCTGTCAGTGTGAGCCTTGAAAGTAGGATCCTCTTCTGCAAGCTTCTGCAGAGCGTCGGTCAGCTTGTCCTGGCCGGCCTTGGTCTTGGGCTCGATAGCGAGCTCGATGACGGGATCCGGGAACTCCATGGACTCCAGGATGATCGGATGCTGCTCATCGCAGAGGGTATCACCAGTGCCGGTGTCCTTGAGACCAACGGCTGCAGCGATATCTCCGGAGAAGACCTCATCGATCTCCTTTCTCTTGTTGGCGTGCATCTGAAGAAGACGTCCGATTCTCTCCTTCTTGTCCTTCGTGGAGTTGAGCACGTAAGAACCAGCCTTGCAGGTGCCGGAGTAAACTCTCATGAATGCGAGCTTTCCGACGAACGGATCGGAGATGATCTTGAATGCAAGAGCGCTGAACGGCTCGGAGTCATCAGACTCTCTGGTCTCCGGGTTGCCATCCAGATCAGTACCCTGAACCGGAGGGATATCCAGAGGAGAGGGCATGTACTCGATGACAGCGTCCAGGCACTTCTGAACACCCTTGTTCTTATAAGCGGATCCGCAGACAACCGGGACCGCTCTGCCCTCGCAGGTTGCCTTGCGAAGAGCTGCCTTCATCTCGGCGACAGTGACAGCTTCCTCACCACCATCCAGGAACTTCTCGAGGAGATCGTCGTCCAGCTCACAAATCTGCTCGACCATCTGGTCGTGATAGAGCTGAGCGTCATCCTTTAAGTCATCCGGAACGGGAGTGATCTCGATGTCAGTGCCATCGTCGTTCTTGTAGTAATATGCATCCATCTCGAACAGATCGATCAGGCCGATGTAGGAATCTTCCTTGCCGATCG
>JBJEYC010000491.1:20580-22288 GCA_051886435.1 Lachnospiraceae bacterium
GCATCCATCTCGAACAGATCGATCAGGCCGATGTAGGAATCTTCCTTGCCGATCGGGATGTTGATCATGATCGGGTTCTTTCCAAGTCTCTCGCGGATCTGATCCACGCAGGCATAGTAGTTTGCGCCGACCACATCCATCTTGTTGACGAATGCCATACGGGGAACGTTGTACTTATCAGCCTGACGCCAGACGTTCTCTGACTGGGGCTCAACGCCTCCCTTTGCGGAGAACACACCAACTGCACCATCCAGCACGCGCAGGGAACGCTCGACCTCGACGGTGAAGTCGACGTGGCCGGGGGTATCGATGATGTTGATACGATGCTCCAGAGCACCGGCCTTCTTCTTGTGATGGTCCTCCAGCGTCCAGTGGCAGGTCGTTGCCGCGGACGTGATGGTGATACCTCTCTCCTGCTCCTGCTCCATGTAGTCCATGGTTGCAGTGCCATCGTGGGTCTCACCAATCTTGTAGTTTACACCGGTATAATACAGGATACGCTCCGTCAGCGTGGTCTTACCTGCATCGATATGAGCCATAATACCGATGTTCCTGGTTCTGTCCAGGGGATATTCTCTCGTTACTGATTGTGCCACAGGTATTTCCTCCTAAGTAATGGAACCAACAAGCAATCTTGTATCACGTTCCTGAAGCAATCAGAAACGATAGTGAGAGAATGCTCTGTTTGCATCCGCCATCTTGTGCATATCTTCCTTGCGCTTCACGGATGCGCCTGTGTTGTTATAAGCATCGAGGATCTCTCCTGCGAGCTTATCTTCCATGGTCTTCTCGCCTCTCTTGCGGGAGAACATGGTCAGCCAGCGAAGAGCCAGTGCCTGTCTTCTCTCAGGTCTCACCTCGATGGGGACCTGGTAAGTAGCACCGCCGATTCGTCTTGCCTTAACCTCGAGGACAGGCATGATGTTGTTCAGCGCGCCCTCGAAAACCTCGAGTGCGGGCTTGCCAGCCTTGGCCTCAACCTTTGCAAATGCACCGTATACAATCTTCTGCGCGACGCCCTTCTTGCCGTCCAGCATGATGCTGTTGACGAGCTTTGTGACGACCTTGCTGTTGTATAAGGGATCTGCTAATACATCTCTTTTCTGTACATGTCCTTTACGCGGCATGATACTTCCCTCCTTATCACATGATAATTCATCGGTACTCACTAATTGTCTGTGTCCATGCGGTCTCTATTTACGCGTAAAGTTCTGTACCAAAACTTCTACGAAAATAGAATCCAACACTCATTTCAAATTAGAAAGTATTACTTTGCAGCTTTCGGTCTCTTCGCGCCGTACTTGGAGCGGGCCTTCTTGCGGTTCGCAACGCCTGCCGTATCCAGGGTGCCGCGGATGATGTGGTATCTGGTACCGGGAAGATCCTTCACACGGCCGCCACGAATCATCACCACGGAGTGCTCCTGAAGATTGTGGCCTTCACCGGGAATGTAGGAAGTAACCTCCATACCGTTGGAAAGTCTGACTCTGGCGATCTTTCTGAGTGCAGAGTTCGGCTTCTTCGGGGTAGCGGTCTTCACTGCGGTGCAGACGCCTCTCTTCTGGGGAGCGGACTGGTCGATGGGCTTCTTCTTGAGAGAGTTGAAGCCTACCTGCAGAGCGGGTGCCTTGGACTTCTTCGTGGAAGCCTGGCGTCCCTTTCTAACGAGCTGGTTAAATGTTGGCATTCTATTTCACCTCCTTGCCAA
>JBJEYC010000492.1:0-4445 GCA_051886435.1 Lachnospiraceae bacterium
CAGCAGGCGATTTTGCTCCGGAAGAGCGGGATGAGCAATCGAAAGATCGCGGAATATACCGGCATTCCTTATGAGAAGGTCCGGTATCAGTGCAAGAAGCAGGATTGCGACAGTGTCTTGGTTGATGAAGAGCTGCCAGCAAAGATCAAGAGCCGGGAGGCCTGTGCTTATTGCGGTAAGCCCGTCACACAAAATGAGCATAGCGCAGGGCGGAAGAAGCGGTTCTGCTGCGACGAGTGTCGACGTAAGTATTGGAAGATCCACCGGCCGGATCAGAAAAGGAATCCGAAGGCGATCTACACCAAGGTGTGTGCCTATTGCGGAAAGACCTTCGAGGTCTACGGCAATAAGAACCGGAAATACTGCTGCCATGCGCACTATGTGGCAGACTACTTCGGCAGCAAATAAGACTCACATTCGTAAGGAGAAATGACTTGATATGATCACGGATCAGAGTGATGGATAGACTACCGAAAAAGGAGGGAGGACACGATGGAGCTACTCACAACCATTACAGATCGGGCCGCCATTGTGCGGTTCCTTGAGGAAAGCACAGGGCTTTTCGCGGACTACGCCGGAGCACCGACCTTCAACTACAGGATTGGCGACTATACAGTTCTTCGGAACGGACACATCAGAGTCGCTGATGAAAAGGCGGATGCAGAGATGATTGAAAGGCTCAGAGAAAGCGGTCTGGTTGCAGCTGAAAATACATCCGCAGGCATCGAGGCAGAGATCGCGGATGACGTTACCGCCCGGGTAAACCTGATCAACCTTCTTGCTTCGAAGGGTGCGCTCATCAACAAAGCCATCGGACAGCCGAATGCCTTCTTTGTATCGACAGCGCTGATCCGGAACCTGAAAGAGAAGAATCCGGCAAACCTGTCTGAGCTTCAGACGGTGCTGGTCAGGAGCGGAGGGGAGAAAGCGCTCCGGGGCATCACTTTCACCGCCACAAAGGTGCTTTTCACCGGATTCCCGGAGGACCGGACGGATGAGGAGAAGGCAGCATACAGGGACTTTGCAGATGGTCTTGTCAAAGCCTGTGAGAAGGCCGCATGGGTGAAAGCCGACCCCGTGAAAACCACAAATGAACGGTACACCTTCCGAATCTGGATGAACAGCATCGACATGGACGGTGCGAAGCACGCAAAGACCCGGCGCATTCTGATGCAGCGTCTGGATGGGAACACAGCCTTTCGGACGGAAGCACAGCGGGAAAAGGCGATGCGACTCCGGCGGAAGAAAAAGGAGGAGGCAAAACATGAGCCAAAGCATGATCCTGCAGCAGAGCCAGAGTTCATTGTCCTCGGATAATGTGATTGTAATTCCGCACCTTGAGCACCCACAGGATCATCGGATCCGGGCAGCGGTGTACTGCCGGGTGTCGAGCAAGCATGAGGATCAGGAATATTCCCTGGAGAACCAAATCAGGCACTACGGTGAGACGATCGGTCAGGATCCGCGCTATGAGCTCGTCGAGATCTACTACGACTTCGGCATCTCAGGGTTCAAGGAAGCAAGACCTGGATTCCAGAAGATGCTCGAGGAATCAGGAGATGGAAAGTTCGAGCTTGTCATCACAAAGTCCATAACACGCTTTGCCCGAAACACCGGAACGGTCCTTGACGCCACAAGACTTTTAAAGCGCCGTGGCATTGCGGTGTACTTTGAGCTTCAGCACATCAACACGCTTGGGGAAGGCGGAGAGCTTCTTATGACCCTGTTCGCTGCATTCGGACAGGCAGAGAGTGATGCAAACCGCCTCGGCACGAAAATGTCTATCCAGCGGAAGGTGGAGAAGCAGGAGCCGATACACCAGATCCAACGTGTGTTCGGTTACACGAAGAATGCAGACGGGGAAATCGTGCCGGATCAGGATGCCGCCCGTGTGCTGGAAATCTTCGAGATGGCGGCGGATGGATTCACGGTTGCGCAAATCACAAACTACCTGAACAGCGAAGGTGTTACGACCAAACGAGGAGCAAAGTTCTATCGTACGACCGTCATAAGGATCCTGAGAAATGAGGAGTACAAGGGAGACTTTGTACAGTTCAAGCACTACTCGGATGAGCACCGGAAGGAGAGGAAAAATACCGGAGAACGTCCCATGATCTATTACAAAGAGAACCATCCGCCGATCGTGACGAATGAGCTCTGGGAGAAGGCACAGAAGGCGCTCGGTGTCCGGCAATTGCCAAAGCAGGAGCCGGAGAAGAAAGCCGTACTGGATGAATTTCCCTATCGGCATCAGCTCTACTGCGCAAAGTGTGGACACCGGCTGATGCGCTCCTACACCGGAGGGAAGAACCGCTGGATATGCTCGGGAAAAGAGCGATTCAGCAGCAACTTCTGCTCCGGTGTTTCCATACCGGATGAGGTAGTGAAGAGCTGGAGAGCTTTCAACGAGGACCGATACATCAGCGAAACCATCGACCGGGGCAGGGTTACTGGTTTTGCCTATGAGGATGGCGACACATGGCGCAGAAGCCATGCAAAGAAGTGTCACAACCATAATGCTCCGGCGCTGACAGAAGAGAACTACCCCTACAAGGACCGGATCTTCTGCAAGTACTGCGGAGGGAAGCTACGGCGCATCATCGGACATCAGGGGCATGTCTTCTGGATCTGCAACACCATGAGCCGCTATGGAAAGGATGCCTGCAAGGGCGTCCGAGTGCCAGACGAGATGCTGCAATCTCTGAGAGATTATCCAGGCCCCGTCTACATTGGAAAGGAGAACATCGATGGCAAAGAGTGTTACGGTTATTCCCGCAAGCCAGACAAGAAAATCGGCTGAGGGAGCAAAGAAGAAAATCCGTGTGGCAGCATACTGCCGGGTATCGACGGAACACGAGGAGCAGATCGGATCCTTCGAGAATCAGGTCAGCTACTACACGGAACTCATCAACAACAATCCCGACTGGGTGATGGCAGGGATTTTCTCCGATGAGGGCATTTCCGGCACCGGGACAAAGAAGCGTCAGGGCTTCCAGAACCTCATTCAGGCCTGTCGCGAGGGTAAGGTCGATCGTGTGATTACGAAATCAATTTCCCGATTTGCTCGTAACACCGCTGATTGCCTGCACTATTCCCGGGAGCTCAAGGACCTCGGCATTCCCATCTACTTTCAGAAGGAGAATATCGATACGATGGCGGCATCCGGAGAGCTCCTCTTCACGATCCTCTCATCCCTTGCGCAGGAGGAGAGCCGGAACATCTCGGAAAATACGACCTGGGGCATCCGCTCGAAATTCAAAAGAGGTCAGCCGATGATCAACACCGAGCGCTTCATGGGATACGATAAGGACGAGAACGGCAACCTTGTCATCAACCCGGAGCAGGCAAAGGTAGTAGAAAGAATCTTCCAGAGCTTTCTGGAAGGCTGGTCGCTCGAAGAAATTGCTCAGTGTCTGAAGGCAAAGAACATCCCGGGGGTGACGGGGAAAGCAGCATGGAACGCGAACACAATCCGACACATGCTGCAGAACGAGAAGTACAAGGGTGACCTCCTGATGCAGAAGACCTATACCTTGGACTTTCTGTCCAAGAAGATGGTCGACAACAACGGAGAGAAGGACCAGTACTATGTGCAGGGAAACCACAAGCCAATCATCTCTCCGGATAACTGGGAGGCTGCTCAGTACGAGCTGAAGCGCAGAGAGGGATTCATGGAGAGCCACGGCATTAGGGAGATCAGCTCGAAGGTGGGGACGGCATTCTTCAGCAAAGTGTTCTGCGGAAATTGCGGAGCGAGATTCGTCCGGAAGAACTGGACGGGCATTAAGGAACCGTTCTGGAAATGCTACAACACAGAGAAGGCTCAAGGCAAGACCTGCAATGCTGAAAAAGTGAAGGAGTCAGCCCTGCAGGAGGCCGTGGTGATCGCATGGAACAGCATCGTGGAAAACCGGGATCAGGAGCTGCCCCGCTGGGAGGAGATGGAAAAGTCAGAGAATCCGCTGGAGCGGCTTCGTGGAAAGCAGATGATAGAGCTCACCGCTGAAGGAAGACTCGACTTCGAGGTCCCGGAGCTGACACGGATGGTGCTTCAGGAGATCACGGTCCATACCCCTACGAGCTTCACAATCACATTCCTCGATGGAACAGTGAAGAACGTAAGAATATGAAGAGATGATAGCCCTTGCCGAAGGTGGCAGGGGCTTATTTTTGATTTTGGGAAAGGACGCAATTATATGCTCAGGTGGTGACGAGAAATTGGCTCAGATCACAGACTTAAATTACCGTCACGCTGAGTAAGGTATCAACGGCTACTTTCACAAGGGCGAAATACGGTGCCGCATGCGCTAAAAGAATGATAATTCTGCGCGGATGATGTATCATAAAAAGAAATTTTGATTATGTACATAGGTTATACGGGGCGATCGTATAGATAGTGGCAGGAATCGGACATACTGCAGTAAGGCCTTGTTGGAGACGGGCGT
>JBJEYC010000493.1:0-2233 GCA_051886435.1 Lachnospiraceae bacterium
AGACGGCGAGTCCGTCACTGTGGACAAGGATTATCCGGATGCCACTGCTGACACCAGCCTGACTCTGACCTTCACCACGGAGAGCGGCTACACTGCTTCCTTCACCACCCTTGGTCTTGAGGAGGCTCCGATCACCCTGCTCGCAGCAGACGCTATGACCGGCGCAACCCCGATCAGCTTCTCCATCCCTCAGTAATTTCTGACGGAACAAAACCAGAACCAAAGGAAAGCGCCCCGGGACATCCCCGGAGCGCTTTCTTTGCGTCTGTCATCTCTTAAAATACAGTACTTACTTCTTCAGTGCCATGCCTACGTGGAAGGCTTTTCCGACCACCGGGCCAACGCTCCGGTAGCTGCCAGTGGCGCTGTCGAAGATGATCGGATGGAGTTTGTCCAGGTCCACCTTCCCGTCTGTCAGAACACTCTCATCGGCCAGCATGCTCTCGATCTTTCCAGTGAGAAAACCGCTCTTCTCATCCCAGCTGATGAGACTGCACTCAAGGGTGACAGGGTAGGACTCGATGACCGGGGCGTTCACATGGGGTGCCCGATGTACCTGCACACCCGCCTTCTCGATCTTGTTCACCCGGCTTCCGGTCTCGCAGCCGAAGTAGTCGGAGATGACCATGGTGTCTTCGGTGGCAAAGGCGACGGTGAAGGCATGGGTCTTCTCGATGTTCTCAGTGGTTTTGTGATGACCCAGAAACAGGGTGATCTGGCCGTAGTCGCTCTGCTGTCCCCAGGCGGCGTTCATGGCGTTGGGCACGCCGTTCTCGTCGTAGCTCCCGATGATGAATACCCCTTCCGGGGTGATGACCGCATCCTTGGATGCAAATTCTTTTGTCATGAGGTCCTCCTTTCGAACCGGTATTGCTTTCTGATCAGATATATTATCCGGCCGGGGAGACGGACTTGTCCACCGGGGAGATATGAAGAATTGCTAAACTTGCCAAAGCGCCCCGCATTCTGTGCTAAGATGGGGAAACAGAAACAAGGAGGAACGTATGAGTCAAACATCCAGAGAACACAACGAGGCGGCCTTTGCAAGGCTCCGGAAGAGGACCTATCGAAAGGCCGCGGTCCCGGACCTTCTGCGGAACTGGCCCCGGGAGGATGTGGACTATGTGGCAAAAAATGCGGGGCTTTCCCCGGAGGGAATTCCAGACGCGGATCTTCCGGAGCTGGTAGCAGCCCAGGTTCTGTCCAGGGCAGGTATGCAGTCGCTTCTTCTCACCGCAAAGGACGAGGAGATCCTGGCCTTTGAAAAAATCATCGACGGGGAGGAGCTGTCCAAAGAGGAGGAGAAGCACCTCGAACTGTTCAATGATCTGGGGCTTACGGCAGTCTATGAGGGCGGCAAAATCGAGGTACTGCCGGATGCAGCGAGAAGTTTTCTTCTCTACTGTGCGGAGGATCCCGATTTTGAACTTGCGCGCAGGCAGTGCAGCTGGCTTGGCATCTGCATCGACATGGTGTTTGAGCTCTACGGTGCCTGCCCGAAGAAGACCCTGTACCTGATGTACAAGCGGCGCTTTCCGGACGCGGACCAGGACGCGTTCTGGGAGGCCTACTACCGGATTCCAGAGGCGCAGCGTTATGTCAAAATCCGGGAAGGACGCTTTATCTACGATACCCTGATCGGGCAGAAGTTCTTTGAGGCGCTTGGCTTTTCCAAGGAACCCTACTGCATCCCGGAGGAGGCGGAGATTCTGGACTGGTCCGCCCACGGGTATCCATCAGCGCGTGCTTCCTGGAAAAAGCTCGGGGAGGCCCTTTCAAAGAGCGGCGCCTTTACAGACCAGGGTGCCAGAGAGGAAGCCCTGCAGCACCTCTGCGAGGTGCTCCGGCTTCAGGATCCGCCGGAACACGCCCTGGAGGCCCTGATTCGGCGGACACCGGCCCTTGCAGGCAGGGAGCAGGCGCTCCTTCCCCTTGTCCGGGAGGCGGCGGGGGACACCCGCTGTCCGGCGCTTCGGGGCTTTACGCCTCTTGAAATGCAGAGCAACCTGGAACATGCATCGCGCTGAAAAGGGAAAGGAGACGGTATGGAATTTCTTCTTTCATTATGGAACAACCGGGTCTTGATCTCCGCGGCGGGCGGATGGCTCTTTGCTCAGGTGATCAAGCTCTCCATCGAGGTCGCAAAGGGAGAGTTCACGATGGCGCGGCTCTCCGAGGGCGGCGGCATGCCCAGCGGCCATTCCGCGACGGTGACGGCGCTGGCCCTTGCCTG
>JBJEYC010000493.1:2333-4388 GCA_051886435.1 Lachnospiraceae bacterium
ATTTGGAGGAGAAGATGACAGGACACTACGAAGATCCCTATCTGGAGAAGAACCGGGAGATTGAGGCGGCGATTGCGGCCTTTGATGACAACAGAAACCAGGAGACCCTGGCGGCGGTGCTGGCCGCCTTCATGAAGGCGATGTCTGAGGATGGACACCTCCTCCTTGCGGTGGACATGCGGGACAACGAGGGCGTCGGGATCCCCGGCACTGCGGCGGACCCGGTGCCCCTGGACCGGGATGCCTCCTACGTCTGCCAGACCCTGCGGACCGGGGACGGCAGGACCTTCCTTGCGGGCTTTACCTCCCACGAGGAGCTCCACCGGGGCGCGGACACCGACATGATCTCGGACTTCATGAAGCCGATCTTCACGGAGCTTCTGACCAGAGAGGAACTCGCCGGGATCCTGATCAATCCCTGGGGCGAGCACGCCTTTGCCCTGACCCGGGACATGATCGCGGTCATGCTCGGCGCGATGGAGGGAGAGGACGATGCGACTTGACCGCTTCCTCTCGGACATGAACCTGGGGACCCGGAAGGAGCTCAAGAAGGCCATCCGGGACGGGAGAGTCCTGGTGGACGGCAGAGCCGCAAAGGATCCGGGGATGACTCTCTCCGGGTCCGAGCGCGTCACCTATGACGGGACCCCGGTCGCCTACCACGACCTGGAGTACTGGATGCTGCACAAACCCGCCGGGGTCCTCACGGCGACCATGGACAAAAAGCAGAAAACCGTGCTGGATCTTATGGGGGAGACAAGGCGAAAGGACCTCTTTCCCGTGGGGCGGCTCGACCGGGACACCACGGGGCTTCTTCTTATCACCAACGACGGGGCGCTCGCCCACAGGCTTCTCTCTCCAAAGAGCCACGTGGACAAGGTCTACCGGGTGCTGGTGCGGGGGATCCTGACGGAGAAGGACGTGGACGCCTTTGCCTCTGGAATCCGGATCGGCGAGGACCTGGTCACCCTCCCCGCGGTGCTGGACATCCAAAAGACCGACCCTGCAGCTGGAACCACCGAGGCGCTCGTCACGATCCGGGAGGGGAAGTTCCACCAGATCAAGAAGATGATCGCGGCCTGCGGGGGCGAGGTGCAGGCACTCGAGCGCCTGCAGATGGGACCGCTCAAACTCGATCCCGTCCTCGCGCCCGGAGCGTACCGGCCCCTGACCGATGCGGAGAAGGAGGCGCTTCTTGCCGCGGCAAATGTTGAATCGTGATAAAATTTTAACAATAAATCGAAAGTGTCACAGAATAGATTCTGATGGAGCGGTTTTGTCTGTTTGAACAAAACGGGAGGAAATCGGGGAAAAAATTTCGGACAAATGAATGTTTGGGACATCTTGCCGAAACTGTCCAAATCCGCTATCATAGGGAGCGGTGAGAAGTGGATCAAATCCAAGGTACATCGTTGGCAAACCGAAAGGTTTATGATTGACCGGGGGTTTCCCTGCAAGAGGTGACAATGTCCAAAGAAGAAGTAGACCGCTACATCTATGAAGTCGGTTCTGGCGTGATCGATGCCTCCGTCTTTCAGGCAGGATATTTTCAAAAGCACCATATGAGAACCAGCGTCGCGGCGCACACCCTGAACGTAGCCCAGTCCTCCGTCTATCTGGGACGGTTTCTGGAGCACCTGGGGGTCCGCGTCAACATGCACGATCTGGTCCTCGCCAGCCTCTGCCATGATCTTGGCATTGTAGGCCGGTACGCAAAGTATGCAAACAACCGGGAGTGCTGCAACCGGCATCCGCTGGATTCCGAGGCACTGGCAAAGAAACTCATCCCCGATGTGGATGAGGTGGTACTCAACTCCATCGCGTGCCACATGTGGCCCATCGGCCCCACCGGGCATCCGAGCCACATCGAGGGCTTTATTGTGACCTTGGCGGACAAGTACAGCTCCGTGAAGGATCTGGTGAAGCCCAACGGCTGGGACTGCTGGAGAAAGCCCGTGGCGGGCAGCTCCACCACACGGCAGGATGCGGGCGCAACTGCCTGAATCATAACTGAACAAACCGACATCTCAGGATGGCAGAACACAGCAGAGGCAG
>JBJEYC010000494.1:0-21594 GCA_051886435.1 Lachnospiraceae bacterium
TGAAAAACGAGGAGATCAGTGAGCTGACCAAACAGCGGATGGCGGATTCCCTGAAAAAGTTCATGGCGGAAAAGCCCTTTGAAAAGATCACGGTCCGGGAGATCATTGAGGACTGCGAAATCTCCCGTCCCACGTTTTACTACCACTTTGAGGATATCTATCAGCTCATGGTCTGGATGTTTCAGAGGGAGATGATCGACCTCCTTCAAAAGAGCGAGGATGTCCTGACCTGGGATGAGGGGATTCTTTTGGTGTTTCGCTATGTGCAGGAAAACCGCAATGTCTGCCTCTGCGCCTACCGGAGCATCGGTCGGGACGGCATGAAGCGGCTCTTCTACGACAGCATTCGGGACATGCTCGGGCGGTTTGTGGCGATGCTCAATGAAAAGGTCCATGCCGGGGAGGAGTACGTGGAATTTCTTACCGACTTCTACACCCAGGCTTTCGTCGGATGCCTGCTGTCCTGGCTCCAGGACGGGACCAAAAAGAGCCCGGAGGAGATGACAGAGCTTCTGGACATTACGGTGCATGGGGACATCCTTGCTGCCCTGGAGCGAAGCGCTGCCATGGAAGAGAAACAGCGGAGAAAACCGGGAAAACATCCTGCCGGCTGAACGAAAAATCAAACTTGCCTGTCAGAGCGCACCTTCGTGTAAGACATCTTACACGGGGTGCGCTTTTGCATGTGGGAACGGACCTTTCCGGGAAGTACACTGCTGCTGTTCGTAAGGAAACATAAGACGCAGGCGAAAGGCCAGCGCGATAAGGAGGCAGATATGGTTGCAGGAACGTACGATGTGGCACTGAAGACACCGATGGGGGTGAAGAAGGGAACCCTGGTCCTGGAGGAAGCAGACGGAAAGCTGTCCGGACAGATCCGGGTGATGAACCGGGAAAATGACATTGCAGAAGGCTCCGTGAAGGGCGATGCCTTTTCGTTTTCCGGAAAGCTGAAGACAGCGGTAGGTGTGACCGCATACACCTGCACCGGGACGGTGCAGGCAGACACCATGCAGGGAAACGTGAATACCGCCCGGGGCGTCATGCAGCTTACCGGGACGAGACAGTGAGAAAGGAGAACGACCATGCTGGGAAATCAGACAAGAAATGACAACAAACAGTTTTATCTCATTGGTGCGGGCATCGGCACACTGACGGGTGCCGCATATCTCCTGCGGGACTGCGGCTTTGAAGGGAAAAACATCCATGTGATCGAGAGTCTCCCCGTGGCGGGCGGCTCCAACGATGCGGCGGGCAACCCGGAAAACGGCTGGTTGATGCGGGGTGAGCGGATGCTCAACCGCCAGACTTATGAGAACTTCTGGGACATCTTCGGCAGCATCCCCTCACTTGACAAGCCGGGTATGTCGGTGACCGACGAGGTCCTTTCCTTCTCCGAGGAGCATCCCTGCTTTGCGAGGGCAAGATTTCTGGACGAGTCCGGGGAGATCCTGGATGCCTCCAGCTATGGCCTCTCCAAGGCGGAAAAGATGCAGCTTTTGAATCTCTGGAAGGCACAGCCGGAGGATCTGCAGGATGTGACGATTGCGGACTGGTTTGACGAGCCGTTCTTTTCCACGGTCTTCTGGTATGCCTACCAGGCGACGTTCGCTTTCCTGCCCACCAGCTCCGTGGAGGAGTTCAAGCGCTACACGCTGCGCTTCTGGCACCTGATCCTGCGCCTGATTTCCTGCCAGGGCGTCTCCCTCACACCGCACAGCCAGTATGAGAGTCTGATTGAACCCCTGATGAAGGTCCTCCATGATGCGGGTGTGGACTTTGTCTACAACACAACCGTGACCGATATGGATTTCGCAGAGGGAGAAAAGATCCAGGTGACAGGTCTTCACACTGTCTCTGCCGGCAAGGAGGGATACATCCCGATCCGGGAGGGTGACCTGGTACTCACAACCCTTGGCTGCATGACGGACAATGCTTCTTTCGGGTCCTCAGACCGCCCCGGCACCATGGATACCAGCTATCCCGAGAGCGCCGCGCTCTGGAAGACCCTCGCTTCGAAAAAGCCTGGGCTGGGGAAGCCCGACAAGTTCTTTGGCCACCCGGAGCAGTCCGCCTGGATGAGCTTCAACTGCACGTTCCGGGGCACGACCTTTATGGACTGGATGAAGATGTGGACCCACAACAACCCCGGAGAGGGCCTGAGCACCACCCTGGTCAAGTCTCCCTGGTTTATGGAGCTGCGCAGCCAGATGCCGGGCTTTTTCCGGAACGAGCCGGAAGAGTACAGCTTCCTTTGGATGTGCGCTTTCCGCAGCGGTGAGGTGGGCAAATACGTGAAGAAGCGTGAGTTTGACTGCACCGGCCGGGAGATCCTTGAGGAGATTCTGCAGAGTCTCCCGATGGACGAGGCGACGCGGCAGAAGTGCCGGGATGAAGTGGTGGCTGCAATCCCCGTGGTGATGCCCTATATTGATGCCCAGTTTATGCCGCGCGCCATCGGCGACAGGCCGCTCCCGGTGCCGGAGGGATCTGTAAACCTTGGCTTTACCGGACAGTTCGTGGAGCTTCCGGAGGACACGGTCTTCACGGAGGAATACTCGGTCCGGGCCTCCCGCACCGCCATCTGCAAGCTCCTTGGCATGCGGGACCAGACGATTCCGGTCAAGCCCATCCGCTACGATGTCCGCATGATTGCGGCAGCGGCAACGGCCTATCTGAAGTAAAGAAAGACAGCACACCAAAGCGGTGCAGGAAAGCCTGAAAGGCTTTCTTGGCACCGCTTTTTCGTCCGCATTTCACGCAGGTTTGGAGCCGTCCATATACCGAAGGAGCGTTTCCCGGATGCGCGGCTCCGCCAGATCCACGAACCGCCGCTCCCGGATCAGAAAGGTTCCGCCCTGCTGGAAGAGGAACTTCCGGTACTGCATGGGGGAGACGTGGAAGACCTCCCGGAATTTCAGATTGAAATTTTTGAGATCCGGAAAACCGTTCCCGATGGCGATATCGGTGAGTGCAATGCTGTCGCTCTTGAGGTCGTACATGGCGTTGGCCAGCCGGATTCTTGTCAGGTAGTCGTAGAAGCGGATCCCCACGGTATCCCGGAAGAGGGTGGAGAGGTAGGTGCGGTTGTATCCAGTGAGCTGCGCCATGTCTTCGAGGGTGATCTTCTCGGAAAAATGCTCCTCCAGATAGGTGGTCATGGTCCGCATGACCCGCTGATGGTACAGATCGTCTCGCTGCATCGGGACGATCTCGTGGGGAAAGTCATCAAACAGCTCCGCCACAAGGCGCTGCCCTGCGGACCGGAAGCGCAGCTCGGAGGTGGGCCCATCCGATGCCATCGAGAGTAAGAGCTCTGCTGCGCAGCGGCGGAGCATGCGCCACTTGGCATCGTACCGGTCGGCATAGCTGCTCGGTGCAGCGAGAATCCGCACCGTCTCGTTCGCACCGTGGAGCGAGGAAAAGGCCGACCGGGAGAAGCGGACGACCAGGGCGATGGTGTCCTTTTCCAGGCCGTAGGAGGCATGGCCGGCCCCCGGCGGAATCAGGATGCCATCGTCTGGTTCCAGAGTAAAGCTGTCTGCCCCGCGGATGTATTCGGCACGGCCGGTCATGACGATGGAGAGCTCATACTCGTCCTCGTGCCAATGGTAGCGGTAGTTGAGGAGTTGGTTCAGGTAGCTGCTGAAGGACAGGTGTCCCAGATACCAGTCCCGGTGATAAATCTGCTGGCTCATATGGAAGAATTCCCCGCATCTCCGGCACAGGCTCTGATCTGAATCCGAATATTTTCCCGGTACCGGATGTTCTGAATGTGAAACGCGTTGATACTCGGGAGTATATCCGATTTATCCCGGAAAATCCGGCAATTCTGTCCGCTTTTTCTTTTTCCCGCCGCAGCCTCCCTTTCTCCTATTTCCGGGAAAAGCCGTCAAATCCGTCAAATGCTGACCGGCAAAATATTTGGATTTTCTTTCCCGTTTCCGCGCAGGTTCCCCCGGCCCCGTCCCGGAAAAGTGATCGTTCCGGCCCCCTTCCTGCCGGATGTTGGCCGCAACACTTTGCACAGGCGGCCTCCAGGTGCGTGCTACATTGTGCCCATCAAAGGAACTGCCTGTGCCAGAGAGGCCGGGCAGAGCGCGGAGGAGGGTTTATGAATACGCAGCTTATCATCTGTCTTATCATTTTTGCGGCGACACTGGTCTCCTACATCCTGAATCGGATTCCGATGTGGGTCACCTCGATGACGGCGCTGGCACTGTTGTTTATCACCGGCTGCATTGATGCGGAGGGAGCCCTTGCGGGCTTTGCCAATGTCAATACCCTGCTGATGGGCACCATGTTTGTTGTCGCAGCGGGATTTCGGCGGACCTCCATGGTCGATCGGATGTGCACCGGCCTTCTGAAGTTTACGAAGGGGTCGTTTCGGAAGGCGTTTGCGGGTTATGTGCTGGTGACGATCCTGCTCTCCAACTTCATCGCCAGCCCGATGGTGGTCTACGCGATCGTGGCACCCCTTGTCTCTGCTCTGTGCGATGCGGCAGAGCAGCCCAGGTCCAAGTACCTGTTTCCACTGTGTGTGACCGCCATCGCAACCTGCGGCATTCTCCCCGGACCCACGGCGATCCAGATGGCGGGCCAGTTTGATGGCTTTTTCCAGACCTACGGCTTTACCGAGGGCTTTACGGCGATGAATTTCTTCATCGGCGAGTGGCCGGTCCTGATCGTGACCTTCCTGTGGGCAGTCTTCCTTGCGCCGAAGTTCATGCCGAAGGACCGCATCTCAGAGGTGCAGCGCACCGAGGCAAAGGAGAAAAAGGAGGGGAGCGTGCTCACCCCCTTGTGTGACCGGGCCGGCATCGTGATCTTCTTTGCAACAATTGTTCTCCTGATTTTCTCGGCGCAGCTCCATCTCGTCAACTGGTGGGTGGCCCTGATGGGATCTTTATTGATGGTGCTGTTCGGTGTCGTGGACCGCAAGAGTGCTCTCCGGGACATCCCCTGGGACATGATTCTGCTCTATGTCGGTGCGCTCGGCCTGGGCAATGCCCTGACAAGTACCGGAGCAGGAGATTTGATCGGCAATGCCCTCGCCAGGGCAGTCGGCGGAACCCACAACAGCTATGTGCTCGGCGCACTGTTCTTCCTGATTCCTTTCCTTCTCACGCAGTTTATGCTCAACCGCGCTGTGAGTGCCGTCTTTGTCCCGATCTGTCTTCTGACGGCACAGGCGCTCGGAGCAAACCCGATCGGACTGGTACTTTTGGTCAACGCGGGCTCACTGACCGCCTTCATGACGCCGATGGCGACCCCGGCGATCCCGATGTGCATGGGCGATGGCGGCTACAACCTGAAAGACCTGTTGAAGGGAGGCTGGCTGATCTCCATTCTCCTGACGGTGGTATTCATTCTCTACACAATGAACGTATATCCCTGCTTCTGAGATGGCAGGAGCCCAGGGGGCACATGTTTTGGAAAGGAGTCAATGATGAAGATCACGGATGTGAAGCTTCGCTTTGTCAAACACTATCTGTTTGTGGAAATCTACACGGACGCCGGCATCAAGGGGCTGGGGGAAGCGGGAAACTGGGGGTTCCTGCGCGCCACTGCGGATGCCATCGAAAAATGCGTTCCCTACCTGATCGGCAGGGATCCCTTCCGCACGGAGGATATCCAGCAGAACCTCTACCGGGCGGTCTACTTCCGCGGATCGGTCATCATGAGCGCACTCTCAGCCATCGACATTGCCCTCTGGGACATCAAGGGCAAGAGCCTGGGCGTGCCGGTGTACGAACTCCTTGGCGGAAAGACGCGGGAGAAGGTCCGTGCCTATGCCTCCACCATGAAGAAGCCCGGCTCATTGGAAGAGATGGCAGAGGAATATCAGAAGCTGCAGGAGATGGGCTTTACCGCTGCCAAGATCTTTGTCAACGGCGTACAGCAGTCAGGAAGCTGCGGGCAGGATGAGTTTTATCTCGGGAGAATTGAGGATGAGCTTGAGAAGGTCCGCGTGGTGCGGGAGGCGGTGGGCCCGCGGTTTGATCTCATCCTGGAGGCCCATCGTGGGATGACCCCGGCCGAGGCGATCACCTTCGGCATCGAGGCGGCCCAATATCATCCGATGGTGTTTGAGGACCCGGTTCCGCCGGACAACTTCGACACCATGGCCCAGGTCGCGGAAAAGGTTCCGATTCCGATCGCCACCGGGGAGCGCTTCATCAACATCCGCGAGTTTGCAATGACCATCCGCAGAAATGCGGCCAGGTATCTGCGCCCCGATGTGTGTGCGGTGGGCGGCATCACGGCAGCGGCGAAGGTGGCGGCGATCGCCGAGGCAAATGACGTCCTGCTGATCCCGCACAATCCCCTGGGACCGGTCAGCACGGCGGCCTGCCTGCAGATCTGCGCCTCCATTCCGAACTTGGGAATCCAGGAACTGCCCTCCTTCTGCCTCAACGGGGCGGAGGATCAGATGGTGAAGGAGCCGCTTCGCTTCGAGAACGGCTTCCTTCTGCTCCCGGAGGGAAATGGCATCGGCGTGGAACTCGCAGACGATGCGGAGGACCGGTATCCCGCAAAGGAGCGGGGATCGGTCACGGCATTCCGCGATTACGACGGCGCCGTCAAGGACTGGTGAGTTTCGATTACTGAAATGAAGAAGATCGCCGAGAGGTATCCCGGCCTGCAGCTTGTCCTGGACTTTGAGGTGCTGGATGATACGGCAGCAAACCGGGAACAGAGAATCCGCAGAAGGAATTTTTATCTGCGTAACGGCTTCCATGAGACGGGCAGATACACCATGCTGGGGGAGGATCGGTTTGAGGTGATGTGTACCGGTGGGGCGCTTCGGGAAGACGCTCTGAAGGATCTGCTTGGTGCCATTCACGCGCATCGGCCAGCACTTCCGGATGTTCTGCTCCAGTTGAACAGAGGGGAGAAAGATCGCATCAGGAGCAAAAGAAATTTTGCAATACTGCCACGCAAAAGGCAGGCTGCACCGCCGGATGGTTTTCCATCCCGGCGGCACGGCCTGCCGTTTTCTTTGGTTTGGAAATGATTCAGTAGTTGCCCTTGGGAATCTGGGACTCGAGGTAGGGCTTGTTGCCGAAGTAGAAGGTCACGAGGTACAGCGGATCGCCATCGAAGGATTCAAAGTAGATAAAGTCCCCGTTCTCATTCTCCCGGTAGAATCCGGCCGTGTCATCCGGCGTTGTGCCGGTGGCCCCGAGCTCCGGAATGTAGAAATCTCCCATCCGGCATTCTGCATAGGGGATAAAGCCTGCTGCGATGGCCGACTGGAATACCTTTTGCTTCAGGTTGTCCGACCCCAGAACATTGCCAAAGGCGGAGTACGTGTATCGGTTGTTCGCCCAGTCAGGGACCATCCCGTAGAGCTGGACGCCGTTCATGTAGAAGCCGGACGGTGTATAGGTCGGCAGTGCTTTGATCATGATGCGGGTGATGATGAATTGTCCATCGCCGTAAATCGGGTTGGCGATGATGGAGAGCTCACTGTCCGCAAACACATAGGTGCTTGGCTTATTCGGGTTCACAATGTCGTAGCTGTGGAACTGGCTGTTGTCAGGGCTGTCGCTTTCCGCAGCAAGTTCCGGGAAATCCGCAAGCAGCACCGTGTCCGGCTGTCCAAGATAGGACAGGATCTCAAAATTCTTCCTTGCCGTTTCGGCATGTGCCTGTACCCCGGCATGGGGGACAAACAGCAGGACGAAAAGCAGCGCTGCCGCGGTAAACGCGGCTCTTTGCAGTCTTTCTCTCATTTTTCTTTCACTCCTCCTTCTCTTCCTAATATCGTCCCTTTTTCGGAATCTGACAAGCACCGTCTGAAAATTTTCCTGTTGGCCCGTCAGAGACGATTGACAATGTCTCTAACCTATGTTAGATAATTTATAGAACGATATTCTATAAAAGATCAGGGGGTGCAATCCATGCGCAGCAGGAAAGATCCGGGAATCCGACGGGAGGCCTTTGTCCAGGCGGCGAGGACACTGTTTCTGAAGAGGGGATATGAGTCGGTCTCGGTGCGGGATGTGCTGGATGCAGTGGACGAGCGGAGTGCTTCGCCCAGCGTGTTCTATTACTACTTTGCATCGAAGAGCGACCTATACCGCGCCTGCCTTGAGGAGACCGCGGCCCGTTATCTCGAGGGGCTCCGGGAGGCATTCTCAAAGGCGGGGACGCCGCAGGGACAGCTCACGGCTCTGGCGCAGGGAATGCGGGCGGGGCTTGCTTCCTCCAGCGGGCTCCTCCTTGCCGGGGGCGGCGCGGACCAAAACCGAGCCGTCATCCTGGACCTTCGGGATCAGGTGACCCGGGGGATCGGTGCGATGTGGGAGGACTTCCTTCACCGCCGGGGGCTGCCGGAGGAGGAGGCAGGTCCTCTCTCGAAGTTCCTTGCGGGCGGCATCGGGGAGCTGGTGTACGAATTCCTCCTCGGGACCGATACCGGCGAAGCGTCGCAGGAAAAACTGCTTTGCGAGATCTCGGAGCTGGTACTGCGGACCCTTGGCATCTCCCGGGACGCTGCGGCTGACTTTATTCAAAAAGGGGAGGAGACACCGCATGGTAACCCTGAAGGAGAGCATTGAGATTCCGGTCCCTGCGAGCGGCTGCTCGACTGGGTCGACAACTTTTCTGAGGAGTTTGTGAAGTGAAGTCCCTGCCACCTGACGTGTCAGCTTCCGGACGGAGGAATCTTTCCGGGAGCCAGGGTGCGATTTCGGGAGATGGTCGAGGAGGTGGACTATGACGTGTGTCCGGGAAGATTCTGTCGGTGGACCGGGACAGCAGACACTTCTGCGTGATCTTTGCAGGTAATGGCGGTATGGCTCGGATCCTTTTTGCGGGAGAGTGGACGAAAGAGGGCTGCTGCTTCTCCCACACGGAGCTCTTCGGGCTTTCGGGAACCATCCTGGCGCCATTGGTGAACGCTTTGGTCTTTCAGGTTCTCTGCCGAAAGGCGTGTAACTGGGAGCTGATCCGAAGGGACATGGTGCGGGACAACCGATATTTGTATGACATTCTGACGACAGGAAGATACCCGGCAGGGGAGAATTCCGATGCCGGGCATCAGGAAGGAGCGCGATGATGGCAGAAAAGAGACTGGAACAAAACAGTGTGGAGCGGACCCTCTGCATTCCGCTCTGGTGCAGAGCCCTGGCAGTGAAAAAACTGCCGCAGATTCTGCCGGATGAGGACGCGGTGCGGATTCTGCGCGAGATGGGGCAGACCAGGCCGCCGACCGTGTTTTACCACATGGAGTGCGCCTGCCTTGCCGGGGCGATCCGGCCTTACGACTTTGCCTGCGAGATTCGGGCATATCTGAAGGACCACCCACAGGCTCTTGTAGTGGAGCTCGGTGCCGGGCTATCCTGCCTTCGGAATCAGATGCATAACACGGAAAATCCCTGGTACAGCCTGGATCTGCCGGCGGTCATCGCCTGCCGGGAAAAGTACATCCCGGCTTCTCCCAATGAGACCAACCTCGCCTGTGACCTCACGGATCACAACTGGTTTGATCAGATCCCCTTTGATCCCGAAAAGGGCGCTATCTTTCTGGCGGCGGGGGTTCTCCACTACTTTGCCCCGGACAAAGTCCGCTCCCTGTTGACCGGCATGGCAGAGCATTTTCCCGGGGCGGTCTTTGTATTTGATACGATCAGCCACAAGGCACTCGGGCCGGAGAACAGACAGGTCAGGAGCACCCGAAACAGCACCCGGATTACCTTTGCCCTCGACGATGCGGTGCGGGAGCTCCCCACCTGGTCGGACCTTTTGGTGAATACGGTGCAGAAGAGCTACCTGGAAGGGTATCCGGTAGAGGGGGTGCACTACAACTGGATCACCCGATGCTACATTCGATCCAAGCGGGATCAGTTCTTTGTGGTCCATACGGAGTTTGGCAGGAATGTACTCACTCCGTCTGGCTGACCATCTCCGTGTGGGCGGCATCGAGGGCCTGGACCAGACTTTTGAGCTGGTTGAAGTCGGAGGGCATGTCGGACATGATGGCGATGACATAGGGATGGCCATCCCGGTAGACGATGCCTCTGTCGCAGGTCGCCTGCACGCCGCCGGGCTGGGCAATCCACCCCGCCTTGGAGCGGGTGAGGCAGGTGCCGTGGAGCTCACTGTAGATGACTGAGGCATTGGGGGAGGTAAACCAGGAGGCGGCCTCCTCACCAATGCTGCCGCTCTCGAAGAAGGCGGCATTGGCAATCCAGAGCCGCGCCAGCTGCCGCGGCGAGTAAAAGGCATAGTGGGAGGTACGGGAGTGGCCTGCATCCTTTTGAAAGCTCCCATTCCCCGCCTCCGCCCAGTAGGCGGCAAACGCGTCCATTCCGTAGCGCCCGATCAGCCGGTAGTAGGCCTGGTTGTCCGAGATGTGCACGGCCAGGATCATGTCGCTGCGGCTCTCGGCCAGGGCGGCAGGTTTGTCCGAGAGCAGAGAGATCACATAGGGCCCCTTGATGGAACTTGCGGAGTAGAATCGGTGATCCGGGTCATAGGAGATGGCCTGGCCGCTCTGCAGGTCGACCATGACAAAGCCGACGCTGTGGCTGCGGTCCGTGACCTGCCGAATGCCAAAGAGGAGGGCCTGCTGTACGCCTTCGCTCATGGCATAAGGTCCGGATACGCCGATCTTGGCGGTACCCGGCAGGGCGTCCACCGAGGCCTTCGGGTCGAGGGGTTCCGGGAGCGCGTTCTTCTGCAGCACAAGGGGATTTTCGTCCGGCGAGGCGGGAAGCCGTCCCTCCGCCTGCCCGGCGTTTTCAAAGTGGTGGATGAGGCCCGCATCCGTATCCCCGGATCGTGCTGCGATGTCCGGGTTCTGGGCCCGGTAGTAGTCCGCGTCGAAGAGGGTCCCGTCCGCAAGCAGGTAGATGTGGCGCTTCCGGACTCCGGTGGCCCGAAATTCCGGGAGGGCAGATATTGCGAGTGCCGCGGGATCCGCATCGGGGGCCGTGGGGGCTCTTCCCTCCGCCCTTCCGAACAGCTCGTAGTGGAGAACGAGATTTCCGTCCTCTGCCATGGCCGGGTTCGCGGAAAGATCCGGATTGCTCTCACGGTAGTAGCTGGCATCGAGCAGGGTGCCATCGTCGAGCAGATAGACGCTGGCATGGGCGCAGAGCGCCGGTGCCAGCAGACAGGATGCAAGAAGACAAGGGACAATAAGACAGCGTTTCATATGGCGCTCCCTTTCCGGGGACATCTGGCCGTGTCACCCCACAGTTCTCATTTACTGTCTATTTTATCAGAAAAGCAACGGGAAACACCACAAATATATCAGATAACAACAAGCGGGAGGAGCGCCCTTTGGTGCTCCTCCCGCAAAAAGTCATTCGCTTGCATCAGTCGATGGAATAGACCCGGCCTGTCTTTCTGGGCGCTGCGGCGGGGAGATCCCCCTCCGGGATGCCCAGGATCACGCTGTCGATGCCGACGAAGGCCGCAGGATCCAGTCCTGCCCGCCGCAGGATCTCCTGTCCCTCAGGCGTCTCGAACTGCTCTTTGCCGCGGTGAATCCAGCAGCCGCCAAGGCCGATGGAGGCTGCCTCGTTCAGCATGTTTGCGATCACGCTGCTCCCGTCCCAGACGGCGGTGGGATCCTCCTTCGGGGCGAGCACGCAAAGGACAGCCGGAGCGCCATAGAAGGCGTCCACGTCCTCCTTTCCGGTCATGATCTTCCCGTTGACAAGGCCCAGCGTCTGCACCGTCCTGCGGTCAGTAATCTTCAGAATGACCGGCGCCTGCCGTCCCATGCCGGTCGGCGCATAGAGGCCGGCCTCCACCACCTTGTCGATCAGTTCTGCCGGCACCGGCTCTTTTGCAAAGCGCCGCACACTTCTTCTTGTCTTCAGTTCCTCCAGAATGTCGCTCATGTCAAGGCTCCTTTCGTATTGCTGCTGGCTTGTTCTGCCAGATAATCCTGTCTTGCCCGGGCCGCCTCCCGGATGTGTGCCTCAGTGGTGGTACAGCATCCGCCCACAGCTGCTGCCCCGGCGCGGTACCAGGACAGTGCTGCCGGATAGAAAGCCTTAGGGGATCCGTTTCCGGACCAGCGCTTGTGGATCGGGTCATAGACTTTGCCGCTGTTGGGATACACGGCAATGGGAAGGTCGATGGCTCTTCTGATCTCCCGCATCAGGGGAAGGATGAACTGCGGTGCAGTGCAGTTGACGCCGATCATCGAAAGGTGCGGATGATCCTCTGCAAGGGCAGCTGCCGCCTCCCGAATTGGGGTTCCGTCGCAGAGGTGTCTGCTGTCCAGGCAGGAAAAACTCACCCAGTAGTCCGCTTCCGCGCGCTCCGCGATGTCCGTCTCGATCAGGACCTCCCGGAGAGAGGGCTGTGTCTCAAATAGGAGAAGATCCGGCTCCTCCCGGAGCAGGATCTCGATCCGCCCACGGTGAAAGTCAGCGAGTGCCTCTTTGCTGATGCCATACCGTCCCCGGTACTCGGAGCCGTCGGCAAGGTAAGCCCCGTAGGGACCGACCGAGGCAAGGCAGAGAGGATAGGCGCGGCCCTTCTGCCTGCCTTCCTCCTGCCACCATCTCTCTCTTGCCCGCTTGAAGACCCGCACTGACTCCGCCAGGACCTTTTCTGCCTCTGCTGCCGTGTACCCGCTCTGCAAAAGTCCCGGGATCGAGGCCTGGTAGCTGTCGGTGATGCCGCAGTCGGCGCCGGCGCGAAAGTAAGCGAGATGGACATCCTCCACCAGATCCGGCCGGTCGATGAGACACTTCGCGGTCCAGAGCGGGGTGGAAAGATCCGCGCCCCGCTCCTCCAGGGCGGTTCCCATGGAGCCGTCAAGGACCATCCGGCCGGTCTCATTCAGCACCTCCCGAAGTCTCTGGTTCATCTTTTCTCCTCTCCCTGCGCCCTGGCAGGACCTGTTCCCTTCAGTATATCGTCTCTGCCGCCTGAGGGACAGAACGCGAATCCGGGATTTTCCTTTTTCGGGATTCCCCGTATACTGGGAACAGTCGGTGCCGGCGTGCGCGGCGCAAAAAAAGCAGAGGAAGCGGGAAATGATCAACGTCTGTATTGTCGAAGATGAAGCGGAGCAGGCAGACCTTCTGGAGGAGTACATCGTCCGGTATGGCAATGCGAAGGGACAGCAGTTCCATGTCGAGCAGCTGCCGGATGGGATGGATCTGGTGGATGACTACAAGGGTCAGTACGATATCATCCTTTTGGACATCCAGATGAAGCATCTGGACGGCATGGCGGCGGCAGAAAAAGTCCGGAAGGTGGACACGGACGTTGTCATCATCTTCATCACCTCCACGGTCCGATACGCGGTGCAGGGCTACTCTGTCGATGCGCTGGGGTATGTCCTCAAACCGGTTCCCTACACCCAGTTTTCGCAGATCTTTGAGAAGGCGATTGCGCGGGTGCAGGCAAAACAACAGCACACCTACATCAAAGTGGTGGTTGCGGACGGGCAGATTCGGCTGGACTGCAGCACCATCTGCTACATTGAGAGTCAGCGCAACCACGTGATCCTCCACTGCAGCGGCAGGGATTATGTCACCGCGGGCCCTTTAAAGCGGTTTGAGGAGCTCCTTTCAGGCCACGGCTTTTGCAAGTGCCACAATGCGTTTCTGGTCAATCTCTCCTTTGTGGAGGCGGTGAACCGGGAGGAGGTGGTGCTGACCGATGGAACCACTCTCTCCGTGAGCCGGGCCAGGAAGAAGGAGTTCATGGCCGCACTGGCGGAAAATATCTTGTAAATCAGAGGTAAAAATGGGACTGCGTGCATTTCTTGATCCGGTCAATATTCAGGATACGCCGAGACTGTTCACCGCGCTGGCGGAGTGGCTCTCGGTATTTGTTTACTTCAATCTGTACAGGAGAAGGCACCATGAGCTTCCCGCCTTTGCAACGCAGTGCATTGTCACCGCGCTGGCCCAGATCGCCGTGCAGTACATCGCGGGGCTTCTTCCCCTCTCGCTTTGGATCCTGTCTATGGTCATCGCTGTGGGTGTGATGTATCTGTCCCTGTATTGGGTGCTGGATATCAAGCCCAGGGACTGCGGCGTTCTGATGACCCATGCCTTCGTGCTGGCGGAATTTGCGGCCTCCCTCTATGTGCAGCTCTATGTCTGGGTCACCCGGCTGATCGGGACGAGTGGTCCTGCCTGCGCGTTCCCCATCATGGCTGTTGTATACGGGATCACCTACCTCGTCTACTTCCGGGTTGAGCAGGGCAATGTTCCGCCGCAGCAGGACCTGGATGTGAGCCGCAGGGAGCTGCTCTCCGTGATCGCCACCGGTGTCGGCGCATTCATCATGTCCAACATCAGCTTTGTCACCTCGGGGACCCCGTTCTCGGCGACCGAGAACATCCTCTACGTGCGTACCCTGGTGGACTTCGGGGGCCTTCTGATGCTCATGACCGAGATGGGCCGGCGCAATGAGATGGCGGCCAAGAGCGAGAGCGATGCGATCAACCTCCTTCTTCAGAAGCAGTACGAGCAGTACCGGCTTGCCATGGACAACTCCGAGGGCCTGCGCAAGGAGATGCACGACATGAAGCACTACATCATGGCCCTGAAGAAGGAGGACGACCCGGCACGGCGGGCGGAGGTGCTCGCGGACATGGAGCAGTCCATCGCGGTCCAGGAGTCCTTCATGAACACAGGCAACAAGGTGCTGGATGTGATCCTCACCACCAAGAGCCTCCAGTGCCAGAAAAAGGGCATCACCTTAAATGCCATGGTCCAGGGAGAGCTCCTTGCGGACATCCACGTCAAGGACATCTGCTCCCTGTTCGGAAACCTTTTGGACAATGCGATTGAGGCAACCCAGCAGATCGAGGAGAAGGACCGGCGGCTCATCATGCTGTCGGTCCGCGCAAGAAACCAGTTCGTGGTGGTCGAGTGCGAAAACTGCTCTGATTCGGCCAACGTGGCACTGCGCGGCCAGACGGGAAAGCGCACGTTCGGGAAGGAGGCGCTGCCCCCGACCACCAAAAAGGACAATGTCCGGCACGGCTATGGGCTCAAGTCGATCGCCCAGGTGGCGGAGAAGTACGGCGGTGCCATGAACTGCACCTTTGAGAACGGGTGGTTCCGTGTGAAGGTGCTGTTGAATGTCAGATGAAAATTGCAAATCGTCCCGCGTTTTGATCAAGTTGTCCTCCGGACAACTTTTTTTTATGCCCAAAGCTGTATAAAGGGGACAGCAAGAGACAGGGAGTGGTTGCCATGAATGCAAAAGAGATCATTTCAAAACTGACACTGCTGGAAAAGGCAGCGCTGCTGAGCGGCAAAAGTGAGTGGGAATCCCGGGACATCCCGCGGATGGGCATCCAATCAATCACCTTTTCCGACGGTCCTCACGGCCTGCGCCGGCAGGAGGGCGCGGGAGATCACCTGGGGCTCCACGCCTCTCTTCCCGCCACCTGTTTTCCGACGGCGGCCACGGTCGCAAACAGCTGGGATCCCAGCCTGGGAGAAGAGATCGGCAGCGCCCTCGGGGAGGAAGCCCTTGCACAAAAGGTGGACGTCCTTTTGGGACCCGGCCTCAACATGAAGCGGTATCCGCTGTGCGGCCGGAATTTCGAGTACTTCTCCGAGGATCCGGTGCTGGCCGGGAAGATGGCGGCCTCCTATGTCCGGGGTATCCAGAGCCGCGGCGTGTACGCCTGCCCCAAGCACTTTGCCGTCAACTCGCGGGAGTACCGCCGGATGGCGATGAACGCGGTGGTAGATGAGCGCACGCTCCGCGAGATCTACCTGACCGCCTTCGAGATCGCGGTGAAGGAGGGCGGTGCCAAAGCGATCATGTCCGCCTACAACGAGGTGAATGGAAGCTACGCGAATGAGAACCAGCACCTTCTGGTCGACATTCTTCGCAAAGAGTGGGGCTTTACGGGCCTTGTTGTCACCGACTGGGGCGCGAGCAACGACCACACGGCGGGTGTGAAGTGTCAGTCCAACGTGGAAATGCCTAATCCGGGACTGGATTCCGCAAGGGAACTTCTCAAGGCCGTGCGGAAGGGCCGCATCACGGAAGAGGAGATTGACCGTGCTATCGAGCCGCTTCTCGAGGCGGCCATCGCAGTGCGAAAGAACGATCACACCAGGGGCTTTGACAAAGAGGCGCATCACCAGCTTGCCAGAAAGGCTGCGGCAGAGTCGGCAGTCCTTCTGAAAAATGAGGGGAGCATCCTTCCCCTTTCGCCGGGCACCCGTGTGGCCCTCCGGGGGCCGTTTGTGAACAAGCCCCGCTACCAGGGGGCTGGCAGCTCCCAGGTCAACTCGACAAAGGTTGAGACTGTCGCGGACATGATCCGGAACTATGACCTTCAGGTGGTGGAACAGCCGGAGGAAGCCGATGCCGTCCTGTTTTTCTTTGGTCTTGATGAGATCGCAGAGAGCGAGGGCGCGGACCGGATGTCCATGAAGGTTCCGGAGTATCAGATCCGGGAGTTGGAGGAACTCTCTGCAAAGAATCCGCATGTTGTCGGCGTGATGAGCGCGGGATCCGCGGTGGAGATGCCATGGATTGGCCGCCTGCAGGCACTGCTCCACGGATATCTGACCGGACAGGCTGGCGCCTCTGCGCTGCTTGACATTCTGACTGGAAAGGAAGTCCCCACGGGAAAGCTTGCGGAGTCCTATCCCGCTGCCTATGAGGACTGCCCGGTGGTGAACTACTCCGGCACAAAGGAGCGGAATCTCCAGTACCGTGAGGGACCCTTCATCGGCTACCGGTACTATGACACAGCCGGGGTGGCTGTGCAGTTTCCCTTCGGCTACGGCCTTTCCTACACAACCTTCGCGTATTCCGATCTGGCCGTGACGAAAGACGGTGTCCGCCTGAGTGTGACCAACTCGGGATCGCGGGACGGCGCGGAGATCGTCCAGCTCTACGTCGGAAAGAAGGATTCCGCCCTGATCCGGCCAAAGAAGGAGCTGAAAGGCTTTGCCAGGGTCCGGATCCGCGCCGGGGAGTCCGCAGAGGTGACGATCCCCTTTGACGAGCGGACCTTCCGGTATTTTTCGACGGTGACCGGAACATGGGAAGTCGAGGGCGGCACGTATCAGATCTATGTGGGCGCAAGTGTTGCGGACATCCGGCTTACCGGAACCATTGACCAGGCGGGAACCACAGAGAAGTTCCCCTATCGCATCGGCGATCTGCCGGACTACCAGGCAGGGACAATCCGGAACGTTCCTGACGCGGAATTCGAAGCGCTCTACGGGGCACCGCTTCCGAAGGAGAAGACGGGACCGCTGTCTGTCAACGATGCGCTTTGTCAGATGAAGCACGCGAGAAACCCGCTCTGCCGCGGGATCTACGGCCTGCTTTGGCTCAATCTGAAGAGGTCTTATGCAAGGGGCGTTCCGGATCTGAACGCGCTGTTTGTCTACAACATGCCCTTCCGCGCCATCAGCAAGATGACGGGCGGCATGATCTCCCGGGGGATGACCGAGGGCATGGTCAGGTTCGCAAACGGCCGCATCTTCAGCGGGCTGGGCTTGTTTGTCGGTGGTTTTTTCGTCAACCTGTTCTGCAACCTGCATGATGAAAGCCGGTTGAGACATCAGGAGACAGAGGGAGAAAAGAGATGAACATCTGGAAAAAATTTGTGCAGTCACATCCGGCACTGGCCAAGTGGGTCCGGGAAGGCGGTTTGTTCGTGATCGTCAGCAACCTGATCACGGTGTTCAAGTACCTGCTCCTCACGTTTCTGCCGGCGGCCTTTACGTTCCTGGGAGACCGGTCCTTCGGCTGGCCGGGGATCCCGATCACCATCGCAGGGGAGACGTTCCAGTGGAACATCCTCGGCTATGACCAGGCCCACGGCGGACTTGCCTACTTTACGGCGTACATGATTGCCATGGTGATCGGCGAGTGCATCAACTTTCCGATTCAGAAATACTTCGTGTTCCGCAATTTTGAAAAGCCCGGCAGGCAGATCGCCTGGTACGTTGCAGCCTTTATCCTGATCACCTGCATTGTCAACTCGATCAACTGCATCTGGGTCGCCGTGGCGGGCAAGTTCGTCGCCCCCTGGCTCTACAACATCGGCACGACCGTCTTAAATGGCGGTGTCTCCATGGTGGTCTTTTTCTTTGTCAACAAGATCATCTTTCCGGAGACGCCCCGGGCGGCAGCCTGATTCCATTGACTTGGGGACCAGCCTCTGCCGCGGCGGAAGCTACCGCTTTGAGACGGAGGGAATCGTCCGAAGAGGCAGGTCTTTGAGATAGCGCGCAACAGTTCACAAAAAGGGAGGAAGAGAAGAAAATGTTATCCATCAACATTGCGGACGTGATCGCCGTCCTCAACACCATGATCCCACAGCTGGTTATCATCTGTGCGGTGCTGGCAGCTGCAATCATTGTGACCATTGCAGCGGTCAAAATCAAAAAGCCCCTGAAGGGCTTTGTCAGAAAGCAGGCATGGCTGGCCTTCTTTCTGACTCTGGTGATCGTGGTCACCAACATTCTGCTGGTGCCGATGTACTCCATGGTCAACATGGCGATGGGCGGCGGCACGATCTCGGACGAAGCCATCGAGGAGGCAAAGTCCATCGGCACCCAGATCGCGGAGGAGGGTATCGTCCTTCTGAAAAATGACGACAACACCCTGCCGCTGGCATCCGGTGCGAAGGTCAACGTATTCGGCTGGTCTTCTACGAATCCGATCTACGGCGGCACCGGCTCCGGTGCCCTCTCGGATGCCTATCCGACCGTGGATTTCCTGACGGGCCTTACGGACGCCGGCATCTCCTACAACCAGGATCTGGTTGACTTCTACAAGAACTGGAGAACGGACCGTCCCACTGTCGGCATGATGGGACAGGACTGGACTATTCCGGAACCCCAGGTGTCGGAGTACGGAAGCCTGATCACCGATGCGAAGGACTACTCGGATACGGCCATCTTCTTCATCGCCCGCTCCGGCGGTGAGGGCGCAGATCTTCCCCAGACCTACGACGGGGAGGACACCTTCAACACAGAGGGCATGTTCGGTGCCTCCGGCGTGCGCTACTCCGATCAGGCAGATGACCTGGATGCCTCCAAGACCTATCTGGAGCTCTCCAACCGGGAGCAGGCCCTCCTGGATGAGGTCACGGCCAACTTCGACAAGGTCATTGTCATTGTCAACTCCGCAAATGCCATGGAACTGGGCTTTGTGAACGACTATCCGCAGATCAAGTCCGTTCTCTACTGCCCCGGCGCCGGCCAGACCGGTTTTGACGGACTGGGCGAGATCCTCGCCGGCGAGGTGAACCCCTCCGGCAAGACAGCGGACACCTTCGTCGCAGATCTCCTCTCCACACCGACCGCAAACAACTTCGGCGACTTCGACTACACCAACATGGATGAGTTTGGCGTCGACAACATCTTCGGTGAGGACGGAAAGGCTTATCCGACCTTTGTCGACTACGTGGAAGGCATCTACGTCGGATACCGGTACTATGAGACCGCCTATGCGGAGGCCCAGGCCGGAAACATGGACTTTAACTACGACGAGGCAGTTGTTTATCCCTTCGGCTACGGCCTGTCCTACACGACCTTCAGCCAGGAGATGGGCGAGGTTCAGAACGACGGCACCACGATTTCCTTCGATGTGACGGTTACGAATACCGGCGATGTGGCCGGCAAGGATGTGGTCGAGGTCTACTACAATCCGCCCTACACCAACGGCGGCATCGAGAAGTCCGCTGCCAACCTGATCGAATTTGAGAAGACGGATCTTTTGGATCCCGGTGCTTCCCAAACCATCAGCATCTCTTTTGCGCTGGAGGATATGGCCTCCTATGACACCTACGGGGAGGGCTGCTACGTTCTGGAGTCCGGCGACTATGAGATCTCCATCAACTCGGATGCTCACAACAAGATCGCAACCGACACGGTTTCTGTTCCCTCTACCATTGTTTACGACGAGTCGAACAAGCGCGAATCCGACGCAGAAGCAGCCACCAACCAGTTCCAGTTCGCGGAGGGTGATGTGACCTACCTCTCCCGTGCAGACGGCTTTGCCAACTACGACGAGGCAACCGCAGCACCGGCTTCCTATGAGATGCCCGAGGAGTACAAGTCCGTCTATGTGAACAATACCAACTACAACGAGTCGGATTACAACAACGATGCGGATGAGATGCCCACCACCGGTGCGAAGAACGGCATCAAGTTAAAGGATCTGCGCGGCCTGGACTATGATGACCCGATGTGGGATCAGCTCCTGGATGAGCTCTCGGTCACCGACATGAACACTCTGATCGAGCTCGGCGGCTATGAGACCTCTGCAATCGACTCCATCGATAAGGTCATGACCTATGACTGCGACGGTCCTGCCTCCATCAACAACAACTTCACCGGCCAGGGATCCATCGGCTTCCCGGCAGCGGTCATGATTGCCTGCACCTGGAACAAGGACATGGCACACGCCTTCGGCGCCTCGATCGGCCGCATGGCAAACGACATGGATGTGTCCGGCTGGTATGCACCGGCAACGAATACCCACAGATCCGCCTTCGGCGGCCGCAACTTTGAGTACTACTCTGAGGACGGCGTGCTGTCTGGCTGGATGTGCGCAAACGCGGTGGAGGGCGCAAGAGAGTGGGGCGTCTACTCCTATGTGAAGCACTTTGCCGTGAACGATCAGGAGACCAACCGCACCAACCTTCTCTGCACCTGGCTGAACGAGCAGTCGATGCGTGAGATCTATCTCAAGCCCTTTGAGATCACGTTCAAGAATTCCAATCCCGGTGCAACGATGGTGGCATTCAACAACATCGGTGTCGTGCCGGCAGAGGCCTGCCCGGAGCTGTTGAACACCGTGCTGCGTGGCGAGTGGGGATTTGAGGGCTTTGCCGAGACTGACTACTTCGGCGGATACGGCTACCAGGATGCTGACCGGATGATACGCAACGGCTGCGACCTGATGCTGGCGACCTACTCTACTGATGAGTCCACCGTGACGGACCAGACCAGTGCAACTTCGATCATCGCCATGCGGACGGCTTCTCACAACATCCTCTATACGGTGGTCAACAGCCGTGCCTATGATTCCACCGTGTCCACCGGACTTCCGACCTGGGAGAAGGTGCTGATCGGTGTGGATGCCGGCCTGTTCGCCCTGTTCGCCTTCCTGGAGTACCTCGCCATCCGGGGCTACCTCAAAAAGAAGAAGGCAGAGCCGGCTGTGGAACAGGAAACGGCTGACAAGGCAGATCCCGAGAAGAAGGACTGATCAGTCACCCAGAAAGTGAGAGCGGGAAACCGCTGAACCGATGAATACAGGAGCGCCCTGTGCAGGAACCCCATGAGGGGAACCCGCGCAGGGCGCTTTTTTGCGGTATGGGGGAAAATCAGGAGAGGCTTTCTTCCGGAGCTGCCGCTTTCGCAGTCCGGTGCTCCTTACAGAAGGTGCGGAAGATGAACCGGACAAATGGGCCGCAGTAGAACATCTGGTAAAGAATGGCTATCGGGAAATTCAAGGCGAAGGTCTGGACAAAGGTGGCGAAGGTCTTCTGCTCTTTGAAAAGGAAGGTGGCGATCAGGCTCATCGTCGGGCACATGATGGCACAGATAACAAGGGACATCGCCCAGATGAGAAACTGCGGCCGGTCCGTGGGCTCCATGAAGG
>JBJEYC010000495.1:0-21593 GCA_051886435.1 Lachnospiraceae bacterium
AAGGCTACAGTGTTTTCAATCGCCGATCCCCGGTTTTCCGTGAAAATTTACAGAAACGAGGATCTGTCCTGACCCTTTAGTTTTCCGGCTCGATCAGACCGTAGGTACCGCCCTTTCTCTTGTAGACCACGTTGATCTGCTCGGTCTCTGCATTGCAGAACATATAGAAGCTGTGTCCCAACAGCTCCATCTGCACACAGGCGTCCTCCGGATACATGGGCTTCATGTCAAACTGCTTCTTGCGCACGATCCGGATGCCATCGTCGTCAAGATAGTCCCGCTCCAGATACTCCTTGCGGAAAGACTCCCTTGCGGTATTCCGGTCTGCGATCTTGTTCTTGTACTTCTTGAGCTGCCGCTCAATGACCTCCTCCACCAGATCGATGGATACATACATGTCGTTGGAGGACTGCTCGCTTCGGATCACTCCGTCCCGAACCGGGATCGTAACCTCAATCCGGTGGCGATCCTTCTCGACGCTCATCGTCACGTGAACTGTGGTCCCGCTGGAAAAGAATCGGTCCAGTCTCCCCAGTTTCTCCCGGACCGCCGCATCCAACGCCGGTGTCACCTCCATATTTTTTCCCACAATGGTAAAATCCATACCTGCTCCTTTCCGCAGTCCGCGGCGTCTTTTTTGTGCAGACTGCCCGCGGATTCCCCTCTCAGGCCTGCATTTCGAGTATAACACACCAAATTCTCTGGGGCGCCCTCTTTGCTTCCGTTCACAAAATGTTTACATCTTCCCCATCCCAAGGCGTAAAAAAAACAGGCCCTCCACAAAGGGAAGGCCCGCCAAGAGTCGATTCTGTATTACTCCACTCAGTTGAAAATTCTCCGGATCGCTGCGATCTGCCGGTACGTGGCAGAGCTGATTTTGATGCCGCTTCTCGGATTGGAGGCGCTGATGATCTGACCGTTTCCGATGTAGATACCCACATGGCCGTAGTAGCAGATCAGGTCTCCGGGCTGTGCCGCAGACAGACTCGACACCGCAGTGCCGCAGCTTCTCTGGGAGGCATCATAATGCGGCAGGGAAACGCCAAAGTGGGCGTACACTGCCATGGTAAAGCCAGAGCAGTCCGTGCCGTTTGTCAGAGAGCTTCCGCCCCAGACATAGGGGTTGCCCAAAAACTGCATCGCGTAGTCGACGACCTGCTGGCCCTTCGCCGCGCTCTGTGCCTTGGCCGCCTGCTCAGCCTCGCTCTGCTTTTGTGCTTCCTCCGCCTTTTTGGCTGCTTCCTGTGCCTTTTCCTCGGCGATGGAGACTGCCTCCGGGTACTGAACCTCCACATCCGCGAAGTCCGCGCTGATGTATCCCTCGCCGTCGTCGGTGTTTACCTTGTACCAGCCGTTCTCCTCGCCCAGGATCTCATAGGTCTGGCCCTGGCCGATCAGGGAGATGACATCCGAATCCTCAGAAGCTGCCGCGCGCACACGGAGGGTCTCCGTGGTGACCACTGCATTCTGGGTTCCCACCGCGTCCGCCAGCTCTTTTGCTGTAGAACCAGTGGCCACGTAGTCAGAGCGCACATACCCTGTCACGCTGCCGGAGGTAATCTCCACCCAGCCGTTTGCATCGGCCGGGGCAATGACCGTACCCACACTCTTGGCATAGAGCTTGCCCACGATCTCCGCATCCTCCGAGGGCTCCTTCCGGATGTTCACATAGTCCGCCGCAGTGGAGACCACAAGCGAGGAATCCGCTGTTTCCGAAGCTGTATCGGCAGAGGCGGTATCTGCCACAGCCGCCGTATCTCCCGCAGCAGCCGACTCCGAAGAGGAAGCGTCCGCCTGCTGCCCTGCCGCCGCGACAAGCTCCGTGGCGCGGGAGACGTCCACCTCCGCCACGGCACCCTCGTTCAGAACAAGATCCTGCTCCTTCTGCTGGGTGGGGGTAAGGCTTGTGTCAAGGATGACATCACCGCTCTCCGCGGGCTGTACCGAAACGGCGCTCTGCGTCGCAGTGTCAGCCGCCTCCTCCGGTGCGCTTTCTGTGGAAGCGGCAGTGTCTGTCGTCTCCTGTGCTGCTTCCGTCGAAGTGGTATCTGTGGTTTCCGAGGATGCCTGCGAAGTCTCCGCAGAAGATGCGGTGTAGAGCACAGCGGCGCCCACCGAAGCGGGTGCTGCTGTTTCTGCCGCTGCAGAATCGCTTTCACCTGTCTGCGCTGTCTCCGCGTCCTGGGAAGTCTCTCCGGCTGCACTCTTTACATCGCGCAGGGAGACCTTCTTTGCTGCCAGGGCATACTGCACACCGCAGGAGGGAAGCAGAAGCCGTCCCGTTTCCGGGATGTCGCTGACCAGGCCTGAGGCAGCTCCCGCCGCGGAGAGCTTCGAGAGAGCCGAAGTGTTTTCCCCAAACACCGGCCCTGAGACGAGCAGAGCCGCCACGGTTCCCGCCAGCACCGCCCCTGCTGTTTTGCGCTTCCAATGGTTCATCGAATATCCACCCCGCTGTGATACGATAGGGAGGCGGGAGGTCCCGCGCTCCGCAAAGATTTTGCGAAAATATTACGAAGATATTTCTTGTACACTATAGCAGTCAATGAAGTGCCCGTCAACCGCAAGATATGCCGTGATTGCGGGTCGAAGGAACAAGAAGGGAAGTGCCATGGACCACAGCAGATTCGGATTTTTTCCAACCGCAGACAGGGAAGGCCCGGATATCAGGGCCGTTTTGTGCAGCGATGCCGCCATCACCGCGGACTTTTCAGATCTTGCAAAAAACCACTGCTGCGCGACGATGTTTCTGAACTATTGCCGGTATCTCGACCAGAAGGGGCGTCTTCCCAGCAGGCTTCATGGTTTTTCAGACAGGGAACTCTTTCGTAAAATTCACCGCTTTGTCCCCAACGGGCCGATCCTGAGCCTTCGTCATCGGGCGCCCCTTCTTTTCTCGCATCTTGGCATTCCCGCCAGGGCGGACCGCCTGCCCCTTTATTTCTGGACGCCTGCAAAAAAGAAGGCGGATCTTCTGGCACAGTGCCATCAGGCACGAAAAAACCCTGCGGCGCTTCTTGTCGCCGCAGGGCCTCTCTCCTGGCACTGGATCCTCGCTGTGGGTTCCGGCAGTGCCGGGGGAAAATCCTGTCTGTATGTGGTCACCGGCTGGCACCGGCAGATCATGCGCTATATCCCGGATGCCGGCTGTCACATTCTCGCCGCCTGGGAACTGTCTTCCAGCGCTTGCTTCACCCGCTCCAGTTCCTCGTAGACGAGGCAGTTGGGAAGAAGACTCCGGTCTTTGGACATCTGGAAGCAGAACTCCATCGGAAACCACCGCACCTCGGTGATCTCATCTGCCTCCAGCGTGAGCTTTTCGGGATCCAGATTCTTCTCCCAGACGTAGAGCTGTGCGATCTCCCGGTCGCAGAAGGTCTGGCCGTGGAACACATCGTCAAAGGCGATCCGAAACTGTCCCGCCGGACGGATTCCGCGCTGCATCTGCCTCGGAATGCCAAGCTCTTCGGAGAGCTCCCGTGAGAGAGCTTCCTCCCTGGTCTCCCCTGCTGCCACGTGTCCCGCCGAGGAGATATCCCAGCAGCCGGGATAGCAGTCCTTTGACGGAGAGCGCTTCTGCAGAAGGAGCGAGAACTTTCCATCCGCCTCTCTCCTTGCAATCCATAGGTGAACTGTACCATGCAGGCTCCCGTCCCGGTGAGCAACACCCCGTTCCCGGACGATGCCGCTTGCTGTCCCATCCTCATTCAGGATGTCAAAGAGCTCTAGGGGTCTGCCATTGAGTACCGCCCCCTTCAGCCGATCGTCCGCATCGTAGGTAAGCTTCAGGCTGAAAAAGGGCGCGCCCTCTTCCAGGAGTCGAAAAAAGATCCGGTCCCCCTCCCAGAGGTTCTTCGAAAAGACCTCCCGCTTGGGAAGCCAGGCAAGCTCCCCCTCACTGCAGGGATGGGGCGTCCCGGAAAAACAGTCCGCCGTGAACAAAAACATCAGCTCATAGTCGCCCCGGTCCGAGAGAAAGGTCACCACGCCCCGGAGTTTCGGGTCTTTGAGTGTGAGTCCCGTCTCCTCTTTTGTCTCCCGCAGGATGCACTCCTCCGGACTCTCCCCGTACTCGATATGGCCGCCGACGCCGATCCACTTGCCCTCATTGACGTCGTTTTTCTTTTTCACCCGGTGCAGCATCAGGTACTGATCCTGCTTCTCCAAATAGCAGAGAGTTGTGAGAACCGGGGATTGGGATGTCTGATTCATTTCTGTGATTTCCTCTTCGATGCCAGGAACTTCTTAAGCGCTGCCAAAACGTCCGTCCTCTCACAGGTGCCTGCGGGAATGGTCCGGATCGCAGGCCAGTGTTTCCAAAAGCACAGGACCGCGAGAAGGATCGAAATCACCCCCGCCTCCTTTCCATAGAACAGGAAGGCAAAGGGCACGAAGCTCGCGGGCAGAACTGCACCGCCGACGCACAGGTACTTCGTCGCAAAGGTGACGAGCATCCCGATCACGTTGGCCACAAGCCCCCACAGGGGCGAAAAGAGAAACATGGCAAAGCAGGAGGTGGCAACGCCCTTGCCGCCCTTTCCCGGCGGGAGCCATACCGGGAAGTCATGGCCGAGCGTTGCGCCGACGCCGCCGTAGAGCACTGCGATGTGTCCGATGGACGGTCCCGCAATCAGCCAGGCCAGAAGGCAGGCAATGCCGCACTTGGCAAGATCTCCAGCAAGAACCAGAATCCCCGGGACAAAGCCCAGGTTCGCCATCACGTTTGCCATGCCGGGATTTCCGGTCTTTCCCAGATCCCGGCATGGCTTTCCGGTGAGGGCCCTGGTCACCACTTCCGCTGTCATGAAATTCCCCAGCGCATAGCCCACAAGCAGACAGATTACCCTGGCACCCACAAAAGACATCGCAGCCTCCTACATCGAATCGGCGATAACGATCCGGCAGAGATCCGGCCGGGCCGACATGATGATGTCCACCTTCTCCTGAAGGCAGGTCCGGATCTGTTCGGAGGTCTCCGCGTCCTGCACCGCGACGGTAAAGCCCGCCTCATGTGCAGCTGCCACAAAGCCCTCTTTCCTGAGAAGATCATACGGTATGTATAGGGAATCGCTTCCAATCGTGTTCTTTGCGTAATCAAAGAGGTGGTACCACCCGTCGGAGAACAAAAGGCCAAGCCGTGCCGTTGGCTCAATCTCCCGGATCTTCACAAGGCTCTCATGACAGAAGGAGGAGTAGACCACCCGGTCGGTAATGCCGCACTTCCTGGAAAGCGCCACTACCTTCTCCTCCAGCCCGGGGTACGGAAAGATCCGCGTCATCAGCTCGATGTTGATGGTCATCCCGGAGGGGGCGAGGATCTTCAATGCCTCCTCCAGGGTCGGGATCTGCATGAAATCGATGGAATCCGTGCGGCCCACGTTCAGGCGCTTCAGCTCCTGGAGCGTGCGGTCCGCCACATATCCCTTCCCGTTTGGGAGGTTCTCAAGGCAGGCGTCATGAATGACCACCGGGACCCCGTCTTTCGACAGGTGTACGTTCAGCACCACGCCGTCACTGCGCAGCAGAACCGCCTTCCGGAAGGCCGCTGTCGTATTCTCCGGCTCATAAGCCGCAGCGCCCCTTCTGGCCCAGATCCTGATTTTTCCCATGTTGTCCTCCTTCTGCGGGCGGTATCCCGTCAGCCAAGATACGCAGCTGCAGCAAGCGCTGCCACGGCGCCGTCTGCCGCCGCGGTGGTCAGCTGGCGGACCTTCTTGGTCCGGCAGTCGCCGGCGGCAAAGATGCCGGGATGGGACGTTTTGCAGTCCTCCCCTGCCTTGATGTATCCCGCATCATCCAGCTCCACGAGATCCGCAAAGGCCTCGTTTTCCGGTGCCTGACCGATCGCCACAAACAGTGCGGAGACCGGAAGGACCTTCTTCTCCTTCGTGATCTTGTCGGTGACCTCTACGCCGGAGAGCTTTCCTTCTCCCGTGAGGTCTGTCACCGTGGCATTCATCACCTGAATCACGTTTTCCTTTCCCCGGATTTTTTCCACTTCGGCGGGATCCGCGCGGAAAGCATCCCGCCGGTGAATGAGGTAGACCTTGTTAGCAATCCGGGACAGATACTGGGCATCTTCCAGTGCTGTGTTGCCGCCGCCGTTCACCGCCACATCCTTGCCGCGGAAGAACGCCCCATCACAGGTTGCGCAGTAGGAGACACCTTTTCCCGCAAAGGTCTCCTCTTTGGCAAGTCCGAGCTTTCTGCGCCGCACGCCGGTGGCCAGGATCAGCGCCTTTGCCGCATAATCCCCACCCTCGGTGTGGACGATCTTGAGGCCGTCTTTCTCCTCAACGCCGGTGACCTTTGCGAACTCCACCTGGGCACCCAGCTTCGTCACCTGCTCATAGAGGCCGGTGGCAAAATCAAAGCCCGAGATATGGGCAATGCCCGGGTAGTTCTCCACGTCCAGCGTATTGATGATCTGGCCGCCGTAAGCCTCCTGCTCCAGAACCAGAGCGGACTTTCCCGTCCTCTGGGCATAGATGGCGGCGGAGAGTCCCGCCGTGCCGGCACCAACAATGATGATATCCTTTTCTGTCATGATTTCCTCCTACAATTGAGGGTTTGTTTGGAACAGAGCTTCGGCTCTGTATGTTTGTCTTGTTGCAATTAGATTGTATGCAATTTGTTTCGCTCTGTCAACCTCACTCTCCGCCCGGTATGCTGTCCCACGAAAAAAGAGCCTCCGGTTTTCCGGAAGCTCTTGTATTTTCGTCTGTCTGGCTGTGATTCAGGAGAGGGCCATGCGGTCACTGACCTCACCGCCTGCCTCCTCAAACTTGCGCAGAAGATCCTCCACATGGAGTTTTTTCTTATCCTCGCCCCGCACATCGTAGATGATCTGGCCGTTGCTCATCATGATGAGCCGGTTGCCATGAGCGATGGCATCGCGCATGTTGTGGGTGACCATCAGGGTGGTCAGATGTCCCTCGGAGACGATGCGGTCCGTTGCCGCAAGAACCTTGGCCGCAGTCTTGGGATCGAGGGCGGCGGTATGCTCATCGAGAAGCAGAAGGTGCGGCTTCTGGAGCGTGGCCATAAGCAGGGTCAGCGCCTGGCGCTGTCCGCCGGAGAGAAGGCCCACTTTGGCGGTCAGCCGGTTCTCCAGTCCCAGGTCGAGCTTTGCCAGCTCCTCCCGGTACTTCTGCCGCTCCGCCTTTGTGACGCCCCAGCGGAGGCCGCGGCTCTTTCCGCGGCGGGCAGCCAGGGCCATGTTCTCATCAATCTGCATGTCGCCTGCGGTGCCGGTCATCGGGTCCTGAAAGACACGGCCCAGATAGGTGGCCCGCTTGTGCTCCGGGAGCGTTGTCACGTCGACTCCGTCGATCCAGATGGAACCGGAGTCCACCGGCCACACGCCGGAGATTGCGTTCATGATCGTGGACTTGCCAGCGCCATTTCCGCCGATGACGGTGCAGAAATCACCGTCGTTCAGGGTAAAGGAGACATCGACCAGTGCTTTTTTCTCATTGATCGTGCCCGGATTGAAGGTCTTGGAAATGTGTCGGATCTCAAGCATGGTGCTCCTCCTTCTGCTGTTTTGCCGCTCTGGCATTGCGGCGTGCCAGCGCGCGGAAGGAATTGCTCCCGGCGCTCTTGAAGTGCGGCACAGCCAGGAAGATGGCAACCACAATGGCGGTCAGCAGCTTCATGTCGTCCGCCGGGAACTTCAGCCACAGCACGAACACGTACACGAAGTAGTACACCACGGCGCCGATGATCGTGAAGGCCAGGCGCAGCATGAAGGTCAGGCGCTTGCCGCAGATCGCCTCGGAGAGGACCTCGCCGATAATCACGGCAGCCAGTCCGATGACGATGGAGCCCTGCCCCATCTTGACATCTGCAAAGCCCTGGTACTCGGCGATGATCGCGCCGCAGAGGGCGATCAGCCCGTTGGAAAGGGAGATCGTCAGGACTTTCATCTTGCCGGTGGGAATGCCCTGTGCCCGGGACATGTGCTCGTTGATACCGGTGGCGCGGATTGCGCTGCCGATCTCGGTGCCCAGGAACCAGTACAGGACGCAGATGATCACCACGTCACACACCAGCGTCAGAGCGATGGTCTGGCCGAGATACCGGATGTTGGATGTAAAGGGCATCGTGCTCTGTCCCACCGGAATCGCCTGGTTGGCCTTGCCCATGATATTCAGGTTGATCGAGTACAGGGAGATCTGCACCAGGATTCCAGCCAGGATGTCCGGGATGCCCAGCACGGTGTGCAGGATGCCGGTCGCAAAACCGGCAATCAGGCCCACAAAGAAGGCTGCCAGGATCGCCAGCCAGGGGTTGGCGCCTCCCAGAATCAGCATCACGGCCACCGACCCGCCCAGCGCAAAGGAGCCGTCGCAGGTCATATCCGCGAAGTTCAGGATCCGAAAGGTAAAGTAAACGCCCAGTGCCATGATGCCCCAGATGAGGCCCTGCGCCAGACCGCCGGGTGCCGCATTCCACAGGGCAACCGGATTCAGTGAAGCAAAGTATGCTGCCATAAACGATCCTCCGTCTCTCCAGAAATTTTTACTATTATAGCAGATACAAAGGAGCCTGTGTTGCAGACAGGCTCCTTTGCGTAATGTCTTGTTGGATTTCCGGATGATACCGGCTGCCGTTTACTCTGCGATGGGGGTGTATCCGTCCGGCATCGTGAAGCCGATGGCATCGGCGTACTCCTGGTTGTACTCCTTGGTGGTTGCAGATGCGTACTGCACTTCCATCGTGGAGACATCTGCGCCGTTCTGCAGAATATCCAGGGCCATATTTCCGGTTGCTGTGCCGAGATCATAGTAGCTGATGGAGAGGGTTGCCAGTCCGCCGGACTTGCACATATTCTCCTCGCCGCAGATGACCGGGATCTTCGCGGGCTCGGTCACGTTGGAGATGACCGTCATGTTGGAGGCAGCGGTGTTGTCGGTGGGGATGTAGATCGCATCACTGGATTCTGCCGCGCTGGTCACAACGGACTGCAGGTCGTTGGAATCGGAGAAGGTGTACTCGGTGTAAGCGACACCGTCCTCATCCAGGTACTTCTCGATCTGCGTTGCCTGGAACTTGGAGTTCGGCTCAGCGGAGCAGTACAGAATGCCCACGTTCTTGACATCGGGAACAAGCTCGAGGATCATGTCCTCCTGCTGATCCAGAGGTGCCAGATCCGAGGTTCCGGATACGTTGATGCCGGTAGTGCCGGAGAAATCGGACATGTTCAGAGCCGTGCCATAGTCAGTGATGGAAGTGCCCAGAATCGGGATGTCCGTCGTAGCTGCAACAGCTGCCTGCAGTGCAGGGGTAGCATTTGCCAGGATCAGATCATACTCATTGGAGACGAAGCCGTTGACGATCGTCGCGCAGGTGGTGGAGTCGCCCTGTGCGTTCTGCACATCGATGGTGACGCTGTCGCCGAGCGCCTTGGTCAGCACATCCTCAAAGCCCTGGGTGGCAGCATCGAGGGCCTCGTGCTGCACGAGCTGGCAGACACCGACCTTGTAGGTCTTGCCGTCCGCTGCTGCCGTGGCAGAAGCGGTGGTCTCTGCAGCGGCTGCCTCCGTGGCATCAGCTGCAGCTGCCTCGGTGGCAGCGCTGGTGGCAGCCTCCGTGGAAGCGGTGGTGGAAGAGCTGCTGCTTCCGCAGGCAGCCAGGGACGCGGCCATCGCCGTGGCGATCAGTCCGGATACCAGTTTCTTTTTCATAAGTCATCCTCCTTCATGCAAAAGCTTTATTACATTAAAGCGCAGGCGCATTGCTGTGTCAAATTGTTTTTGCAGGCAGTTCGGATTTTGGCATAAAAAAATCCCGAACAGCGCCGGGATCTTACTCAAAGTATTTTCGCATCCTCCGGGATCAGGAATTCCTCCTCCCGCACCCGGTACCGGTCCTCGTGCATCCGGTCCTCCTCCAGGAAGTCCTGCACGAAGTTGATAAACTCCTGCACCAAGGGGCTCCTTCTCTGCTCCTTGGGCCAGACCAGGGCGTACTCCACGATCTTCGCGGGATTGGTGATCATCTTGGAGACCACGTGCTGATTGGGCGTGTAGGTCGTCTGCGGGAAAATACTGATGCCCACGTTCTGCTCCGAGAGCGCCACCGCGTCGATGTAGTTCGACATCTCACAGATAATGTCCGGCTCCCGCCCGATGGAAGAAAACCACCGGTGGATTGCCTCAATCCGGGAAGCTCTCCTGGGCACGATGACGGGATAATCCGCCACGCTCGAAAGAGGCACCGTGTTGCCCTCTTCTTTTGCCAGCGGGTGATTTTTGGGAATGATCGCAATCCAGGGCTGCCGGCTGATGATAATGCTGTCAAAGTGTTCTGTATCAAAGGGAACGGCAATCAGCGCCAGGTCGCACAGGCCCCGCTGCAGCCGTTCCAGCACATCGTCAGATGATCCGTTCCACATCTGATAGCGGACCATCGGGTACTCCTCGTGAAAACCCGCAATCCAGCGGGATGCGATGTAGGGAGCCCGTCCCTCCACCATGCCAAGGGAGATGTTTCCCGTCAGGCCGCTCTCCAGATGAGCGAGATCGCTTCTTGTCTGATCCACCAGGGTCAGGAGCTGGTTCGTGCGGTGGAGTAAGAGGCTCCCCGCCTCCGTCAGCTGCAGGTGGCGCTTGCCCCGGACAAAGAGCTGCACCCCCAGATCCTGCTCGAGCTGCTTGATTGCGTTGGAGAGCGGGGGCTGGCTCATGCCCAGCTTCTGGGCCGCTCTGGTGAAGTTCAGCTCATCTGCCACCACGGAAAAATACTGTAAGGTTCTGAAATCCATATCGAAAACCTCCTGTTTCGATTTCTCCGATACGAATTTAATATTAACACAGATGAAAAGATTCGAAAAGGCGGATAATTCGACCGGTGTGTTTTCAGAACCTGCCCCGCGGATTCTTCCCAAAATCACTCGGGCCAAGGCCCGCGGCGCCTCTCCCGTACTTTGCGCGGATCTCATCGAGGGCCTGTTCGGCGCGCTGCTCCTTCCTACGCTTCTCCTGCGTCCCGAAAAGATCCAGCTGCACCGCGTCCTCCCGGGTCAGGTCAAAGAGTCTTACGCCCAGAAGCCGCAGCCCCGTTTTTCCGTCCCAGAGATCGTCAAACAGGGCAGCCGCATTCTCCCGGATTTCCCGCGTCAGATCCGTGGGCACGTCCAGCTTTTTCTGATGGGAGCGGTCAACCCGGGTGCTGTAGTTTCCCGAGCGGATCCGCACACCGATTCCCTGGCACTTCCAGCCCTCCCGCCGCATCCGAAAGCCAACGCTCTCCGAGAGATCCCGAAGTATCCCATGGGCGGCCTCCCGCGAGGTCACGTCCTCCTCCAGGGTGGTGACAATGGAGTATCCTTTCGCCTCCTCCGGATGGGCAAGCACCTTGGAATCGTCGATGCCGCGCGCCGCCTTCTGGTACTGCTGTGCGGCCCGCACCCCCACAAGCCCCTCCAAAAAGGAGCGGTCCGCCCGGGCCAGATCCCCGATGGTTGAGATCCCGTTCCGCATAAAGAGATCCGAGGCCGCGTGTCCCACAAACAGAAGATCGGAGACGGGAAGGGGCCACATCTTCTCCGGCACTTCATCCGGAAAGAGCGTGTGCACCTTGTCGGGCTTTTCAAAGTCTGAGGCCATCTTGGCAAGGAGCTTCGAATCTCCGATCCCCACGTTGACGGTAAAACCGAGCGTATCCCGGATCTCGTCTTTGATCTGCCCTGCCGCAGCAAGAGGATCCGGATAGAGAAGGTCTGTCCCCGTCATGTCCAGAAAGCACTCATCGATGGAAAACTGCTCCACGACCGGGGCATATTTGCGGCAGATCTCCACGAAGCGGTGAGAGCAGGTCTCATACCAGGCAAAGTCAGAGGGTGCCACATAGAGATCCGGGCACTTTTGAAGCGCCATCGATACCGGCTCCCCGGTGCGGATGCCCAGGCGCTTTGCCGGAATGGAAGCCGCAGTGACCACGCTGGTGCGCTTCGTGGGATCCCCGCCGATGACGGCTGGGATCGGGCGCAGATCGCTCTCTCCCTGCTGCAGACGCTTCACTGAAGTCCAGGACAGGAAAGCGCTGTTCACGTCCACGTGAAAGATCAGCCGCGGGATCTTCCGGCGCTCCTTTTCCTCCATAGCGCCTATTCCTCCTCCAGGATCCGAAGATCCCAGGGCCCGACAGAGAGCATCTGCCCGCTCCCGATATTTTCCCCGGTCAGCACATCGCTCCCCGATGCGCCGTTCCAGGTGACCTGCTGCGTCTTACCTGAGTAGTTCAGAAGATAGTGGATCGTCTTTCCCCTCTGGTTGGTGCCGCTTCTTTGGATGAGCGGGAAGGTGATCGCAGGGTCCGGTGTATCTCCCGCTTCTCTCGCAATCCCATCCAGGAGTTCTTCCAGCGCCTTGTCCGAAAGTCCGCAGCCGATATACCAGGCTTTCCCCTTTCCCCGGGCATTTTCGGTGATGGCTGCCGCCTCGCCAAACGGGGAGTCCTTGACAGAGGCGAGGACCTTTGCCCCCTCCGGATGAAGGAGCTCGATGAACGTCTCGATCTCCTGCCCGGAAAGCGCAGGATCACTGGAAGCAAGGGTCAGATCCTCCGGAACCGTGAAGTGGGAGTAGGAGACGCCAAAGGTCCGATCCAGAAGATGGGGTGCGCTGTCGTCGTATACCTTCAGGTTGTCATCCGCAAAGCCGGTGCGGAAGGAAGCCGCAACGCACCCGCCGTTTTGCACATACGTGTCAATCGCAGCAAGCAGCTCCTCCGGGGCCGCGTAGAGCGCAGGGATCACCACCAGGTCATAGTCTCCCATCTTCTGCGCCGCGTTCTGGGGAAACAGGATGTCGCACTCGTGATTTCTGCGATAGAGAGCGCCATAGTACTGCATCAGGATGTCGTTGTAAGCCGTACCGTTTCCCGCCGCCATCGGGAACCAGGAAAGTCCCGTTAACGAAGCGTTGCTGACCAGGATTGCCACTTTGTTGTTCTTTTTCAGGTGGAGAAGGCGCTCTCCCGCCTTCTCCCACTCCGCCCCCACCTGGCAGGCCGCCCGATAGGTGTCGTTCTCTTTGAAGTCATGGGAGAGGACGCCCTTCCAGTATGTCTCCGCCGCGTTGTGAATGGAGTGCCAGTGCCAGTACTCCACCATGTCCGCCCCGGAGGCCAGATGGCTGTAGGCCTGCAGGCGAAGCTGACCCTGGTACGGGAGCCACTCAGGGAAGCCCTGGGCCTCGGTCTCCAGAACAAGGTAGTTGTCCCCTTTCACGCTTCGGGACAGATCGCCGCCGAAGGCAATTTCCATCCCGGTCAGGTGCTTCTGGGAGGGGTGGTAGATGTCGGTTCCAACGACTGTGAAGGCCTTCGCGTTCTCATAGACATCCGTCTCGCCGTTTAAGCCACAGGAATAGCCCTTCCAGCTGTAGTCCGTGTTGTGGGTCACGAACTGGTCCGGTCGGCGGTATTCATCCACGATATCCCGCTGCCACTGCAAAAACTCCGCCACCAGCTTTCTCTGATAACGCTGAAACTCGGCGCCAAGGCTGGCGTTGATCGTGCCCCGCACATCCGGGAAGTCCTCCCAGGCATTCACCCGATTGCTCCAGTAGTCCAGTCCAAAGGCCCGGTTCATCTCCTCGCAGCTGCCGTGAAACTTCTCCTTCAGGTACTTCACAAAGCCCGCCTGGACGTTCTTTCCGGCGGTGCCATAAGCTTTTGTCTCATTGTCGAGCTGGACACCGATGACGTTCTCATAGGGAAGGCAGGTCTCCATCATCTTTCGGATCACCCGCTCTGCGTAGAACCGGTAGGTCTTATTTGTGATGTCCATGTTCTGGCGAGGACCGTAGAGCCCCCGCCCGGTCTTGGTGGTTGCCAGAATATCCGGATCCATCTCCACCATCCAGGAGGGCACCGCGTAGGTGGGAGTCCCCAGGATCACATAGATCCCGGCATCCCGCATCGCCTCGATGACCCTTGTCACATGGGAAAAGTCAAAGACCCCGTCCTGGGGCTCACAGGTCGCCCAGGTGCTCTCTCCGATCCGCACCACGTTCATGTGGGCCTTTTTCATGAGGGCAATGTCCTTCGCAAGCCGCTCCTTCGGCATGTATTCGTCATAGTAGGCTGCGCCGTACAAAAGCCGGTCCATCGTATTGTGTCCCCTTTCGTTATGAATTCGTCTCCGTCAGTTCCATGCCGCTGGTCTTGACGATCGAGTTGTCCCGCAGGATAAACGCCGCCTCATATCCGTCCAGGCTCTCGATGAGCTTTACGCCCTCCTCAGAGCCAAGGATCAGACAGGTGGTGGAGAGGGCATCACAGTCGGCGCTGGCGCCGTCCGCCCCGATGATCGTCACGCCCAGGGTGTCGGTGTCAACCGGGTACCCGGTCTTCACATCCAGGATGTGGTGGTACTCTTTGCCCTCGTAGGTGAAATACCGCTCATAGACTCCGGAAGTCACCGCGGTGCCGTCAGTCAGCTGCACAGTACCCACAATCCGGCTCATGTCGGAATAGGGGGTCTCGATTCCGATGGTAAAGGGCTTCTGTGCGCCGGTATCGGTCGGCTTTCCCCCAACGCACTCGATGTTGCCGCCGAGGCTGATGATCGCGGAGGTCACCCCTTGGTCCCGCAGGACCTCTGCGGTGCGGTCTGCGATGTAGCCCTTGGCGATGCCGCCCAGATCGATCTCGCAGTCCGGATCCAGCATGGTCACCGTGTCCCCGTCCACCTGGATGTTCTTGTAGTTGACGTGGCTTACCGCCTCCGCCAGCTCATCCGCATCCGGGACCTTGGGGTTGTCCGAGTGGAAGTCCCACAGATCCTCGCAGGCGCCGATCGTGATGTCGAACTTCCCGTCCGTCAGATCTCCGTAGGAGATGCCCTTCTCAATGATCGAGATCGTCTCCGGATCACAGGTAACCGGCTTTCCCTCCGCGTGGTTGATGTTCCAGATATCGGAGCCCTCCTTGGTCTTGGAGAGCAGTTTTTCATAATAAGCGCACTTGTCAAAGGCCGCCTGGATGGCGTCAGCGGCATTGTCCTCCGACATGTCTTTCATGTCGTAGATTGTGATCTGGCAGATCGTATCAAAGTAGTAGCTCTGTTTGGTGACAGGGTCAGTGGAGGCAGAGGCTGTAGTGGTCTCTGCAGACGCGGCTGTTCCGGTATCCGAAGTTCCCGCGCCGGTGCCGGCACAGGCTGCCAGAGTTCCCGAAAGGGCGGCGGCAAGAAGTAGTGCTTCGATTCTGACTCGTAACATGTTCTGATGTTTCAACGGCTGATGATTCCTTTCCTTTTTGATCATTACGTCTGCTCCGCCCGCAGGCGGCAGGTCAGCTGCACCGGATTGTGGTCCGAGGCAGCAAAGTGAAGGTCCTTTGTCTCGACGGACAGGATCTCCACATTGCGGGAGACGAGATACCCGTCGATCAGGTAGTACTGAAAGTTCTTCGGGTCCGCCCCGCGGTAGGGCCGGTCCAGCGAACGGCAGGAGGGGACTGACGGATCTTCGACAAGACAAAACTCCGGTAAAAAAGCCTCCACATCGAGTTTCCCCGCGCGCCAGAGGGACGGATTTCTCAGTGGATACCGGCTTTCGTCTGCAGCAGAAAAGCTCTGGTTGAAGTCTCCGCCCGCAATCACGTAGTTTCCACGTGCTGCCTCCGCAAACAAAACTTCCCGCAGCGCTCTTGTCTGGGCAGCCTTGCCCTCCCCGCTGTCATAGGCCTCCAGGTGGAGATTGACAAGGACCAGCTCCCTGCTGCTTTCTGCCAGCGGGATCCGGGTGATAAGAAGGCAGCGCTTTAAGTTGCACGTGCGCACCGGCCAGGGGAAGGGGCAGGGCAGGGAAACCCGCGTCTCGCTCTTTGGAGTGAGAGATGTCATCGTGGCAATGCCGCTCTCCACATGGCCAATAGGCGGGATGGGATAGGGCACAAACAGGACTTTGAAGTTCCAGGCAAGGGCCGAAAAGACGGTGCCTGCGGCTTCTGCCATGCGGTTACAGAGCTTTCCGTACTCATCCACCCCGTGGGATCGGGCGCTTCTTTGGTCCACCTCCTGAATGAAGACAACATCCGGGCGCGTGCCCACAAGAACATCCCCAATCGAGCGGATATTTTTCTCCACCTGCGCATGGGATGCCGGGTTTACCTTTTTTCCGCCATCGTGGAAGAAATCCGCTCCCGCGTCAAAACAGCCAAAGCCGATGTTCCAGGTAAGAAGGGAGAGCTCATCTCCCACCCGAAGGGTTCTCCCAACGCCCGTTCCCGTCTTTTTTCGGGGAAGTGCCTCTGTTTTCTTTGGCCGGTACTCTGCCGCAGAAAACAGCGCCAGTGCACCTCCCGCCGCAAGGGCAGCCGCTTTCCAAACCGTTCCCGCCCGCATGTGATCCTCCTTGTTTCTGCACAGCCAAAACGGGGCACGGCCATTTGCCGTGTCCCGTGGCTGCAACCAGTATAGCAGACGAAATTTCCTTTTGGGAGCCCCGCCTTACAGGCTTCCCTGCTGCCCTGCCGCGCCCTGCTGTGCAGATGCAGAGGAAGCAGCGGATGCGGAAGAGGTTGAAGGGCTGTAGGAACCCTCGAGCATCTCCTCAACGATCTCCAGCACCTTGTTGGAAGGGATCGCGTATCCCATGCCCTCCACATCGGTGGAGCTGTACTTGGCGACGTTGATGCCGATCAGGTTGCCGTTGGCATCCAGGAGTGCACCGCCAGAGTTGCCGGGGTTGATGGCCGCATCGGTCTGCAGCAGGCCTTCCATGGTCTCGCTCTCAGAGGTGATGGTCCGATCCTTTGCGGAGACGATGCCGGTGGTTACCGATTGACCATACCCAAGGGCATTGCCGATGGCGATGGCCGTACTGCCGATCTTCACGTTATCAGAGTCTGCAAACGTGATGGCCTTGATCTGGGAGAGCGTATCGGAGGAAAGATCCGACACGGCCACCTTGATCAGGGCGATGTCATCGGTGCTGTCATCCCCGACCACCTGTGCGTCGGCGCTGGTGCCGTCGTTGAACTCCACCGAGAGCTCGGAGGCATCGGCAATCACGTGATGGTTGGTCACGATGTAAACATAGTCGTCATCGATCTTGACGATGACGCCGGAGCCGCTGGCTGCGGCCTCCGCTGTCTGGTCCTGACCCTGTCCGAACTGTGCATAACCGTACTGCTGATAGCGGATCGTGTTCGTGATGGACACGACAGAGGGCATTGCCGCCTCCACGACGCCGGAGACGTCAGTGGACGAGGAAGCCGCTTCCTCCGAGGTGGTGGAGAGCTGAGTGCTCGAGGTGGTGTCTGCGGAACTGCCTGTCATGTTTGTGGCGGAGTAGGAATCCGAACTGCTGGAAGCGGTGTTGGTCGCCGTGCTGCCGGCAGAGGAGGTATCGCTGCTCTGCGGGATTGCCTCCCAGTAAGAACTCTGGGTGGTGGTGCCGCCGGAGAGAAGCCGTGCGGTCACGACTCCTGTGGTTGCACCCAGGGCGGCAACGAGGAGCACCGTCCCGACTAATCTCTTTGTCTCTCTATTCTTCTCATGATATCCGTTTGTTCTTCTCATATCTGTCACGGGCCCCTTGAATCCGGGGCGCCTCCTTTCCGTTTCGATGCTTATATCCTAACGGGAAAGAAGGTCGCTTCTGTGTTCAATTCGTATCGGACCTGTGATCATTTGATGAGAAATCTGTGTCCTTGTCAGGCCTCCACCTTCTCAAGTTTTGCCCGGAAGGAGACCGCCCGCTCCGTATCCAGACGGTCAAAGCGGATCACGTATGCCCCTGCGTCCTGATCGATCTTTTTGATCTCCCCCTCCCCAAAGACCTTGTGGCGGACCCTTGTGCCAACAGCAAAAGCCGCGGTTCTCTCCTCTCCTGCTTCCTCCTGCAGGCGGATGTACTGCCTTGCCTCCCTGATGAGCTTCTCCTCCGGAGGCGCGGTGAAGCGAAGGTGCTCCGCACCGATGTCAAAGAGAAATCGGGATGGATAGCGGGGCGAGCCGTCGAAGTTCCGGCCCCTTGCCTCCGTGAGGTAGAGCCGGTCCTTTGCCCGCGTGAGCGCGACAAAGGCAAGGCGGCGCTCCTCCTCCATTCCCTTCTTGTCCCGGACTTTCCGGGAGGGAAAGACACCCTCGTTCATCCCGATGAGAAAGACCGTGGGAAACTCCAGTCCCTTGGCAGTGTGGACCGTCATCAGCTTGACCTTGTCCCCCGGCACCTCCGCGTCCTGGTTTGTGAACAGCGCCACATGGCGCAGGTAGTCGGCAAGGTGGGCTTCCTCGCCGCAGCTCGTCTCGTACTCATAGATCGACTGCTTGAGCTCCGCCAGGTTGTCGAGGCGGTCCTGGGCGCCCTCGGTGCGCAGCATGGCCTCGTAACCGGACCGATTCATCAGGGCGGAGAAGAGGTCCGAAATCGGCATTCCCTCATAGCTGGCGGCAAACTCCTCCACCAGGGCCACAAAGTCCGCTGCGCCGGTCCCCGCAAAGATGGGATCCTCCAGGTTCTCCCGCAGTGTATCGTAGAGGGTCTTCCCGGAAGAAGCAGCCTTCCCCTCGAGAAAGGCGAGACGCTTCTCGCCAATGTTGCGCTTTGGCTTGTTGGCGATCCGGCGGAAGGATAGGTCGTCCTTCATCGCGATCATGCGCAGATACGACAGGGCATCCTTGATCTCCATGCGTTCGAAGAACTGCACACCGCTGTAGATCGTGTAGGGGATCTTCTTTTTCAGAAAGGCCTCCTCGATGGGCCGGGTCACGTAGTGGGCCCGGTAGAGGATGGTAATGTCCGAAAGTTTTGTGCCGCCCGTGACAAGGCGCCCGATCTCGTCCGCAATCCACGCTGCCTCTCCCTCGGTACTCTCCGCGTGGTGGCAGAGGGGAACCTCACCGCTCTCCCGCACCGGGATCAGATCCTTCTGAATCCGATAGGTATTCTTTGCGATCAGGGCATTGGCGCAGGCAAGGATCTCGGGTGTTGAGCGGTAGTTCTCCATCATCATGACCGTCTTTGTGCCGGGGAAGACCTTGTCAAACTCCATCAGAAACCGGATCTCAGCGCCCCGCCAGGTGTAGATCGTCTGGTCCGGGTCGCCCACCACAAAGAGGTTTTTGTGATAGCCGCAGAGCACTTCCATCAGCTCGTACTGCAGCGCGTCGATGTCCTGAAACTCATCGATCATGATGTACTCGAGCCGCTCCTGCCACTTTTTCCGGATGTCCTCGTGCTCCCGAAAGATGTAAAGCGTGAACCGAATCAGGTCGTTGTAGTCCAGACCGAAGGCCTTCTTTTCCTGGTAGAGGTACCCATAGAAGATGATGTCCTCCGGGTCCACCGCCTCGTCGTACTTCTGCTTCAGGGCGCCGAGTCCCATGGCGATCAGGTCCTTGTAATAGTCGGTCTGGGTGAAGACCTTGCGGCCCTCGATCATGTCCCGGGCCCTCGCAAAGGTCATGTCCCGCAGGGTCAGGTGCCGCTCCTCATAAATGATCTTGAGCATGTCGTCGATGTCCGAGTTGTCCAGAACCAGAAAACTCTTGGGATAGGACACCGCATGGGCATCCTCCTGCAGCACTGACACGCAGAAGCCGTGGAAGGTGTTGATGTATCCGGTATCGTTGTCCCCGGTCAGGGCGTGGATGCGCTGGCGCATCTCGTTGGCGGACTTGTTGGTGAAGGTGACGCATAAGATGTGGCCTGGCAGGATGCCGAGCTCATTCACAAGATAGGCAAAACGGTGGGACAGGGCTCTTGTCTTTCCCGAGCCCGCCCCCGCGACAACCCGCACGTACCCTTCCGTCTGGGTGACCGCCTCGGTCTGCGCCGCATTCAGATCCGCCAGGATATCCTCTTCCATCGGTTTGACTCCTTTTCTACTGCGGGCTGATCAACCCGTTTTCAAACTGCACCGCCGAAGGCGGCAAGAGCTCGAGCTCCTTCATTCTGTAAAATGCCGCGGTCCTGGAGACCGCAAACACGTCCTCCAGCGTCCCGCAAAGTTCATTGGCAAAGGCAAGGCTGCTCTCCCCCTCCTCCCGCACAAGGGCCGCCGTGCGGTAGACCAAAGTCTTTGGGAGAAGGAGCGCTGCCGCAAAAGCGTTTGCCTGCCACTCCACAAAGTCACGATCGGTGCGAAGGCGCCGCTTGTCCCGCAGGGCAAACTTTTCCGCCCGATCCCGAAGCATGTCCTGCTCATCCTCCCGGTACTTTTTCATGTTTGCGGGATCCTTGCAGTAGGGGCCGTGGAGCAGAGCGTGGCCGATCTCATGGGCCAGGGTGAAACGGAACATCTTCTCACAGGGCGGCGCATACAGGCCCCGGTCCACGAGGATCGTCCGGTCCGGAAGAAGGATCTTTTCCGGCAGCGTTCTTGTTCCGTCAAAGACCGTGGCCGTCCCGCCCGAAAAAACCGCGCAGCCAAGGAGCGTCCCATCCTGCGAGAGGAAACGCCCCGCATAGTGCCAGTTTGGCAAAAGTCTCATCACCTTTTTGAGATCCGTTCTGTCGATTCCACCCGAAAAGAGCTCCGGCTGCACGGTTCTTGCCGCCCGCTCCCCCAAAGCATCGAGCACAGACTGCGAGAGCACCGGCACGCCGTTATCCTTCATGCGGTATGTCACTCCAAGGGTACTGCCTTCCATTTCTCCTCCTTCTGCATTCTCCCATCCTATCCGAAACCAAAGTCCCGGGCAATCCCCCGCAGGGTCCCTGTTGCAAACAGCCTCCGCATGCCGTAAACTGGTTACACGTTAGGTTTTTCTAACTACTTTCACAGGGCGGAATATCATGGATCGAAATCAGGAAGGTGTCAACAAGACCCGGGAAGACTATCTCGAGGCCATACTAATGATTCGGGAGCGCCAGGGATACGTGCGCTCCGTGGACGTTGCGGAACAGCTGGGCGTTGCCAAGCCCAGCGTCACCTATACCACAAAGCGGCTGAAGGAGGCGGGCCTCATCAGCGCAGATCAGAATGGAATGCTCCTTCTGACAGCACAGGGGAATGCCATCGCCGAAAGGGTCTACGACAGGCATCAGAAGCTGACTGCCTTCTTTACGGCCCTGGGCGTCTCGAAAGAGCAGGCCAGAATCGACGCCTGCAAGGTGGAGCATGACCTCTCGGAGGAGACCTACGAGGCGATCATCCGGCACGTCCAGGCTCACCGGCCGGATCTTGCCGACACGAAAAAGTAAGCTGTTTTCTTTTTGGAAAATCGCTTGGTTAGAAAAAATCCGCAGTGGGCGCGCCCACTGCGGATTTTTCGTTTGATTCAAAACGGGATGAATGATTACTTCGCAGCTGCCTGCTTCTTGGCCTCTGCCTTCTTCTTCATCTCCTCAGCCCAGAGCTTGTCAGCCACCGGAGCCCACTCCTTGGCGTAGTTCTCGCACTTGCCGCAGAGATGCTCAACGGACTCAGGATCCAGCATATCGGTGCTCTTTGCGCCGGTTGCCTTGACCATAGCCTGGAGCTTCTCAGGGTTCTCCAGGAACGGGCAGGGACGAAGCAGGTTCTCATTGAAGGGCTGTGCTGCCTGGTATGCACGGAACAGCGGCTGCTTCAGGCACTCCAGCAGAGACTGGTCGTGAATGTTGGCGCTGGAGTAGTGAATGAACACG
>JBJEYC010000496.1:0-4367 GCA_051886435.1 Lachnospiraceae bacterium
CAGAAGGGCCCGGCAGATCCCCCGCCCGAGATACCCGTTTGCGCCGGTCACCAGAATGTTCATCTCAACCCTCCTCTCTGCTTCTTAGCTGTCTTACTTCGCATACCCTGTCTTCCTCTCTTTTTGACTTTTTCAAACATTACCTTCACCTTTTCTTCCCCCCCCTGACTGTTTTTACGCGGTTTCATCGCGTCCTCTCTTTTTCTGGGTTTTCTGTTCCCGCTGCGAAGCAGTCTCCCCGACTGCATCCTGCTCCTTTGAACGCTCCTTTTTGTGCTGCAGGTAGGAGCGGCGCTTTCGCTTCTGTTCACTTCGGATCTTGTTCCGAAGTCTTCTTTCCTCCGTGCGCTTTTGCGTGGTCGGCATCGGTGGCACGGACAGCATCAGGATTCCCAAGATGTCCATCCCCTTTTCGTTTGCCGCCGCGATCTTCTCCCACAAGTCTCCCTCCCCCGAGATCCCTTCCCGGCAGGACAGAAGGACCAGGGGATTGACATCTTTCTTTTTGCCCTGCTCTTGTTCCTCCTGAACCTTTCCTTCCCCGCTGCTGTCTTCCGATGATCCCTGCAGTGTGTTCTGCGAAAGGTTTCTCTTCCCAAAGGCCTCAAGATCCTCCCAGTGAAGGCGGATGCCGCTTTTTTGCAGGCGGTTTTCCAGGAGCTTGAATAATGCCTCCTCCCGTCTTGCAGGTACGGCCTTTCCAAGAAGGATCTCCCGGTCATCCTCTCCGAGAAGCAGTGTCAGGTTCTTCGTGCCCCGGAACGTGGACAGATCCGCGATCTTTCCCGCGGTCTCCTCAAGATCCCTGCGCAGCTGTCCCTGCGGGACACCCGCGCAGAGCCTCCCGGCCAACGGGATGGCAGTAAAGCTTTTGACCTCCTCCCCGCACCAGAACGTCTTTCGGTTCTCCACCTCAAAGATGAGACAGATCAGAGCTGACAGCCCCAATAGAATTCCTCCGCCCAGCATCCAAAGAAGGCATTCCGGAGTCAGAACATTCAACAAGCCCTGGAACACGCTCTTCCAGAAGGCCGGCACCGCTCCTGTGAGGGCGATGGCAAAGGACGCCGCGGACGGAGAAGAGGAGACATTCAACTCCTCTTTGCCTGCTTTCTCATTCTGTGCGCTGCTTGCTCCCGCTTCGGAATCCGGAGCTTTGGTCTTTTGATCTCCCTTCGATACAGACACGATCTGTATGACAGGCGATGTGTTCTCCTCCTCTTTTCCGGAATGCTTTATGACTGCCGCGCTGCAGGCCGTCATAAAGAAGGCTTTGCCTTTTTGGGTATCCCGGACCGCGCTGCCAGATACCGATTCTTTCCAGACTGCTGTGTCATCCGCCATGGGATCGTCCTCTTTGGCCTCTGTGGTCTCCTGACTTTTTCGCTGCAAGTCTGGGTTTTCCGCGCAGAGGGCAAGGAACAGCCTTCGCTCCCTGCGGTTCAAGACGGAGATCTTCTGGTTTTCAAAATCATTCCGCTCCTTTCTTGCCTCTCTCCACTGTTGCACCCGCTTTTTCTGTCTGAGTGCAAGGGTGGCATCGGCGGACGTGGTGGTCTTTACCGCCTCCAGCTCGGTATCGATATCATCCCCCGCGACAAAGAGATCCTCCGTGTGGTACAGAACGGCCCGCTGCACCACCTCCGCCATAGCTTCGCACTGTGCAAGGGAAAATCCCCGGACCTCCACAAACATCCTGGTCCGATACCGGTTCCCAATCCTAGTTTCCGTGCTGTTTGGATCTCTCTGCGGTGTTCCATCGGTCCAAGTGCCGCCTTGCCATCCGGATTCGTCCAGACTCTCTTCCTCTCCGAAAATCTCCGCATACCAGCGGTTGGACGAAGGGACCGCGCCGGAAGCACTGGTTCCTTCCTGCAGGGATCCGCTTGACCAGGAATCCTCCCAGCTCCCGTAGAAGGGGGCAGATGTTCCAGCCGGGATCTCCGTCACCAGAAAGCCGTCTTCCGATTCACTTCCGCTGAAGGTGACAAGCTCATAGACATAGCGGCGAAGGGCGGAGGCCACCTCGGAATCTCCCTCCTCCCAGGGGCCTCCCGGGGCGTCGTTCTCCTCTGCTTCGTCTTTCTCTTCCGCATCGTCCCAGATCATACCGGGATCCAGTTCCTGCCAGGCATCGGCACTGAATGCGGCAATGTTTTCCCAATAGTCCTCTGTCTCTGCAGACATGGCGGTGAGATCCAAGTCATGACCTTTTTGCAGGATGGAGGCAAGTTCCTGATACTCCTCAGAGCCAAGACTTCCAGCGGCAAAGCTCGAGAGCATCTGCGCCCGATCAGAGTCGATACGAAACTCGAGGAGGATCCTGGGACAGCTCTTTGGATCCAGTGCCATCAGGGGCGATAAGAGGGCATCCCTTGCTGCCGCCTCCTGCATGACGCAGAAGGAGTAGCCCAGGTAAGCATCTCGTGCGTTCCGGATTTCTTCCTCCGTCATATGAAGCTTTGCCGGAAGCTCCTTTGCCGTGATGTGCTTCTCCCATCTTTCCTTTGCCTGAAGTCCTTCAAAGATCGCGCAGCCCGCCACAGCCCCCGCAAGCGCAAGTGCCGCCAGAACCCCAGCGCGGTCTTTCACCCTTCTTCTGATCTCCCTTCTCTTGTTTTTTGCTCCCTCTTTCTGTTCTCGTCTGCTGCGCCTGCTGGCACCGCTTGATTCGTACAATCCGTTCAAATCCCCTGTGTTCCTCTTCCTTTCCAAGAGCGGTATTCCGCCTTCTTTGTTACTGCTGATGGTTGATATGTCCGGTTCCTTTTGTTCTTTCTTTTGTCTTCTTTAATGCGCCTCTTTCCCTTTTTGTCTTTCTTGCATCCTCCCACCTCCCCATTCGCCTCCTATGGTCTGTTTCCTCCTTCCTGCTGCCGTTACCGGTTCCACCCGCCTTCCCGCTTCGGTGCGGCGTACATTTTATCCCTATTTCCAACTCTTTCTTTCGGATCCTGTCTTCTGCATCTGCCATCCGGCGCACCAGGTGTCTCTGGCCTTTGGTATTTTTTGTGTTTGGTACTGTATCGTGCCCTGGTTCGTTTGTGCTGGTTTGCTGTTGTCTGTGTATTGTGTGTGCGTTTGTTGTCTCTCGACCGATGACACGGCGCGCCTTTCCTGCAGGTGCAGATGCCTTTCCGCCTCCTCTCTGTTCCCTCCCGCCCTCCCGTGAATGTTCTTCTGCCATCACTGCTTCCTTGCTTTCGCTTCGCCCCACTGTGCAAGGACCGGGGGCACGCTAAGAAGAAGTTCTGTCTTTCCAACAAGCGAAAGGTCTCTCAGGACATCCCGCCAACACCATGTTTTCGCGGAGATACTTTCCCTTCCTGGCCAGCGCAGACTTAAGGTTCCTAACATCCCGTGTGCTGCAGCCCGGATCTCCCGACGGAGTTTCTTTCGTTGCTTCCATCCCTCCCCAAAATTCCAACTGTTTGCCTTGCGCGGGACCGGATTGTCAGGTTCTGCCCCTTCTGTTTTTTCTGCTTCCTTCCTCTGCCTAGATACAGTCTCCTGCCAGAGCGCTTTCAAAAGCGTCTCCCTGCATCGCTTTGCCTGCAGGTACGCGGTCTCCCGCTGCAGAAAAGGTTGGTATTCATCCCCTGCTGCCATCTGGAGCTCTGTGAGGAACCGGAGCTTTTCTTTCGCGTTTGCCTCCTCCTTTCCAGGACCTCCTTTTTCATCCGCGACACTGCCCAAGCTATGGATCCGGTAGCAGCTTGTGGGGAGCTTTTCGTACCAGACAGATCCCCGGAGCGAAAGCCAGGTAATCATCACCCAGTCCCCGAACCAGTGGTGCTGCAGGGAAGATGGGATGGACCGGAATGCGTCCGTCTTGACAAGAAAGCTCGAGAGCTGGGTGATCTGTCCCTCCCAGTTTTCAAAGATCTCCCTTTGGGAGAGCTGACGGAATCCCGTAACTCGCCGGAATGGATCCGGTAAGAGGTTTGATCTTCTTTGTAGACTCCCTGTGCGATCTTTCCTTCCCCTCATTGTTTCGTCCGCTTCGTTTTCGGTGCCTTTTTCCTTTGTTCTCTGTTCTCCCACATTTTCTTCCGCCTCCCGGATGCGGACCTTCGAGCAGACAAGAACGGCGTCCGGGTGGTTCTGCATCCAGGTGACCTGTCGGGTCAGCTTGTCTCTCCGGATCCAACAGTCATCCCCCTCGCAGAACGCGGTGTAGGGACTCTGCACCAGGGGCAGGAGGATGTCTTTTGTGATCTTCTGGCCAGTCTCATACTGGTTTATGCTCTCCCGGATCAGCACAATCTCCTCCGGGTATTGCCTTTGCATTTCTTTGCAAATGACTCCGGTCCGGTCTGTCGAGGCATCGTCATGAATAAGGATGGCTGCCGGAAAGGGCGTCTTTT
>JBJEYC010000497.1:0-4352 GCA_051886435.1 Lachnospiraceae bacterium
CGTGGAGCTTCGGTATATTCCGATTGAGGCGTACCCCGAGCTGGCGGCGCAGGAGGGGATTCTCTCCGCACCCACGGTGTGCGTCTACATTGCGGGAAAGCTCACCCTGCAAAAGGCCGGGTACTTCAGTCTGGAGGAGCTGCTGCAGAGGACAGAGCGGTACCTCACATACCTCGGGCAGGAGTAGGGCAGACCACAAAGGCCTTTCGGCGTCACAGCCGGAAGGCTTTTTTTGGTTCCGTCTTTCTCAGACGCGCGGCGGCTGGGGAAAGGGATAAACCTTTTGGGTGTAGCGGATGAATTTCTGCATGGCGGGATGGAGGGCGGCATTCTTTTTCCAGACCAGGTTGATATAGCCGGCGGAGATTTCCTCCACGGCGATGGGGCAGAGTTCCGGCTCCTCCTGGGCAAATTCCTCTGACAAAAAGCCTGCGGTCGACCCGGAGCGGATGTACTCCAGAATGGTGAAGACCTGGCTTGTCTGGTGCATGATCCGGGGGACGATTCCGTTCTTGGCAAAGAGGCGGTGAATGTACTGCGTCTGTCCGAAGTGATCGGAAAAGAGGACGAGCGGCGTGTCCGAAAGATCCTTCAGGGAGATGGTCTCCCTTCCGGCGAGGGGGTGGCTGCGGGAGACAAACAGCATCAGCCGGCTCTTTTTGAGCACGTAGCAGCCATAATTCTGGTCCGGGAGCTGATTGGTCACACACAGCGCGAGGTCGATTTCGTTTCGATTCAGCATGTCATACAACACGTGATTCGTGTCCTCCACGGTGGAGATGCGGATGTCCGGCCAGATATTGGAAAATCCGGCGTGGAGCCTTGGGAAGACGGTGTTGCCGCACATGGGAATGATGCCGATGCGCACGGTGGAGCCAAAGTCGGCGAGGGAGTGGGCCACCGTCAGGAAATCGGCGTACTGCTCCAGAAAAATCTGCGCGTTCTGGAGCAGGATCTCTCCCTCCGGGGTGAGAGAGATGCTGTTGTAGTTTCTCTGAAACAGGGCTGTGCCGCACTCCTCCTCCAGCGATTTCATGGCCTTGGAGATGCCGGGCTGGGAGATGTGCAGTTCCTCGGCTGCTTTGGAGAAACTCAACGTGCGGCACACGGCCGCAAAATACTGGATCTGCTGCAGTGTCATCTGAACCTGACCTCCGACTTCTGTGCCCAATGACATAACCAAAAGTTATCATATCAAAGTATTGCGTATTTCACAATTCCCGGGAAAAGGACTATCTTACCATCGTAGCCGAGAGGAAAGAGCACAAGGAGATGCAAAGATATGAAAACTGGTTATGAACTTCTGAATGATCCGTTTCTGAACAAGGGGACTGCGTTTACGAAGGAGGAGAGAAAGAGATTTGGACTGGTCGGCATTCTGCCGCCGGTGGTGCAGACGATCGAGCTGCAGGCAGCACAGGCATATGGGAACGTACAGCGCAGGGAGAGCGTTGCGGACAAGCGCCACTACCTGATGAATCTCTTTGGCCGGAACCGGACCCTGTTCTACTACCTCTTTTCACAGCATGTGCAGGAATTCATGCCGATTGTCTACGATCCGGGGATTGCCGAGAGCATCCGCAACTACAGCGAGTTCTTTATGACGCCGCAGAACGCGGCCTATCTTACGGCAGACCATCCGGAGGAGATGGAGGAGTCCATCCGCAATGCGGCGGGAGACCGGGACATTGAGCTGATCGTGGTTACCGATGCGCAGGCGATCCTGGGGATCGGCGACTGGGGAACCAATGGCGTCAGCATCTCCACCGGAAAGCTGATGGTGTACACCGCAGCGGCCGGGATTGACCCGGCAAAGGTGCTGCCGGTTGTCATCGATGCGGGCACCGACCGCCAGAGCCTTCTGGACGATCCGCTGTATCTGGGCCTGCATCACCGCAGGATCGGGGATGAGCAGTACTATGCCTATGTCGACCAGTTCGTGGAGCTTGTGGAGAAACTGTTCCCGCATCTGTATCTCCACTTCGAGGACTTCGGCAGAGGCCATGCGGCAGTGCTTTTAAACCGGTATGTCAACCGGTATCCGGTGTTCAATGACGACATCGAGGGAACCGGCATCATCTCCCTTGCGGGAATTCTCGGGGCGCTGCGCATCTCCAGCGAGAAGCTCGCCGACCAGAGGTACCTGTGCTTTGGCGCCGGAACGGCGGGCTGCGGCATCGTGAAGAGAATCTGCCAGGAAATGGTGGACCAGGGCATGGATTCGGAGGAAGCCAGAAAGCACTTCTATCTTGTCGACAAACAGGGGCTTCTCTTTGACGATATGCAGGACCTGACCCCGGAGCAGGCCGTCTTTGCAAGAAAAAGAGACGAGTTTGCAAATGCCGGGGAATTGACCACCCTGGCGGCAGCGGTGAAGGCAATCCATCCCACCATCCTGGTCGGGACATCCACCCAGGGCGGTGCCTTCACGGAGGAGATCGTGAAGGAGATGGCGGCCCACACGCAGCGCCCGATCATCTTCCCGCTCAGCAACCCGACGGAACTGGCGGAGGCCAAGGCAGAGGACCTCATCCGCTGGACGGAAGGGAGGGCGCTGGTGGCAACGGGAATCCCGTCTGCGCCGGTCTCCTATCAGGGCGTCACCTATGAAATCGGCCAGGCGAACAATGCCCTGATCTATCCGGGGCTGGGGCTTGGCGTGATCAGCGCAGATGCAAAGCTCGTCACCGACCGGATGATCTCCGTCGCGGCGCACTCGATCGGCGGAATTGTCGACGCTTCCAAGGCAGGTGCCGCGGTCCTTCCGCCGGTATCAAAACTCACCGAGTTCTCCAGAACGGTGGCGATTGCCGTCGCCGGGGAGGCGGTCAGAGAGGGCCTGAACCGCCGGGCGGTGGATCAAGCCGCCAATGCCGTGGATGCACAGAAGTGGACCCCCGCATACAGGGACCTTGCTTAACGAAGAAGGCAGGAAATTGCCATGAATCGGGAAAACGGTCTGCCGGGCATCCGGTCCTGGGTGCTCATGATCCTTGTCACGCTGTCCGGCGGCTTTGCGGACTCCTACAGCTACGTGGCAAGGGGCCACGTGCTCTCCCATGCCCAGACCGGAAACGTGGTTTTTCTGGGCCAGCGCCTTTTTGCCGGCGACCTGCCCGGAACCCTGAAGTATGTCCTGTCGCTCTCGGTCTACTGCGGCGGTCTGTTCCTGGCGGATGAGTTCGAACAGCACCACCGGGGAAGGGTGCACTGGAGCAGATGGATCCTTCTCGCCGAGGTGGCATGTATGGCGGTGGTGGGGTTTCTCGGCCAGTCCGACACCCTGAACAACATCGCCAACATGATCATCGCCTTCATCTGCGGCCTGCAGGTGCACAGCTTTCACCTGATGGGCGAGTACGACTATGCCAGTACCATGTGCATGGGCAACATGAAGAAGGGGCTGGAGGCGCTCAGCACCTTTCTGTCCACGCGGGAAAAACCCTACCTGGGAAAAGCCCTGTCCTATCTGGCCGTGATCGTGATCTTTGCCATCGGGGCCGGTGTGGGGTATCTCGCGACGAACCGCCTGAACACCTCCGCCATCTGGATCTGCTGCGCACTGCTCGGCGCTGCGATCTTTGTCTGACCTTCTGCATCCTGCAAAGAGCCGGGAACCAACCCGGCCCTTTTTTTGCTTCCCGGGAGAACAGCAGGATCACGGTATTTCGTTTCGCTTTGTGGTATCCCGGGCCCGCTGCGGGGTGGTATGCTGAGGGTACCGTTGGCAGGGGACACGGCATCAGAAAGCAAGTCAGCACAGAAAAGAGGTCGCAGATGCGTTTACTCATTCAGACAAAGAAGGGCATGGTAGAGGGTGTACAGGGAGAGGGATTTGCGGTGTTTCGGGGAATCCCGTTTGCCAAGCCGCCGGTCGGAGAGCTCCGCTGGAGGGCGCCGCAGGAGGTGGAACCCTGGGAGGGCGTCTATAAGGCGGATCACTTCGCAAAGATCTGCCCGCAGGCGGTTGCGGCAGACCCCAATCCCTACTACCGGGAGTTCTACGCCGATCCGGCATATGACCGGGAGCAGAGCGAGGATTGCCTCTACCTGAACGTGTGGGTGCCGGACCAGGCCGAGGGGAAGAAATGCCCGGTTGCCATGTTCATCCACGGCGGGGCATTCAACGGCGGGTACAGCTCCGAGATCGAGTTTGACGGAGCGGGGCTTGCAAGGCGCGGGGTGATCCTGGTGACGATCGCCTATCGCCTCGGGGTATTCGGCTTTTTGGCGCATCCCTGGCTCTCTGCGGAGAGTGCGCGCCATGTCTCGGGCAACTACGGCATCCTCGACCAGATCGCGGCGCTGAACTGGGTGTATGACAACATCGGGGCATTCGGCGGGGATCCGGA
>JBJEYC010000498.1:0-4335 GCA_051886435.1 Lachnospiraceae bacterium
ACTGACCCCACTGCGGCGGCCCAGTGACGGGATTGACTGTACAAATGGGGGCCTCCTGTCGTAAGATAGGCGGATGCGTAGAATAGACAGGAGGATTTCTGGATGACTCTGGAATCGATTGACTTTGTGAATGTGGTAGTGCCCATGCTGATCGCCTTTCTGGTGAGCAGCATGTCAGGGCACTTCCTGATCCCCGCCCTCATCCGCATGAAGGCGGAGCAGACGGAGCGGGACGACGGCCCCAAGACCCATCTTGCCAAGACTGGTACTCCGAACATGGGCGGCCTCATGATCCTGGCGGGCTTTACTGTGGCATGCCTTGTGTTTGCCGCACGGGATCCGGAGTGCATCCCGATCCTGTTTCTGACCCTGGGCTTTGGCCTTGTGGGCTTTACGGATGACTTCATCAAGGTGAGAAAGAAGCGCTCGGAAGGTCTGACGGTGAAGCAGAAGATGATCTTCCAGATCATCATTGCGGTGATCTTCGGCCTGATTCTGACGATGCACAATGAGATCTCTCTGGACATGAACGTTCCCTTTGCGAAGGGACTGGTCCTGAATCTGGGGATCCTCTCTTTCCCGGCTCTCGTGTTCATCGCGGTGGCCACGGTCAACGGCACCAACTTCACTGATGGCGTGGATGGACTCTCTTCCTGCGTCACGATTGCGGTGGCATTGTTCTTCACGATCGCCGCGGTGCTGGAGGAAAGCGGAAGCGCGGCAGCCGGCGCTGCCATGATCGGAGCACTCCTTGGATTTCTCCTCTACAACGCCCACCCCGCAAAGGTCTTCATGGGAGACACCGGATCCCTGGCCCTTGGCGGTTTTGTGGTCGGCATCGCATATTCCATGCACCTTGCACTCTTTATCCCGATTGTTGGCTTCATCTATCTGCTGGAGGTAGTCTCCGTCATCATTCAGGTGACCTATTTCAAGGCAACCCACGGCAAGCGGTTCTTCCGCATGGCACCGATTCACCACCACTTTGAGCTGGGCGGCTGGAGCGAGGTTCAGGTTGTGGCGCTGTTTACGATCATCACGGTCCTGCTCTCTTCCGTGGCGCTTCTGGGCCTCTGGTGAGTTTGTTTTTCGGAAAGGACTGACGCATGACAGCAAGGTCAGGGTATGCGGGACCACCCGCAAAGCGAAAAAAGAATCCGCCGGCAGGGCGAACTGCGTCCCGCCGTGCCCCGGTACGGCAGATCCCGGTGCAGCAGGAGAGAAAGCACAAAAAGCAGAAGGTGCTGGCACGCTATTCTGACTACAGCCTGATTCTGGTGGTGCTGTTTCTGCTGGCAATCGGTCTCATCATGCTCTATTCCACGAGTTCCTATGAAGCGGGCATTGAGTATGGGGACGGAGCCTATTATTTAAAGAGACAGCTCCTGTTCACACTCCTTGGCCTCGTGGCGATGGTGATCTGTACCTTTCTTCCCTACCAATTCTGGAAGGGGAGCGCGTACCTTCTATACGGCTTCTCCATCATGCTGATCCTGCTCATCATCCCCTTCGGCCGGGAGGTCAACGGCGCAAAGCGCTGGCTCTACTTCGGCCCAATCTCTGTGCAGCCTGCGGAGATCTCCAAACTGGCGGTCATTGTGGTCACCGCCAGAATCCTGACTGAGATTTCGAAGAAAAAGCTGAAGAAGTGGAGAACGCTGATCCTGATGATGATCCCCGCGATCGTCCAGGCAGGCATGATCTACTTCATCACCGACAATATGTCTTCCGCTATCATTGTGGCCGCCATCGGCGCATGTATGCTGTTTGTGGTAATCCGGGATTACTGGCGTTACCTCCTGCTGGCAGGCATCGTTTTGGCAGGAGGCGGAGGCTGGCTCTATTATGTTGTCCACGCAAGTTCGGAGCTGGGCTTCCGTTCCCAGCGCCTTCTTGTCTGGCTGGATCCTGAGAAGTACGCGGACGGCAAGGGCTTCCAGGTGCTGCAGGGCCTCTACGGCATTGGCTCTGGCGGAATGTTCGGCAAGGGCCTTGGCAACTCCATGCAGAAGCTTGGCTACATCCCCGAGGCGCAGAACGATATGATCTTCTCGATCATCTGTGAGGAGCTTGGCGTCTTCGGTGCGGTCTCCATCATTGTGCTGTTTGTGATTCTTTGCTGGCGGCTGATGCTGATCGCGAACAACTCCGAGGATCTGTTTGGAAGTCTTCTGACTGTGGGTGTCATGATTCAGATCGCGGTACAGGTGATCCTGAACATCGCGGTTGTCACCAACTCGATCCCCAACACGGGTGTGTCCCTGCCCTTTATCAGCTATGGAGGTTCCTCGGTGATCATCCTGCTTGCGGAGATCGGCATCACCATGAATGTCGCCCGGAACATCCGGCTCAGGGAATTGAGATGATTTACCGGGAGGATTACGAGAGCGCGAGCGACTACATCGAGGCGGTCCTCGCGGCAAGAAAGCGCAGAATCCGCATCACGGTCCTGACGGTAGTCCTGGTCATCGCCGCGCTGCTTCTGTTTCTGTATGAATACTACAAGGTCCGGAACGTGACGGTGGAGGGCAGCACCCGGTATACCGATGAGGAGATCGTCGGGTACGTCTGCAAGGGATTCCTCGGGGACAATTCCCTGGCGCTGTCCATCCGGTACCGGAATCGCGAAATGCCCCAGATCCCCTTCGTGGAGACGATGTCGGTGGACATCGTCAACCACGACACAATCAAGATCACCGTCTACGAGAAAGCCATCGCGGGCTATGTTGACTACCTCGGACAGTATATGTACTTCTCCCGGGACGGCACCGTGATCGAGAGCTCCTCAGAGCGGCTCTCGGATGTGCCGGAGGTGGTTGGTCTTACTTTTTCTCACGTGCTTCTGTATCAGAAACTCCCTGTGGACGATGACTCGATCTTCCAGAGAATACTGAACTGCACCCAGCTTCTGACGAAGTACCAGATCCAGGCGGACAAGATCTACTTTGATCACTCCGGGAACATGACCGTGTTCTTCGGAAGCGTGCGCGCGGTCCTGGGCGAAGATGAATATATGGATGAAAAGCTCTCCACGATCTCCCGGATCCTGCCGGAGCTCACCGGCCGTTCCGGAACTCTGGAGATGTCCCAGTACACCCCCAACACCGATTTTGTGACGTTTGTGGCGGCAAAGGATGATGCGGCGGCAGGCAGTGAGACCAGCGACAGCACTGGTACCGAAGAAAAGGTCCCGGTCGTGGTTCCTGAGGGGGCAGATGCAGCCGCTCAGGCCGCGGCGGCTTCCACAGAGGAGCCGGGGTCCGATACCGCGCCGAGCGGTATTACGATCACGGACGGCGATGCCACACCATCCGGGAGCCTTGTGGAGGATATCCCGGGCAGCACAGAGGCGGCTGAAGAATCTGCGGATGCCAGCACCGATGGGACGGCTGCGTCCACCGGAGCCACCTGGGAGAGTGTGCCTTCCAAAGAGGCCGCATCCACTGCCGCCAGCGTACAGCAGGGGACTGAGGCGGTCACTCCTTAGAGGACATAACCTTTCTTGTGAAAAATTGGTTGACCGGAATTGGTAAAAGCCTTGCGAAAACCCGAATTCAATAGTATGATTACCCAGTATGTAAAGATATGACAGAGATTTTGCGCATACTACTTCCGATGCGCAGGAACTCTACGAGCGGCGTATCGCGTTCAATTTTCAGGTTTAAGGAGGCACCAAAGTGCTGGAGATTAAAACAGACGAAAACGAAACAGCATGCAAGATCATCGTCGTGGGAGTCGGCGGCGGCGGAAACAACGCAGTCAACAGAATGGTGGAGCAGGAGATCAGCGGCGTTGACTTTATCGGTGTGAATACCGATGTTCAGGCCCTGCACCGCTGCAAGGCCCCGAAGCTGATCCAGATTGGTGCCAAGCTGACAAGAGGTCTGGGCGCAGGCGCCAACCCCGAGGTCGGCAAGAAGGCTGCAGAGGAATCCACGGAGGAGCTCTCCCAGGCTCTGAAGGGTGCGGACATGGTGTTCGTGACCTGCGGCATGGGCGGCGGCACCGGCACCGGCGCAGCTCCTGTCATTGCAAAGATTGCGAAGGATCAGGGCATTCTGACCGTCGGTGTTGTGACCAAGCCCTTCAGCTTTGAGGCAAAGCAGCGTGCAACCCGCGCTGCCTCCGGTATTGAGGAATTAAAGCCCAACGTAGATACCCTGATTGTGATCCCCAACGACAAGCTGCTGGAGATCATGGACCGTCACACCAACCTTCCGGATGCCCTCAAGAAGGCAGACGAGGTGCTGCAGCAGGCTGTCCAGGGAATCACGGATCTGATCAATCTGCCGGCTATCATCAACCTCGACTTCGCAGATGTCCAGACCGTCATGC
>JBJEYC010000499.1:0-4317 GCA_051886435.1 Lachnospiraceae bacterium
AAAACCTGCCACAGGCAGGATATCCCGGTTGGGTTTCGGTCTGCTCATTTCCATGTTCAGCAAAGAATCATTCGTCTCTCCTTATCGATCAGGTATGATCAAAACTTGTTTTTCAAACAAGCGAAATTCTAACAAGCTTTTGCCGTGCTGTCTACCAAAAAATTTCTCATGGATTCTCTTCATGATCCGCGCCGTCCGCACTCTTCTCCAGGACGATTCCGCAGTCACTGCAAATGACCTGCTCCCCCTCCTGAACCGGGTTGTGCCCTGCCGGGATCTCCACGATCCGGCACTCGGAGCAGACCGTTCCATCCGGACGAAGGGCTGTTGCAGTCAGAACCGCCTCTCCTGCTTCCGTGCAGGTCTTCTCTTTCGTGATGATTTTCGTCACCCTGCAGTCAGACGTTACCGTATGGTCCGCATCATGGGTGCAGACAAACTCCACGCGGCAGGCACTGTTCTCCTCCGACCAGGTAAAGACCGCCTTCTCGTACGCATGACCGAGGGCCGGAATCTCCACTTCCCAGGTATCCTCGTAGACGTTTCCCGCAAAGCTCACCTGCGCGGTATAAATGCAGGCACCGACTTCTTCGCAGGAAGGTGCTTTCTGCGTGATTGTGACTTTTGCAGGCAGGATCTGGCGGTGTTCCTCCTCATAGAGACAGGTGAACACAGCGCTGGCTGAGCGGTGGCCGCTCCCCCAGACAAATGCAGGGTCTCCAAAGGCATGTGCATCCTCAATCGAAAAGGCGACAAACCCAGAGACCAGCTCATCATCCGTTCCCTCCCCCGCCATGGCACGAACAAAGTATAGGCCTGGCTTGGTGGGCTTGTCATCGAGCGGGTTTTTGCCGCTGTCGTAGTAGCGGAAGGTCACATCTCCCTCTGCCGCCTCAGCGATTGGTTCACAGGGAACCTCCGCAATGGTCCAGCTCTCTATGGAGAGGGGCACGGTCCAGGAATTGGCTTTTGGGGTCTCTTCCTCTACTTCATTGCTTCTTGGGATGATGACAGACACCGGCGCTGTGATGGCACCGTTTTCTCTTCTCGCATAGAGCGTAACCCTGCTTTCGACTTCCGGCACTTTCCACGTTTCCTGATAGGGACCATCCGGATCGTCAGAAAGCAGGCAGTCCTTTGCAGTAAGCACAACGTCTCCTTTGTACGTTTCCTCTGTGAGTGGATCCCCATTCGCAAGGATCTCAGGTGCCTTGCTGTCATAGGAGACAGTCACGCCGGCCAGGATCTCTGCCCGGCTCCCGTCTGATCCCGTGATCAGGATCTTCTCCGAATATGCCGCCTTTCCTGGCGCAAGATCCTCCCGGGGCGAGAGCACGAGCCCCGTGCTTTCTCCTCCTGGAATCACTGCCTCCAGGATACCGTCTGTGGCTGATGGGACAAAGTCCGCACCACCCGCGGTAAAAAATGCTCCCTCACTTCTGAGATAGACCGTCAGATCTTTGCCGCTCTCATTTGTGAGGATCACCTTCTTCTCTGCTGCTTCACATCCGTACGTCACCGAAAAGGAAAGGCTCTCCCTGTCAGCAGCGAGCGTTTTCTCCTGAACCGCTGCTGACTCCCGGGTGAGCCACATCGGCTCTTTGGCCAATACCGCAGCCGGAAAGGCAGCAAGCGCAATGCCCCAAAGGGCCGCTGCCGTAACGATCCAAAGCGCCTGATTCCTCCTTCTTGGTTTCATTTTCATACCCCCAATTCATTCTTTCTGTTTCCCTGTAAGGTTCAGTATAGAGAGGAATCGCTGCGGGGCATACTCCCCATCCGGGGATGGTTTGGAAATATATTCTGAAAGTGTTGCATTTTCAGCCTTATTACCTGTTTTAATCGAAATTCTTCTGAACTTCTGAGGGGTTCTGTGATAAGCACGACGTCCGGAAACATATTTGCAAATCTTGATATATATTTCATCTTTTTGATATATATTTCATGTTCCTATTGTACTGCCGCACAGCCCCTTCCCGCTTTTCTTGTGCAGCTTGTATTTTCTCCGTTGTTTCTGTGCCGGTTCTTCGTGCAGTTTCGCCGAAAGCCTGGATCGAAATGCAAGTTTTGGCTTGAAAACGGTTCCGATAGATGTCTGATATATCGTGATGTTTCATTTATATTTCAGACATTATTGGCACTGTGGGGAAACATCGGACGTAATGCCCGGCACTTTCAGGCCTGTTTTTGAAAAGATCATGTAAGAAGCGTAAAACAGTCTGCAAGATTTGGCTTATTATTCCGGTGATCTGGCAAGTAATTCCGGAAACGTTGCCGTAGTATATGAATGTAAAGAAAAGGAACCGAGAGGTTCCCGAGAATGAATATAACTGCTTTTGCATTGTAACCCCCCTGCAATGCCAAGGCTTTCCGAATGAGATGGTGCTTCCCCTACATCATCTTTTTTTATTGCAAAAGAGCAAAACCGGTGTATCCCGCATCCGGTTTTGCTCTTTTTTCAGGTTTGTGGCAGCGGAACGGCAAAGACCTGCTCATCCGCTGCAAAATAGGTATCAATAACATCGTGGAAACCGTCACGCAGGGCAGTCTCACCCATGTCCAGATATTCCGGACGACGCATCCCGCCATCGTTATCATAGAAGGTGATGTCGTAAAAGTGCCACCCGTCCTCCTCCCAGACCGCAGACCACATGTGCGCATCGTTCCCCACATACTTTGTCTCCAGGTGAATCGGATCTTTTGTCCGCCAGGAAACCTTTGCGGTATTCGGATCGATCGGCAGATAGTGCACCATGCTGTCAAAGGCAGTGGCATACGTGGAACAGATGCCGGTGCCGCCAAAAAAGCAGGAAAGTGCGCTTTGATATGCCCGCATTCGAACCGGATCCTGCAGCGCACCCCGGTCATAGATCATGTGATCTGCGACCCAATCCGCGCAGATCCCCAGTGCCTCCTTCCAGGGCGTGCCCTCCGGGACGATCTCCGGGAGATGTTCCGAGAGCCACTTCTGGCAGCGCCCATGGAGTTCCAGAAGCGCCGCGTAGTCGCTCCGCTTCAGGACCAGCCCGTACATACCGTTGGAAAAGGTTCCCACTCCCAGATCCAGGTAGGCAAGATTTCCCACGTCCTTGTAAACCCTGTCCACCTCGCATAGCCCTGCCAGCTGGGCGCCCCGGATGGTGTTCGCCCCGGAGTGCTCCACATAGCAGTAATCCCCTGCATAGCTGCCCACCGGGAGCAGGTCTTCGATCTTCCCTGCCCGAGCCGGCATCCCAGCGGCAAGAACCATTGCCTCAACCGCCGTCAACAGTCTGATCCATCGTCTTCTCATCTGCCTTTCCCCCTGAATCGGATTCAAAATGGTTGTCTTTCTCTGATCCCATGATAACAGAAAAACGACCCGTTTCAAGAGGAAAATCTATCCTGTGACGAATTAAATTTCGAATTCTATTTAATTTCGCTTTATCATAGAATTATTAGACTTTGTATCCGCCCTGTGGAGAGAGAAGACCTAAGCCTGTTTCCGGTCCCGCTCGGTGATAACCCGGGTATCCTGGGAAAAGTAGATGCTGCCGCTCTGCCCCTCCTGCACATGGCGCTCCGCAGGAAGGACCTGCCCAAAGGAGGTTTTGGGAGCGATGTGCTCTCTGGCCCGAAGTGTCCCGTCTGCGCCCTCCGGCCGGATGGAGACACCTCCCGGCACCACAAAATCCCCATATGGCGTATTGAATTCCATATCCCTGGTACCGCCGTTTTTCAGATACACCGGGAGTTTGCCCGTGGGCCAGTCGCGGAACTGAATGCGGCTGCCCGGAAACGGGAAGTAAGCAAAGTCCACTTCCTGTACCAGAGGATCGGCGCTGTAGCCGCAGGCTATGCCGACAAGAACGATATCCTGACGCATGGCGTGCTGCACGAGATGGCGTCTGGTCCGATAGGAACGTCCCCATCCCCTGGCACTGACTTCCGAAAAGTAATCTTCCCGGGCGCTGTCGAGTATCAGGACAATTCTGTCCTCCTCCGGCACTGCGAGTTCCTCCTCGGAGTTCTCTTCTACCGTCTGCTCCCGGACTGCCTCCCGGATCTTTTCCGCGATATTTTCCCCACTGCAGCCAAAGCGTCTTCCCGTGCGCAGGAACCGCTCCAGGGTCTCCCAGCTCGAGGCAGGATTGAAACATGCCAGACGGCAGTAGTAGCTGCTGTGGCAGGTGTAGAGTTCCAGGATGTCCCCGTGGAGTTCATATCCCATCAGGGAGGAGGTGTGAATCCAATAGCCGTCCCGAAATTTCGGGTTTCCGTATACATTGCCATAGGCAGCGGGCCACTGTCCCCGCAGCCGGATTTCCCAGTTCTTGA
>JBJEYC010000500.1:0-4290 GCA_051886435.1 Lachnospiraceae bacterium
TGACGTAATACAGGAGAAGAAAACCGATGAGGCAGTGGATGATGTCGTAGACGCCTTCAAGGGGAAACACCAAAAGATCCGAATATGGTTTTCCCGCCCGTTCAAAGCCGGTGATGAGGGACGCGATCACGGAACAGATGGCGATATCGATACTCATCATCATGTATCCGGCCCAGTGAGAGGTGCGCATACGGCGGTTGTGAAAGGCCATCAGACTGCAGCCGGTGGAGATAATGAAAGCTGAAATTTTCAGACCCAGATCCATGTATATCATCCCTGCTCCTCAGAGCAATCCATCTGCTCTCAATATTGGCCTACTTTTCTAAAGATATTTCCAAAATTATACCAGCATAAAACACCAGCTACAATATTTGAAGCTTTAGTAGACTGCCAAAAGCAGGCAGTTGACGCATCATCATGTTGACTGCTCCGAGGTCAAAAGACCAGGCTGTATTGGTACTTTGCCGGAGAGATTGCCCGCACCTTCATGCCTTTACCTCCCCAAACCAGTGAATTGGTTCAGGGATATAAACCTGTTACTCTCCCCGAGAGGGAAGCGACATTGCAATAGACCCCTGATTAGTGTATGATATTTACGCTAATTTTATGGGGCTTTTTTAACTTAGTAAAGAGCCTGTATATAGAAAAGATCTGAAAGGATAGGAGATCGGAGACAGAATTTATCAACAGAACAACAGGACTTATCGTGCAGGATTCGTTGATAAATAACCTTTTCAGAAAAAGAGCCTCTGAAGACTGAAACACAGAGAAAAATCTGGAAACTGTCACTGAATACAGACACGAAAGTCAGTACCGTTTTGTACTGCAGACCTGATTTCGGATCAGAGAGCTGATCGGACTTAGGTGTAGCGGCATTGACTTTGAGAACCGAACGATGATATCCCTCGTTTTTCGATGCATGTGCCGAGGCACACATTTGTCACCAGATGCATCGAGGCTGGAATAAAGCTGAAGATCCCACACAGGATTCAGGCCATTTCACCATCGGTATCACCGTAAATCTGTGTATGTCCATATCACAGAGAATGAAAAATATAGAAAGATAGATCTCGTGGCCAACGCGCTGAAAGTGTTGTCAAACTCAATGCGAAGACTTATCCCGTGGCACGCGGTTGAAAAGGCTGGCGCGTAAAGCCCCCAGAAATAAAGACTTTTTAAGGAGATAGAAGAAGAGATGAAATTAGGAATCGTCGGACTCCCGAATGTTGGAAAGAGCACTCTGTTTAATTCCCTCACCAAAGCAGGTGCGGATGTCGCAAACTATCCGTTCTGCACCATCGACCCCAACGTCGGCGTGGTCGCGGTGCCGGATGAGCGAATCAAGAAGCTTGGTGCCATGTACCAGTCCAAGAAGGTCACCCCTGCGGTGATCGAGTTTGTTGATATCGCAGGACTGGTGAAGGGCGCTTCCAAGGGCGAAGGTCTGGGCAACCAGTTCCTCGCAAACATCCGTGAGTGCGACGCAATCGTGCACGTGGTGCGCTGCTTTGAGGATCCCAATGTCACCCATGTGGACGGCTCGGTGGATCCGATGCGTGACATCGACACGATTAACCTGGAGCTGATCTTTGCAGATCTGGAGGTGCTGGAGCGCCGGATCTCCAAGGTTGCCAAGACTGCCCGCATGGACAAGGATGCCGCCAGGGAGCTGGACTTCTTAAAGCGCATCAAGGAGACGCTGGAGGCGAACAAGCCCGCTTCCTCTATGGAGGTCACCGATGAGGATGAGCTCCGCTGGATGAAGGAGTACAGCCTCCTGACCTGGAAGCCGGTGATCTATGCCTGCAACGTGTCTGAGGATGACATCCCGGATGACGGCGCTTCCAACCCCGGCGTGCAGAAAGTCCGGGAGTACGCCAAGGAGAACGGCTCCGAGGTATTTGTCCTCTGCGCCAAGATGGAGGCGGAGATCTCCGAGCTTGAGGATGATGAGAAGCAGGTCTTCCTGCAGGATCTTGGAATCACCGAGTCCGGTCTGGACAAGCTGATCAAGGCATCCTACCGGACGCTTGGCCTCATGTCATTCCTGACGGCAGGTCCTGATGAGACCAGAGCCTGGACGATCAAGATCGGCACCAAGGCACCGCAGGCGGCTGGCAAGATTCACACTGATTTCGAGCGCGGCTTCATCAAGGCAGAGGTGGTTAACTGGAAGACCCTCCTGGAGGAGGGCTCCCTTGCCAACGCGCGGGAGAAGGGCCTGGTTCGCATGGAGGGCAAGGATTACGTGGTACAGGACGGCGACGTGATCCTGTTCCGCTTCAACGTATGAGAAAAGAAGCATATAGGGAGAGCACATGCAGGATATGATGGACACGATGGATATCGCGTTCCCAAACCTGGGGATCTACCTTCGGAATGTGCCGAAGTCGATCACCATCGGGAACTTCTCCATCGCACTGTATGGAATCGTGATTGCGATCGGCATGCTCTGCGGCATCGCGCTGGCAGCGCACATCGCAAAGAAGACAAACCAAAACCCGGACACCTACTGGGACATCTCGATCTGGCTGATCATCTTTTCCATCATCGGCGCCCGGGTCTACTACGTGATCTTTTTCTGGGATGCCTACCGGGATGATCCGATCCAGATCTTCAACCTTCGCGGCGGCGGACTTGCCATCTACGGCGGCGTCATCGCCGGCGTTATCACCGCAGTGGTGTACTGTCATGTGAAGAAGATCCGCCCTCGGGTGGTGCTGGATACCGCTGCCTACGGCCTGATTCTGGGCCAGATCATCGGCAGATGGGCCAACTTTTTCAACCGGGAGGTCTTCGGCGGCTACACCGACAACCTCTTTGCAATGCGCCTTCCGATTGCGATGGTGCGGGAGCGGGACATCACGGCGGATCTTGCTTCCCATATCCAGGCTGGTACCAATTACATTCAGGTTCACCCCACGTTCCTGTATGAGAGTCTCTGGAACCTGATGATCCTGTGCATCATGTTATGGTATCGGAAGAGGAAGAAGTTCGACGGCGAGATCATGCTGCTGTATTTTGGCGGATACGGTCTTGGCCGCGCCTGGATCGAGTACATCCGCACGGATCAGCTCTACATCACAGGAACCACGATCCCGGTGTCCATGGTGCTGGCGATTGTGATGCTGGTGGCCTCCATTGTGCTGGATATTTACGGCAGGAGCCGGGTAAAGAAGCTGGAACAGGCGGGCGCAGCCCGCATCCCGCTCTGGACCCTGCAGATCCCAGGCAGCGAAAGCAATGCCGATGGGCAGGCGAAGAGGAGAGGAAAGAATCCTGATCCGGAGGATCCCAACTCCTTTGACACCCTGGAGGAATACCAGAAGAGCGTGCAGGAAAACAAAACGGATGAAACACCCGTTTCGACGGACAATGCGTCCGCTCCTGCAGATGAAAAAACATCTGCCCCAGTGGGAGATACACCCACCAGGACACCGGAGGAAAGCGAAAAAGCAAAGAGCAAACCGCAAAATGAAGGAGATGCTCCCACAGAGGTGGGAGAAGATCCCACCGGTGCTGCCGACGGGAAGGATCAGGCAGAGCGCAAATCAGAATAAGAGGATGGAGCATTCCATCTGGTGTGGGAAATCCTCCCACCCGGAGCTTTCGCAGAAAAACAACGGCTTCTGCGGAGGCTCTTTTTTTATGTCCATAAAAGGGAAAATGGACATCTTGGGGCACGAAATTTTGAGACAACAAGATATGGTGGAGATAGCCGAAAAGCTTGAAAAGACAGGCAATTTCGCCCTTTTCCGGGGTATTGATTTCAAACAAATCATACGCTATGATTTATGCCACAAGGTGGGAGGAAATCCCAATTCTGCCCAAAAAGTGGGAGAGAGTGGTAGATTTCCAGGAACAGACGAGAGGCGCGCACACGGTGAACAGAGGGTTTACGGGAGAATATCATCACTCGCTTGATGCCAAAGGGCGCCTTATTGTGCCCGCGCGCTTTCGTGACCTTTTGGGGAGCACCTTTCGTATTGGCGTCTCCCTGGACAACTGTCTCACCGTCTACTCCGATGAGGGGTGGGAGTCCTTTTATGAAAAACTCAGCGCCCTGCCTCAAAACCGGCCCGACACGAGAAAACTGGTGCGCTACTTCACCTCCGGCACCTTTGATGTGGAGGTGGACCGGCAGGGACGAATCCTGCTTCCCCAGAAGGCCAGGGAGAAGGTTGGCATTGACAAGGACGTGGTCTGGATTGGCTGTGGCACCAAGGCAGAGATCTGGAGCGAGGAGGCCTACGGCGATTACATGAACGAGGATTCCCGCGAGGAGATCAG
>JBJEYC010000501.1:0-21016 GCA_051886435.1 Lachnospiraceae bacterium
AGCGGGATGGGAATCCGAAGGATCCCTTCACCAGGATCCGGAATCTGGCGCGGGTGCGCGTCATCGTTGAGGAATAAGGAAAGACCTGGCCGGAGGAAAGCGTCATCCGCACCGGGAGAAGAAAACATCAGCACAGTGCAGCTGCGGAAACGGAGGATGGCAATGAAGGCATACGAAAACACGAATCTTTCGCCAAGAGAGCGCGCCGAGGCGCTCCTTGGGGAACTCTCCCTGGATGAAAAGCTCGCCCAGGTGCGGGGCATGTGGGGATTTCCCAAGGCGCTTGCCGAGGCATCCCCAGAGCGGAAAAAGGCCTACGAGCAGTGCTATGCGCATGGCATCGGCCACGTCTCTACGCTCTTTGAAAGGCAGATGACCACGACGAAGGAGTGCGCGCAGTTCCAGCGGGATCTTCAGAAGAAGATCATGGAAAAAAGCCCCCACCACATCCCGGCCACTTTCCACATGGAGGGGATCTGCGGGCCCTTCATCCAGGACTCCACCAACTACCCCGCCGGCATCGCCCGGGGTGCCTCTTTTGACCCGGTGCTGGAGAAGAAGATCGCGGAAAAGGTCGCGGCGCAGGAGCTGACCGCAGGCATCACCGAGATCCTGGCGCCGGTCCTGGACATCTCCCGGGATTCCCGGATGGGACGGCAGGGTGAGCCCTATGGGGAAGATCCGACCCTGGCCAGTGCGATGGGGGCTGCCTTCACCGCGGGCATTCAGGAGACCGAGGCGGCAGGCCGCCATGCCGACGCCTGCGCCAAGCATTTCCTCGGTTTCCACGGCTCTCAGGGCGGCATTCACGGTTCCAACACGGATGCCGGAGATGCCCTGCTCCTGGAGATCTATGGAAAGCCCTTTCAGGCGGCGATCAGTCTCTCTCATCTGCGCGGCGTGATGCCCTGCTACAACAGCATCGCGGGGGAGCCGGCCTCTGCATCGAAGAAAATCCTGCATGACCTGCTGCGGGAGAAGATGGGCTTTTCCGGGTGCATCATCTCCGACTACGGCGCGGTGGGAAACATCCACAGCGTCCAGTGCGTCGGGGAGACCGCTGCCGAGGCGGGCCTGCAGAGCCTTGTCTGCGGCATGGACTGCGAACTCCCGGACGGGGAAGTCTTTGGAAGCAAAGAATTCCGGGATCTTCTTAAGGCGCAGGGAAAGGACAGCCCTGCCATGAGAGCCCTCGACCGGGCGGTGGAAAACATCCTCGAGGCCAAGTTCCGGATGGGGCTGTTTGAGCATCCCTTTGCTGAGGAAGGGGAGAACCTTGCCCGGGCCTTCAACGACAGGCAGGCGGATGCCCTCTCCCTGCAGTCGGCAGAGGAGTCCATGGTGCTTCTCAAAAACGACGGCATCCTGCCGCTGGCAAAGAGCCTTGGAAATGGCGCGGACCCGGCGCACTTCACGGGTAAGGGCCTTCGGATCGCTGTGATCGGACCCCACGCGGCAAACGCCAGGGACATGTTTGGGGGATATACCCACCTCTCCATGGCAGAAGGAGCGGTCGCAGCGGTTAACTCGACGGCAGGCGTCGGGGAGAGCGGCTCGCTTGGCGGCGACTATGAGAAGGTACCCGGCACCCAGATCCAGCTCGACGAGACCCCGGAGTTCGACGCCGTCCTAAAGACCATTGCTCCGGACTGCAAAAACCTGGTGGAGACGCTTCGGGAGGACCTTCCGGATGCGGTCATCACCTGGTCCCACGGTTATTACATCGCGGGGGACGACCAGAGCGGTTTTGCCGATGCACTGGAAGCATGCAAAGACGCGGATGTGGTGATTCTGACCCTTGGCGGAAAGCACGGCACCTGCTCCATCGCTTCTATGGCGGAGGGTGTCGACTCCACTGACATCAACCTGCCGGCAGCGCAGGATGCCTTTCTGGAGAAAGTGAAAGCGCTGGGAAAGCCCATGGTCGGTGTCCACTTCGACGGCAGACCGATCTCGAGTGATGTGGCGGATCGGACCCTTGATGCAATTCTGGAGGCCTGGAGCCCCGCAAAGTTTGGCGCGAAGGCCATCTCCCGGATTCTGCGGGGCATTGTGAACCCCTCCGGAAAGATGCCGGTGACGACCGCAAGGAGCGCCGGACAGATCCCGGTCTACTACAACCACCCGAATGGATCCTGCTGGCATCAGGGAAGCTCTGTGGGCTTCCCGGACTATGTCAACATGCCCCACCGCCCGCGCTACTACTTTGGACAGGGACTTTCCTACACGACGTTTGCCTACGATGGGCTTACAGTCTCCCCGGACAAGGTGGGCCCCGCAGAGCAGGTCACGGTCCGGTTTACGGTGGAGAACACGGGAGAGATTGCCGGCACGGAGACCGTGCAGCTCTATCTCAAAGATGTCTTTGCCTCCAGAACCCGTCCGGTCATGGAGCTTGCCGGCTTTGCGCGGGTGGCGCTTTGCCCCGGGGAGAAAAAGGAGGTTGTCTTCGAGGTTTCGCCTTCTCAACTTGCCTTTTCACAGCCGGACGGCAGCTTTCTCACCGAGCACGGAGAGGTCCGCGTTCTCGTGGGATCGGGCTCAGAGGACATCCGGCTCCAGGGAAATTATTTCGTAACGAAGGATCAGGTGATCGCGGGCAGAGACCGGACATTCTTTGCCACTGCGCGGATCACAGAGCTTTCCGGAAAGGAAGAAGTACATGGCACGTCAGTTTGAGTGCTTTGAAGTCAACATTCCCGGAGTGGGTACACAGGCAGTCGTGACGGCTGCCTGCTTTGCCACATTTACGCTGGCGCAGCGGGATGGAACGGTGACGAGTAAGCGGGTGAAGGGATTCTGCCGGAAAGACGGCACCTTCTGCGTGCGCTTCCTTCCGAAATCGTGCGGCACCCTGACTTATATGGTCGAGCCTTCGCCTCTCTTTGCCAAAGGCGTCCGTCTTTCCGGCAGGGAGGAGGTGCTCCCGGCAGCCCCGGGGTGTCACGGCATAGTGAAGGCTTTGGGAACCTCCTTTGTCTTCGAGGACGGGACAAGGTATCTTCCCGTCGGGACGACGGTCTACGCCATGGTGCACCAGACCCGGGATCTTCTCGAAGAGACCCTCCGGTCGCTTGCCGCGTCCCCCTTTAACAAGGTGCGCTTCTGCCTCTTTCCCAAATACTTTTTCTACAACCGGGAGGAGCCGCAGCACTTCCCCTTTGTGCGGGGGGCGGATGGGCATTTTGACTTCTCCATGCCGGATGAAGCCTTCTGGAGCCGGCTGGAGGAGACGATCCGGCGCCTTGCGGATCTTGGCATCCAGGCGGATCTCATCCTGTTCCATCCCTATGACCACTGGGGCTTTGCCTCAATGACCAAAAAGGAGTGCGAGGACACGCTATCCTATGCGGCAAGGCGGCTTTCTGCCTTTCCGAATCTCTGGTGGAGTCTTGCCAACGAGTACGACACGATGACGCACTTTGCCAGATCCTGGTGGCCGGATTTTGCAGCTCTCCTGCACCGGGAGGACCCATACGGGCATCTTCTCTCCAATCATCACTGCATCACGGAGTGGGATTTCTCGAATCCGGACACGACCCACGTGTGCCTGCAGACGGTCCGCACCATCCGCATTCCATCCTACCGGCGCCGATTCCACAAACCGGTCGTGGTGGACGAGTGCGGATATGAGGGAGATCTTCCCTACTCCTGGGGAGATCTCACCGGCCGCGAGCTGATGCGCCGCATCTGGACGGGATATGTGCTGGGAGGCTTCGTCTCCCACGGGGAGACCCTCCTTGCCCCGAAGGACGCGGGGCGGGTGCCGGATGACGGGGGAGACGACGCTGTGCTCTGGTGGGCCAAGGGCGGAACCCTGCGGGGCGAGGCCGTGCCCCGGATCGCGTACCTCAAAACCGTCCTGGAGTCCCTTCCGGGACCCATCGACCCCTGCCCGCTGGATCCCGACAATGACCGGGAGGTCCTGCAAAGACGCCTCTCGGATCCGGAACAGGCGCGGGGGATGACCGACGTGCAGCGGGACCTTGCCGCCATGTCCGACAGCGATTACCAGGATTTTGAGGACAGTGCCCGGGATATCGCGGGTCAGGTAGAGGATCTGGCCTATCTTCGATACTTTGGCGCACATCAGCCATCCTCCTCTTGGCTTTCCCTCCCCGGGAACGCCGCCTACACCATTCGGGTGCTGGATACCTGGCAGATGGAGGAAATCCGATGTATGCATCATGCAGCCGGGAAGACCAGCGTACCTCTTCCCGGGACCCCGGATATTCTGGTGCTTGCCATCCGGGAATGACAGAAGGGAGAACTGGCATTGAACCTGAGACAGTATGAGACAGCAGAGTGGAACGTGACAGGAGCCGTCCAGGAGAGCGCCCCCATCGGGGTAAGCTTCCCCGGTACCTTTATACTCACAAAAGAAGACGGCACCACGCAGACGACAGAGGCGGAGGGCTTTTATCGCGGTGTCGGCCGCTACACGATCCGTTATTACCCCAAGGCGCCCGGGACGCTGACGGTCCGGTTCCAGGTCCCCGGCGGGGACCCGGTTCAGGAGACCTGCCAGGTGGCGCCGGCGGACCCCGGCCGGCACGGCATGGTGCAGGCAAAGGGCATCCACCTTGCCTATGAGGACGGAACGCGGTTTTTCAGCGTGGGGACGACAATCTATGGGATGATCCACCAGCGGCAGACGCTCCTCGAGACCACCTATCGGACGCTGGCAGATGCCCCTTTCAACAAGATCCGGCTCTGCCTCTTCCCGAAGTACTACGACTTCAACCACGAAGAGCCGGAGCGCTTCCCCTTTGCAAGACATGAGGACGGAAGCTTTGACTTTGCCACGCCGGACGATGCGTGGTGGGACATGCTGGAGAAGAACCTTACGCGCCTTCGGCAACTGGGCATCCAGGCGGACCTCATCCTGTTTCACCCCTATGACCACTGGGGCTTTGCCGCGATGACAAAAGACCAGTGCCTTTCCTATCTCTCCTATGCGGCAAGGCGGCTCTCCTCCTTCCCGAACCTCTGGTGGAGCCTTGCCAACGAGTACGACCTGATGGACCGCTTTGACAGGAGCTGGTGGAAGGACTTTGCCGCCCTCCTTCGCAGGAAGGACCCCTACGGGCACCTCCTCTCGAACCACCAGTGCATCACCGAGTGGGACTTCTCGGATCCCTCGACCACCCACGTCTGCCTGCAGAGCAGCGCGGTCATGCGCACGCCCCTCTACCAGGAGCGGTATCACAAGCCGGTTCTCTTCGACGAGTGCGCCTATGAGGGAAATCTCCCCTACAACTGGGGAAACATCACAGGGCGGGAGCTTTTGCACCGCTTCTGGACAACGTCAGTCCTTGGCGGCTACGCAACCCATGGAGAGACCTTTCTCACAAAGGAGGAGGCTAAGGCCTGGTTTTCGGGAAAGACCGGGACGGATCCCATTCTCTGGTGGGCCAAGGGCGGCACACTCCACGGGGAGGCACCCCAGCGCATTGCCTTTTTGCGCACGCTGATGGAAAGCCTCCCCGGCGATCCCGAGCCGGATCCCCTGGATGCGTCCATGGACCAGGAGAAGCTCCTGGAGAAGATGCAGGACCCGGCCCGCGCGGCTGAGGTCCCGGAGGTCATGCGGCAGGTTGCGCGCATGCCAAAGGAGCAGTTTGCAGGCTTTCTCGACGGGAACCGGCTCTGCGCAGGGCACGTGGGGGAGCAGGTCTTTCTGCAGTATTTTGCCCATAACTGCCCCTGCATCGCATTTCTGAATCTGCCCGGGGACCGGGAGTATGAGATCCGCCTCGTGGACACCTGGGAGATGACAGACACCCTGCTTCTTCGCGGCGCGTCGGGCCGGACGCTCGTCTCCCTCCCTGGAAAAGAGGGCATGCTTCTGCTGGCCCGGGAGCACGCAGAGTGAAGAACAGGACTTGGAGAGAAAAGACAAAATGAAGAAACTTCTGGACGGAACACGCCTGGTAATGGGCACAGACTACTATCCGGAGCAGTGGGATCCATCCCTGTGGGACGAGGACCTGCGCAGGATGCGGGAGACCGGCATCGAGGTGATCCGCATTGCCGAGTTTGCCTGGAACATCTTTTCGCCAAGAGAGGGCGTGTTCACCTTCGACTTCTTTGACGACTTCCTGGTGCACTGCCAAAAGGCTGGCATGCTGGTCATCTTCGGAACGCCCACGGCGACGCCTCCTGCGTGGCTGACGCAGCGGTACCCGGAGGTTCTCAACGCGCGGATCGACGGTGCCCTGTACCGCCACGGCGCAAGAAGGCACTATAACTACAACTCCGACATCTACCAGAGGTTTGTCCGGGAGCTGGTCGGGAAGCTGGCGGCCCACTACGGGCCCCATCCCTCCGTCATCGGCTGGCAGATCGACAATGAGATCAACTGCGAGGTCAGTGAGTTCTACTCGGACAGCGATACCCTGGCCTTCCGCAGCTTTCTGAAGGACCGGTACGGGACAATTGAAAACCTGAACCGGGCCTGGGGCACCGTCTTCTGGAATCAGACCTACAGCAGCTGGGGAGAGGTGGAGGTCCCGCGGCTGACGCCGTCCGGAAACCACAATCCCCATGAGATGCTGGATTACAGGCGGTTTGTCTCTGACAGCGCCTGCAGATGGGCAAAGATGCAGAGCGAGATCATCCGGCCCTATCTGAAGCCCGGGGATTTCATCACAACCAACGGCATCTTTCCGGATGTCGATTACCACAGGATGGTGCAGGAGAGCCTTGACTTTCTCACCTACGACTCCTATCCGAATATGGCCAATGCGCTGGGGTACCGGCCGCCGAAGGGGAGCCTTGGGGACCGGGAATCGTCCATCTGTCTGGATGAGGTCCGCTCCATCCATGGGATATTCGGGATCATGGAGCAGCAGTCCGGCGCCAATGGCGGAACGCAGAGCGCGGCATCACCCTCCCCAAGACCCGGCCAGATCACGCTCTGGACCATGCAGAGCATCGCCCACGGGGCGGACTTCGTCAGCTATTTCCGCTGGAGAACCGCAACCATGGGGGCGGAGATCTACTGGCACGGGATCCTGGATTACTCCGGCCGGGAGAACCGGCGCATCGGGGAGATTCGGAAAATCCACGGACTGCTCCGGAAGATCGGGGCGGCTGCGGGAAAGCCCTACGAGGCAAAGGTCGGCCTTGTGACGACCTATGACAACAATTGGGATGCAGAGGTGGATACCTGGCACGGGAAGATTGCGCAGCAGTCTGTCTCCGCCATCTGCCGCGCCGCGCAGCACACCCATACGCCGATGGATTTCGTGTACCTTCGGGAGGACACGCAGGCGGCGGATCTTGTGAAGTACGCGGTGTTGTTCTACCCAGCAGCCGTCATCGCAGAAAAGAGGCAGGCCGAGGTTCTTCGCCAGTATGTCACACAGGGCGGCAGCCTGGTGTTCGGCTGCCGGGCCGGCCTGAAGGGGACAAACGGCCAGTGCACCCGGCAGGATCTGCCCGGCGTATTCCGGGACCTGGCGGGATGCGAGGTGCGGGAGTTCACATTTGTCGCGGAGGATGAGGGAACCATCCACGCCGACTGGGAGGGAACCCGGATCGAGACCGTCCTGTTCAACGAGGAGCTGGCACCGCTGGGGGAGGCGAAGGTGCTGGCGCGCTATCAGGAGAGCTATTACCGCGGCGTCCCCGCGCTGATCGACAATCCGGTGGGAGAGGGGCACGTCTACTACTTCGGAAGTGCGTTCTCGGAGGAAGCGGCACAGGTGTTTCTCGAAAAGCTGGCTGTGGCCGGCCCCTATGACAGCCTCCTCACCGCCCCGGCGTGCTGTGAAATTGCAGCGCGCGCCGATCACCAGGAGCGGTACCTGTTTGTGCTGAACTACGACAAAAGCGCGCAGGAGGTGATCCTCCACGCACCGCTTCAGGATCTGTCCACCGGAAGAGAGATCGAAGGATCCCTGACCCTGCCGGGTTACGGGACCGCCGTGTTCCGGCAGGAGCGGCAGTCTGCCGCGTCAAAAACCGAATAGGATCTGGAAATGCCTGCGGAAAGAGCGCAAACCGCGCCCTCTCCCGCAGGCATTTTGCTGTCTGGCGACGCATCCAAACCTGCGGTGCGGGGTCCGAGTTGTTCAAAAAGGGACAAAGTTGTCGAAATCAGACATATGGCAGATCGGGGTTTCCCCTTAGGATAACGATGTAACAAGGGCAACCTGCAAGGTATCCGGGGGTAATCCACTCGGAAGGGAGGAAAAAAATATGTCAGAACAGACCAAGGATGACAAGAAGACGAGAAAGATGAAGCGGGCAGAGAAAAAGCGGGACGGAATTCCGTTCTGGAAACTCATTGCCTGGTCGACCAGGGGCGGGTCGACGGGCATTGCCCTGATGATCATCGGCTACCTCACGATCTTCTGTACCGATACGCTGGGTGTTCCTGCCGCCACGGTGGGCGTCCTGCTTCTGGCCAGCAAACTGATCGACGGCATCACCGATCTGTTTGCCGGGTATCTGGTTGACCGGACCAACACGAAGCTCGGCAAAGGCAGACCCTATGAGCTGTGTGTCATCGGTCTCTGGGCCGCGACCGTCGGACTTTTCTGCTGCCCCGAGAAGTACTCACTGGTGATGAAGTGTGTCTGGATCCTGGTGATGTATGGCCTGGCAAACTCGGTCTTCATGACTTTCCTGAACGCAAACGGCACCGTGTACATGGTCCGCGCGTTCTCGACGCAGAAGCAGTATGTGGCCCTCTCCACCTACGGCGGCATGATCCCGATGCTGATGACCCTGATCTACAATGTGGTCTTCCCGGTCATGATGGGAAAGATGGCCACCTCCCAGAAGGGCTGGATTCAGCTGGTTCTGATCTTCGCCATCCCGCTCGCTCTGATCGGACTGCTTCGCTTCTTCTTCATCCCGGAGACCCGCAATGTGGATGTGGAGTCCCACGGTGAGAAGGTGAAGATGAAGGATGTCTTCCAGGTTCTGCGCAACAACCCCTACATCTACATCGTCGCCCTCGCCACACTGATCATGAACGTCATCACCAACATGGGTGTCAACGTCTACTACTTCACCCACATCGTGGGAAATGTCGCGCTGATGGGCGTTCTGGCAGCAACCCAGGCAGTCATCCTGCCGATGATGTTCATCCTGCCGCCGATCCTGAAGAAGGTCTCGGTGGCGAAGGTCATCCGGGTCGGCCTGCTGGTTGTCTCCGCTGGCTACCTGATCAACTACTTCGCGGGCTCCAACGTGGCGCTTCTGATCGTCGGCAACCTCCTGACCGGTGCCGGTATTGTCCCCATGTCCATGCTGACCGGCTTACTCATCATCGACCTTGCAGAGTACAATGAGTACAAGGGAATGCGGAGGCTGGAGGGATCGCTGAGCGCGGTCAACGGCTTTGCCTCCAAGGTGGGTGCCGGCGTCGGCTCCGGAATTCTCGGAATTCTCATCGGTCTTGCAGGGTATGACGGAACCCTCACCGTGCAGCCGAGTTCCGCGCTCACCATGATCCGCCTTCTGTACTCCCTGATTCCGATGGTGCTCTACCTGGGTGTCTACATCGCCTACCGCTTCTACAAGCTGGATCGGAATATTGATGAAATCCGCCGGGTGAACGAGGAGAATCGCAAGAAGTATGTCAGTGGAGAACACACAGAGGGAGAGAACAGCAGCACCGCAGGTTGAGAAAAGACTCCTGCTGATGGCAGGTCAGATCCACGCAGCGGCGGATCTGGGAGCCTGGTGCTACGGGGCAAACGGAATGTTTTTCCATTCCACGGCTGACCACCAGGAGCAGCTGCGCGTGTTCCTGCAGATCGGCAACGTCCTGCAGGCGGCATGGCAGGACAGGGACCAGAACCCGCACATTCTGGAGGATCCCATGGAAATCCACTGGATCTCGGAGTGGTGCACGGACAAGGGACTCCTGATCCTCCTGGGACCTTTCCTCCTGAAAAATGTGACGACGGAGGCACTGATGAATCGTCTGGGGAGAATGTCACTCTCCCTTCAGACCAAGCGTCAGTACCTGGGGGTAATGGAGAGTATTCCGGTCATGTCCTATGAACAGGCCGCGCAGTATGCGGCACTTCTTCACTTCACCCTCTATGATGATGAGTATGAGCGGGACCGGATTCTGCTGGAGCGGACCGGCACCGCAGACGAGGAAGAAGAGACGCAGCAGACGGTAAAAAACGACTACGCACGCATGGCGGAGATGGAAGCGGTCATGCTGGATGACCTGAAGTCCGGAACCTTTGACACAGAGGAGCTGCGGGCGAAGGGATATCAGGGGGAACTCCAGCACTTCGGCCTCTCGGACGATCTTCGGGAGGCAAAGGACAACCTGATCATCTTCTGCGCACTGTGTGCCAGGGCCGTGCTGGAGGCCGGGGTCTCACTGCAGACCGCAAAGCTTCTGGAAAACCGATACATCTGCCGCATCGAGCGGGCGGAGCAGACCGCGGACATCGGCGAGATCATGCGTGCAATGTATGGGGAGTTCCTGGACCACGTCAAGGTCCTTCAGGAGGATTCAGGACTCTCCCAGGAGGTCCGCAGGGTCCGGGAGTACATCCGGCACCACTACATGGAGCCTCTGGAACTCTCCCAGCTCACGAAACAGGTGGGCTATTCCGAGTACTACCTGACGAGGAAGTTCGCCAGGGAGACCGGGGAAAAACTCAGTGATTACATTCTGGAGATTCGGATCAGTGCGGCCAAGCGGCAGCTTCTGACCACGCAGAAGGACATCCAGAGAATCAGCGAGGAGCTGCAGTTCGGCTCCCGCAGCTACTTCGACAGGGTATTTCGCAACAAGGTTGGAATGACGCCGGCACAGTACCGGCAGAGAGGAATCGACCGTGAAACTCAAGCAGAACATTGATATGGCAAAGTTCATCGCATGCGTGAAAAAGTGCAGGGCAGATGTCTACTACCACTCCACCGAGGGAGACAGCCTGAACTTAAAGTCCACGCTCTCCCAGTACATCTTTACCGCGGCCGCAGCCGGCAGCAACTTCCTCGCCGGGGGCCGCGTTGACTGCGAGGACGAGAAGGACTACGCGGTTCTGGCAGACTTTGTCGAGGAAGGATAACAACAATCCAAAACGGATGGGAAAACGGGACTGGGCGCTGGCACAGTCCCGTTTGTTCGTCCAGGCAAACGGGGCGGGCACACAAAGGAGGAAATGCGGGATGCTTCAGAGCTTTTGGCCGGGACAGGTCTGGCGTGACACAAAGGGAGAGAGAATTCAGGCGCATGGGGGCTCCGTCTTCTGGGAGGACGGCGTCTATTACTGGTACGGGGAGAACAAGGAGAAGACGACCGGGGACAGCGGGGTCTGGACCTATGGCGTCAGGGCCTACCGCTCCCGGGACCTCTACAACTGGGAGGATCTGGGGCTGATCATCCCGCCGGACTGCGCAGATGAAAATTCCCCGCTGCATCCCAGCCAGATGCTCGACCGGCCCCACATCCTGTACAATGAAAAGACGGGGAAGTACGTCTGCTGGGTTAAGGTCATGATGCGGGATGGCACCCAGCAGTCCACGGTTCTTGCCGCGGACCGCTTCACAGGTCCCTACAAGATCGTGCGCACCGGCCTTCGGCCTCTTGGTATGGATGCAGGGGACTTTGACCTTGCAAAAGGTGAGGACGGGAGAGGGTACTACTACTTCGAACACGTGCATTCGGAGCTGATCTGCGCGGATCTTACGGAGGACTACACCGATGTGACGGGGACATTCACCCGGCATTTCCCGCATCCGCACCCGCCTCTTGTGCGGGAGGCGCCCTGCCACTTCGTCCGCCTCGGAAAGCACTATCTTCTGACCAGTGGGACGACGGGATACCTGCCGAATGCCTCCGAAGCAGCAGTGGCGGAGGATTTCCACGGCCCGTTTACCGTCCTTGGCGATCCGCATCCCGGGGATTCGTCCCACACCTCGTTTCACTCCCAGATCTCCTGCGTCTTCCGGGTGCATGGAAAGCGGGATCTCTACATCGCCTGCGCGGACCGGTGGGTGCCGGACCACATGGACCTGCCGGCCGCATTCTACGAGAAGGCCTTTGCCCTGCAGTTCACGGGAAGGCAGAGCGAAATCCCGGCCCTTGCGGCGGACATGGGACTGGATGAGGAGGCGGTGCGCCTCTGCTTTTGCGATGCCACGAGAAACACCCGGGATGCGGACTACGTCTGGCTCCCGCTGGTGTTTGAGGAGCCGGACGCACAGCATCCTGCCGGAATGATCCGGATTGACTGGAAGGACGAGTGGCGCCTCTCGGACTATGACTGAGCGGGGGTCTCTTTCTGCTGCAGGACCGGGGAATCGGCCCTCTGGTTGCGGCGGACCTGGATGACAAACAGAAGGATGCCGACGGCTGCGGCCACAAAGTCGGAGACCGTATGGGCCAGGACAATCCCGGTGACCCCCAGCAGGGCATTCAGGCCCCAGAGGGCGGGGATCAGGATGGCGCCCTGGCGCAGAGCGGAGAGGACGCTGGCGCCGACGGCATTCAGGGAGGCCTGCAGATAGTTGACCGACAGGTAGTAGATGCCGCAGACCGGGGCACTGCACATCAGGAAGGGGACGAAGGAGGCGGCAAGGTCGGCCGCACCAGGCTGCTTGAGCATCAGGCCGATGAGCGCCCGGCGGCCCGCAAGACTCCCTGCCGCCGCGGCAAGTCCGATTGCCGTGGTGAGGAGAAGAAGCCGCAGGAGCACATCGCGCATCCGCTTTCGGTCGCCGCTGCCATGGCAGTAGGCGAGGAGCGGCTGACAGCCCATGACGATTCCCATGACCAGCATGGTGGTGAGCATGGAGACCTTGCCGGCGGCGCTCATCGCGGCGATGGCGTCGGTCCCGTAGGGCTTGAGCAGGTTGTTGGCAAAGGTCTGGGAGATGCCGGATAGGAAGGTACTGACGGCATTGGGAAGACCAAGTGCAAGGACCGGGCCAAGAAGTCCCATGTGATGGCGGGCATCGCGGGGCCGCAGGGAGAGAACCTTAGAGCGGCGCACACAGAGAAAATAGATGATGGTGGAGAGAACATTTCCGATGACCGTCGCGGCGGCGGCACCGGAGACACCCCAGCCAAATGCCAGGATGAACAAAGGATCCAGAATCAGGTTTGCGATGGTGCCGGAGAGGTTCCCGATCAGGGACTCCCGGATGGATCCATCAGAGCGCAGGATGCTGCCAAGGAGTGTGGAGAGCAGAAGAAACGGCGCGCCCAGCGTCAGGATCGTGTAGTAGCGTTCGGCATAGGCGATCGTCTCATCGGTTGCCCCGAGAAAGCTGAGAATCGGGTACCTCGCGGCAAGCAGAACCGGGATCAGGGCAAGACCCGCCAGAAGCCCGCCAAAGAAGCAGACGCTGGAGATCCGGGCGGCTTGCTGCAGGTCATTCCGGCCCAGAGCATTGGTGATTCTCGTGGCGCCGCCAAAGCCGATCATGGTGGCGAAGGCCATCAGGAGAGAGAACAAAGGTCCCACCAGGGAGATGGCGGCTACCATGGCGGTGCTGCCGAGCTGTCCGATGAACATCAGATCTGCTATGTTGTAGAAAACCATCAGCAGCATGATGATCAGGGAGGGAATGGAAAGTTTTGCGATCGCCTTCCAGACGGAGTCGGAGGCGTACAGTTTCTCATATTTTTGCATGGCAATGATCCTTTCCGGTAACGAAAAACCGGGTACGAAACATTTTTTTTGTCAAACAGAGCATAGGGGAAGGACGGGGAGCGGAACAGTCAGCAGATTTTTAAAATCTGTTGACTTGTTTCGGCACCTGTCAGGAAGGAGACTGGGTGTGAAACAGGAAAGAGCGGGGACGCAGAGCGCGGTGGAGCGGATCCGGGCAGTGTTTTTGGAACTGCTCACGGATCGGCCTCTTGGCCGGATCACAGTGACGCAGATCTGCAGGGAGGCGGGAATCAACCGGACCACCTTTTACAAGCACTACCTGGATGTCTTTGACCTTATGGACAAGACCGAACAGGATCTGCTGTCCTCCTACCAGGAGGCAGTGGGGCGGATCAGGATGACGGGAGTTGTACCGGTACTCACCGAGATGCTGCAGATCCTGAGGCAGAACATGGAGCACTACTGGCCGCTCTTTGGAAAGAACGGGGATCCCTCCTTCTCAGGCCGTCTGATTGGGAGTGTTTACCCGCTTTTTGCGGACAATCCGATGTTTGCAGACAGCAGAAAATACGATGATGACGTGAAGAAACTCCTGTACTGCTATCTCTCCGGCGGCTGCACCGCCATGCTGACCTACTGGGTGCAGTACGGAAAGACGCGCTCACCGGAGGAGATGGCGGTCGTCATGGATGAGCTGATCCGGATCACCATGACAGGGGTGAAGGAACACTTTGCGGACTTTGCCGGCCGAACAGAACGAAAAATTGAATGAAAAAACGAATTTTCTGCTCATCTGATTCCGGCAGGGGACATATACTCAGGCATAACAGGTAAAATTCGGAACAGGGAAAAGGAGCGCATGGATGCGGACGAAAGAACTTTGGAATACCGACTGGATATTTTTGAGCGGAAAAGACGGGGCAGAGAGAGAAGCAGTGACACTGCCTCACACCTGGAATGCCATCGATGGGCAGGACGGCGGAAATGACTACTGGCGCGGAACCTGCACCTATGAAAAGAAGTTTATTGCGCCGGCAAACCTCTCTCCTGACGGGGAGTGCTGGATCGAGTTCCGGGGCGCTTCGCAGACAGCTGAAGTGTTCTGCAACGGAATGAAGCTTGCCCGCCATGAGGGCGGGTATTCCACATTCCGTGTCAATGTCACGGACGCACTGCATAGAGACGGCGGCGAGAATCTCCTCACGGTGCTGGTCGACAATGCGGCGAATGACCGCGTCTATCCGCAGTACGCGGACTTTACGTTCTACGGCGGCATCTACCGGGATGTGTACCTTCTCACGGTGCCAAAGGAGCACTTTGCCCTCTCCGGGGATGGCGGTGATGGCATCCTGGTCCGCGCGCTTCCGGAAAAGGACGGAAGCGGCAAAGTGCGTGTCCGCTGCGAGGTGACGGGCGCAGGCACAGTCCGAATCCGGATCCGGGACAGAGAAGGACAGACCATAAAGGAGGCGCTGGTACCGGTTGCGGGCAATGCCGCGGAGGGGACATTCTCCCTTCCCGATGCGCATCTCTGGAAGGGCATGGAGGATCCTTACCTCTATACCGCGGAGGCAGAGCTTCTGCAGGGAGAGGAGATTTTGGATACCGTGCGCGTCCGCTTTGGCATCCGGTCCGTTGCCATCGATCCCGAAAAGGGATTCCTTTTGAACGGGGAAGTCTATCCGCTTCGCGGCTGCGCAAGGCATCAGGACAGAAAGGGCGTCGGCCCGTGCCTTACCCTGGACATGATGCGGGAGGATCTGGAGACGGCAAAGGAGATCGGCGCCAATGCCCTTCGCCTTGCCCACTACCAGCACGCCCAGGAGTTTTATGATCTCTGCGACGAGGCCGGCATCGTGGTCTGGGCGGAGATCCCGTTCATCACAAGGTTTATGAAAAACGGCAGGGACAACACCCTGCAGCAGCTTCGGGAGCTCATCACCCAGTGTGAAAATCACCCCTCCATCGCCTGCTGGAGTCTCTCCAATGAGATCACGGCCTCCGGCGCGGTGACCGAGGACCTTCTGCAGAACCACAGGGAGCTGAACGATCTTGCTCATCAGATGGACCCCACCCGTCCCACGGTGATGGCCCATGTGTTCATGCTGGATACGGCTTCTCCGCTCATCGACATTCCGGATGCAGGCGCCTACAATCTGTACTTTGGCTGGTACCTGGGAGACCTCGGCCAGAACGATGCCTTCTTTGATGCGTTCCACAAAAATTATCCGAACCGCTGCATTGGCTTTTCTGAGTACGGCGCGGATGCCAATCCGCAGTTCCACAGTTCCCATCCCGAGCAGGGCGATTACACGGAGGAATACCAGTGCCTTTATCACGAGCACATCCTGCGGATGATTGAAAAGCGTCCGTATCTGTGGTGCACCTTTGTCTGGAATCTGTTTGACTTTGCCGCAGACGGCAGGGACGAGGGCGGAAAGAAGGGAGAAAATCAGAAGGGCCTTGTCTGCTTTGACCACAGGACGAAAAAGGACGCCTTCTATCTCTACCGGGCCGTCTGGAACCGGAAAGATCTGTTTGTGCACCTGTGCAGCAAGGGGTATGTGCGGCGCGCAGAGGAAAAGACGCTTGTGAAGGTCTACTCCAATCTGCAGGAGGTAACGCTCTTTGTGGATGGAAAGAAACAGGAGACGATCACCCACAGAGGGGACAGCGTGGATGACAGGATCTTTGCCTTTACCGTTCCCCTTACCGGAACCCATCAGATTACGGCAAAAGCGGAAAGCTGCGAGGACCACATGACGATCGAGCGCGTTGCAGAGCCGGAGACGTCCTACATCTTCGGCGGCGCCGGTGCGGTCACGAACTGGTTTGACCGGGATGCGATCGATCCCGCCTTCTGTGCAGTCACGGATTCTTTGGGTGAGCTGCAGAAATACCCGAAGGCGGCAGCCATTGTCGGGCAGGTTCTGGCGCAGGCTGCGGCCTCCCGGGGAGATGTGGCAAAGAGCAGCGGCGACAATACGACACTGATGCAGATGATGGCGGGGATGTCTCTTGCCACGCTTCTCAAGAAGGCGGGTGCCAATGTCTTCCCGCCAGAAAAGCTGGCGGAGCTCAACGACACGCTGCAGAAGATCCCCAAAAAGTAAGGCGCAAATATAGAGACCATTCCGTCCGGACCCTTCGGGGTCCGGATTTTTTGTGCGGATCCAGATCTTACTGTTTTTCCTGCCGTGCACCGCTGCGGTACTGGGAAGGGGAGACACCGGTCAGCTTTTGGAAGACCGTGGAGAAGTAGCTGCGGGAACCAAACTGCAGGCTGTCGCTGATGTCCTGGATTGGAAGGCTGGTCCCGGACAGGAGCTGCTTTGCACATTCGATGCGCTTTTCGGTGAGGTAGTCCGCGGGGGTCTTCCCCACCTCCTTCTTGAACTTGTGTGAGAAGTAGTACTCGGTGTATCCCGCCAGTTCAGCCAGCGTCCCGAGGGAGAGCGGCTCCCGAAAGTGCAGTTCGATGTAGTCGCAGGCAAGGCGGATGGGGCGGGAGAGGGTGCTGTCCGTGCGGCAGCAGTGGACTCTGCGGACAAAGTCGTCATACATCGTATTGGAGACAGACAGGAGCTCCGCCATGGTGTCCGCATTCTCAATCGCGTCCGTGTAGAAGTCGCAGAGGGAATAGGAGATCTCCGGCGCAAGTCCGCCGTCGATGGCGGCACGGCTTGTCAGGGACAGAAACATGATCAGCGAGTCGCGCATGTTCCGGAGGGAGCCAGGATCCCGGCTCTTGATGCCGGAGCTCACGGCAGAGGCCTCGGAGCGGATTTCGCGGTAGCAGAGGTTCCCGGTGCGGACGGCTTCGAGGAGCTTCTGCTCCACGTCCCAGGCGCCCGCATGGCGCAGAGAGTCGGGAAGATCCTCCGGCGGCTGTTCCTGCATTCTGTCATATCCCGCATCTTTGTTCTGATGTTCGATATCGCTGATGGTCCACTTCTCCTCATTTACCGCATAGGCAAACATGAGGGCGGACTGAAAGAGATCAGGGATGGGGACAATCGGAATCCGGTCAAAGGTATCGTTGAGCCGATGCCGGATGTCGAGGGGCTGATCTCCGGTCCGGACGATTCTGCGGGCTTGCGCAACCCCTTTTTCGCTGATAAACGCCGGCCCCAGAAGCCGTACCCGCACCGGATCCTCCGGGTCTTTCGAGGGCACGGCGATCCACAGCATGCTGGCGCTGTTGTTCAGAAGGTATGGGCGGCTCTGACCAGGGCGCAGAAATGTCTGCAGGGTGCTGCAGGCGTTGCCGAAGCGGAAAAAGTATGCCATGAGCTCGTCTTCCGGCGACGGCTTCGTAAGAAGGTTCAGATCTTTGTCATACTCCCAGATCTGCAGGTTCCGGCAGGTGGAGAGCATTTCGTGAAAAAAGTTGATTCGCTCCCTGTGATCCATTGAAATTCCTCCCGCTGAAATTCTCCAGAACCCAGTGTAGCAGGTTCTGGACAAACAGAAAACAAATTTACTGCTTTGTTCGCAAATACACAGAAGTGCCTTCTGATTGGATCTGCTAACATGGCAGACGACAGGAACCTGTCAGACGGGTACCGGCAAGGCAAATCGGTCCGGTGGATTTAATTATCAAAGGTGAGAGGGGAAAAGACATGAAAAAGAACAACACAGCAAAGAAAAAAGATCCGAATCATCTTTCCTTCGGGCGGCTCATGGCGTGGAAGAGTTCCGACATCTCCGCGGGCTGGGTCAACCTGATTATGCTGAATTACCTGTCGATCTACGCAAGCGACACGCTGGGGATCGACGTCGGTCTTGTGGGCACGATGCTTCTGGCAAGCAAGATCATTGACGCCTTCACAGATGTCCTGGGCGGCTACATCGTCGACAACACCCACACAAAGCTCGGCAAGGGAAGACCCTATGAGCTGTGTATTGTCGGCATGACGCTTTGCACGATCTTTCTCTACTCCTGCCCGGAGAGTTTTTCGACCGTGGCAAAGTGCGCCTGGATCTTCGTGATGTACACGTTCACGTTCTCCATCTTTACCACTCTGCGCGCAACGGGAAGCAACCCCTATACGATTCGCCACTTCTCCAACAATCCGATCCTCCTTCGCAAGATCGCTTCCTACGGCGGCATCGTCACGATGGCGGGTACCATCTCACTCTCCATTGTCTTCCCGGTTCTGATGGCAAAGGTTGCCACATCCCCCGCAGGCTGGACCAGACTGGTTGCGACCTTCATGATTCCGGCCACCTTCTTTGGCCTGTTTCGGTTCTTCCTCTGCAAAGAGGACCCGGCGGTGGATGCGGGAGAGACCAAAGAGCCCGTCAAAGTCCGTGAGATCCTGCACATGTTTGCAAAAAACCGGTACACCTGGATCTTCGCCATCATCATGCTCTGCTACAACATCATCACCAACCTGGCAGCCGGAACCTACTTCTTCAAGTGGATCATCGGAGATGTGGGCAAGATGAGCTTCACCAGCGCGTTCTCCATCATTCTGCTGCCCCTGATGCTCACGTTCCCGAAGGTGATGGAAAAGGTCGGCTCGATGGGAAAGATGATCGCGGAGTTCTCTCTCATTGGCATTGTCGGCTATGGCATCTGCTTCCTTGCCAATGACAACCTGGTGCTGGTCCTTGTCGGGTATCTTCTCGGTTCCTTTGCAACGCTGCCGCTTGCCTACTATGGAATCCTGTTTATCATGGACATCTGCACCTGCAATGAGATGCTGGGCATGCGCCGCATGGAGGGCTCTGCCGGTATTCTCTCCGGCTTTGCCACGAAGTTCGGCGGTGCGCTCGGAGCCTACCTGACCGGGGCCCTGCTCGCGGCGGGCGGCTATGTCTCCTCTGCCTCGGCAACGTCGCAGCCGGGAAGTGCGCTTCTCATGATCCGCATCGTGTATGCGCTTGTTCCCTGCTTCCTTGTTGCGGTCATCGGTATCTGCTGCCTTGCCTTCTCGAAGCTTGAGAAGAAGATCGCAGTCTATGAGGCGGAGCAGAAAGCAGAGAAAGAAGCAGCAAAGGCGGACTGAAAAACGAGGGACCATCTCTGATTCCACGGCGGACCCGTCAGGGCCCGCCGTGTTTTCTGTTCCGGCCAGGGAAAAACCGGAAAATCACAGGCAGGAAAAGCTCCGATGCGATGCAATACATCTGGCAAAAACTGGCTGAATCGGAACAGGTGCCGCATTCGGCACAGCAAGAAGCGGACCAATCCGTTCATAAAAGAGCAAATCCGGACATAACGGTGCGGGCCAAACGCAGGGTAAGATGAAACTGCAGTAGGCTGCATAAGGCAGTCAATGGGAGGAAAGAATGAAGATCACAGCGTGTGAAGTCAATCACATGGAGCACCCGATGGGGGTTTGGATGGAGAAGCCGGTCTTTCACTGGATCGTGGAGGACGCTGCGGGAACCTCGCAGCGCGCGGCAAGGATCGTGGTCCGCAGGGAGGACCCCGTGACGGGGACCAGGGAGATCGTGGCGGACACCGGCTGGGAAAACCTGGACAGTCTTGCTGCCCCGGTGGATTTTGACCTTGCGCCCCGCACCCGCTACGTCTGGACGGTGTCCGTCCGGACCGACGCCGGAGAAGAGGCAGAGAGCGCAGAAAACTGGTTTGAGTCCGGAAAGCGGGAGGAGCCCTGGCAGGCGAAGTGGATCGGCTGCAGGGGATTTGCGGCGGAGGATGACGCGGAAGATCGCAACGGTGTGAACCGTCATCCCATCTTTGAAAAGGCCCTTCCGCTCTCGGAGCCCGCAGGACAGATCCGCAGCGCAAGACTCTACATCTGCGGCCTTGGCATGTATGAGGCACAGATCGGAACAAAGCGCGTGGGGAAGGAAGTCCTGACCCCTTACTGCAGCGACTACAACCGCTGGGTACAGTACCAGACCTTTGATGTCACGGAGCACGTAAAGACAGAGGAGCCGGTCCTTCGGGTCCTTCTTGGCACCGGCTGGTACAAGGGACGGTTTGGGTTTGACCGGAATCCGAAGCCCTTTTACGGCGATGGCTACAAGCTGATCGCAGAGCTCCGGATCCTTTATCAGGACGGCAGGGAGGATGTGATTGGAACGGACGAGAGCTGGCAGGTCCGGGCCTCCCGGATCACCTTCTCCAACATCTACGACGGGGAGCACCGGGATGATACGCTGCCGGAGCTTCCGGCGCAGACGGCCGTTCTGGTCGGGGCACCCCGCGGAAAGCTCACCGAGAGAAGGAGCCTTCCCGTCTTCGTGCAGCACAAGGTCCCGGTCAGAGAGCTGATTCATACGCCTGCCGGAGAGACGGTGCTGGATCTGGGACAGAACCTGGCAGGAATCTTTCGCCTGCATGTCAGCGTGCCGGCAGGCACTCTGGTGCATCTCCAGTTCGGAGAGGTGCTGCAGAACGGCTGCTTTTACCGTGACAACCTCCGCTCCGCAAA
>JBJEYC010000502.1:0-4246 GCA_051886435.1 Lachnospiraceae bacterium
CATGCCGCCTTACTCACGACTAAAGTCACGAGTGTGCGGCGGCATATTCATCAAAAAGCCACGACAGATGTCTGTCATGGCAATTCTTTTGGAGAATGGAAAACAGTGAAAAAGGGAAAGTGTCCGGCGGGAAGATCCCTGCATAGCATGTGCTGTACCAGCAGGAATATGCAGGAAAGCCAAGCAATATGGAATCAATCACTATGATAACTGGTAATAAAAACACAAAAAAATCTCATTTTCGTGTCATGTGGCCACATTAGATTTCTCATTTTCGTGATGAATCGATGAAAAACATTTCTCAATTTTGTGTAAATCGGCTTGAAAATATTTCTCAATTTCGTTACCATACGAGAGAATGGAGTGCCGAGAAGACAGAAAGGGTGCAGGCAAGACAATGATATTTCGTCGAAAATTGACAGATGAAATGCGCAAATGGAAGCAGCTATCGGAAGGAAAAACAGCATTGATGATAGAAGGTGCCAGACGGATTGGGAAGACTACGATTGCGGAGGAATTTGCCAGAAACGAGTATCAGGATTACATGCTTCTGGATTTTGCCAGAGAGAGCCGGGATGTTAAGAACCTATTCGTTGAGAATATTGGAGATATTGATATCTTTTTTCGAAATCTGTTCCTCCTCAAGGGAAGAGAACTGCCTGTGCATCATTCGGTGATTATCCTGGATGAAGTGCAGTTGTTTCCGGCAGCCAGGCAGGCAGTCAAGTTTCTGGTACAGGATGGACGATATGATTACATTGAGACTGGGTCACTCATCAGTATTCGCAAAAATGTTGAGAATATTCTAATACCATCAGAAGAATACAGTGTCCAGATGTATCCAATGGATTTTGAGGAATTTCTATGGGCGCAGGGAAATACGGTGTTGGGACCCTATATCAAAGAATGCTTTGACAGACGGCGGCCTTTGGGAGATCAGATCTTTCGGCAGGCGATGAAACAGTTCCGCACCTATCTTGCAGTGGGAGGAATGCCGCAGGCCGTTGCAGACTTTGTCAACAAGCGCACATATGCGCAGATCGATTTCACAAAGCGGACGATCCTAAAGCTTTACGAAGAGGATCTGCACAAATATGATCGGGAAGACCATGGGAAAGCTGCAGCAATGTTTGAGACGATTCCTGATCAGTTGGAAAACCGGAATGCCATATTTCGTTTTACAAAGGTGTCGAAAAATGCCAGGTATGGCAACTCATTGGGGGCAATCGAGTTCCTGGACAAATCCATGCTCGTGAACCTTTGTGTGAATGTGACCGAACCGCAGGCAGCGCTCGAAGGGAAGGCTGATCACTCGAATTTCAAGATGTATCTTGGGGATACAGGATTGCTGGTGACGCAGATTCTGAATGCTTCCAGCAGTTCTGATGATGCCATTTATCGCAAGCTTATATTTGGAAATCTGGGAACCGATGAGGGCAGAGTTCTGGAAAACATGACGGCCCAAATGCTGCGGGCTTCGGGACACCGACTGTTCTTCCACGAATATTACTATCAGCCCGAAGGGACGCAGGCGCCAAAGAAATACGAGATCGATTTTCTCATCGTCCGCAGAAACAAAGTCTGTCCCATTGAGGTGAAGTCCTCCGGATACAGGCAGCATCGGTCCTTTGATTACTTTATTCAGAAGTACCCGATCAAAGTGGAGGACCGATATATCCTGTACACCAAAGATGTCCGATATGAGGATGGAGTAACTTACCTCCCGATTTTCATGGCTGGTTTGCTATAGTCCGCTGCCAAGCAGGCAGAAAAAATTGGAAAGCATCCAAAACCCCGGACTTCTTCTGGCAGCATTCCCTGTCTGCCTTTCCTCACGCGCTGTGGGTGGCGGCGTCCTCCTCAGAGAAGAAATCCCGGAAGACCGAGACAAGGGCCTGCTGGGGCTCTCCGAGCTTCTGGTTGCGCCCGCAGCTCAGGGAGATCTGCGGCACAAAGCCCAGGAGCCGGACCGGAAAGTAGAGGAGCGGGTTGTCCGGCTCCTTGGAACAGGCCCGCTTCGGGACGAGGGTGCGCAGGATGTAGTCCTTGGGCGCGAGAAATACCCCGCTGCCGCTCCGGCAAAGGTCTGCGTTGAGCTCGCAGTTCTCCGAGGAGAAGGCGGCCTTTGGCGTAAAGCCTGCGGTGTCAAAGCAGGCCCGGTTGTCGATGGCGAGCTGCCCCTCCCCGTCGAGGAGCAGGATGAAGGGGAGGTCCCGGATCAGGGAAAGATCCCCGGTCCGCTCGAGGCGCTGTCGCCTTGCGGCCCAGCTGCTGCCATAGTAGGAGAGGGCGAGCCGCTCCCGGAAACAGGCGCAGAAGGGGGTCATGTCAATGGTGATGATCGGCTTCACCTCCCGCGGCAGCGGGAAGTAGCTGAGGTAGAGGTCCATGTCCTGGATGCACCGGCCGATCTGGGCGTGGGGCCGGCGCACGACGCGCACGGCCGTGTCGGGGCAGATCCTTTGGAAGCGGGAGAGAAGCTCCGAGAGAAACGGCGGATGGGAGTAGGTGGAGATGCCCAGGGTGAGCGGGGGCCGGGAGGCGGTCTTGACCGCCTTCAGGTCGGTCAGCATGGTGTCGTAGTTCTGCAGCAGGACCCCGGCATCCCGAAACAGCACCTCCCCCGCGGGGGTGAGCCGAAGCGGTACCTCCCGGTAGAACAGGGGGCTTCCCGCCTCCTCCTCGAGCTTCTTGAGCTGTTCGCTCAGCGACTGCTGGGAGACGAAGAGCCTCCTGGCGGCACCGCTGATGCTGCGCTCCTGCGCGATCGTGACAAAATATCGAATGTTACGGATGTTCATGAAAAATCAGCCCCCCTGTGCCGGTGGAGGCCATTCCTCCACTGGAAGCAGTATACCACGGGCAGCGGATGCGGGCCACTGCATGTGGCGTCTTTTGATGTCTGCCCGCCCACAGGAAAGAACCTGTGGGGAACCGGAAAAGAGTTGTTGGACTTCATTCCGGGCCCTTCGTACAATCATGTGAGGTGGAGTCTGAACTCTCCGGGGACGTCCTTGTGGAAGACTTGAAGAAGGGGAGAGGGGCACACCGAAAATCAGGCAGTTCCCTGTTCCCGTGGTAAGACAGCAGGTTTGGACAGCGGCGGAACAGGAAATGCAGAAACGGGCCGGGCTTTTTGAGAGCCGGGTCCTTTCTTTTTGTCCGGGGATGGAACAGGGGACAGGGGGCGAGCCCCTGTCCCTTGTCTTTGCCGGCAAAGTTTCGTATACTGTCCGGGCGCCGGAACGGCTTGTTGGGGGGAAGAACACAATGAGGCAGAAAGGGGAAGGCGTGTGAGTCAGGTCACAAGGACGCAAGAGGGGGAGAAGAGAAGAAACGAGATCCTGCTGGATGATTTCTATGCGGATCTGCGAAAGAGCGGCACTCCGGCAGGGGAAGCGCTGCGCAAGAGAAAACAGGCAGAGAGCTTTCTGAACAGCTACCTCTTGGCGGAACAGGGTGAGCAGATGGAGCAGGGCGCAGGCCGTCTTCTTCCCTACCTGCGCACCTGCAAAAAGGGCGGCACCTCCTGCCAGGGGATCCGGGAGATCACCGAGTCCCTGCGCCTGTTTTACTGCTGCATGGAGGACACGGGGTATCTGGATGCCAAGTCGAAAAACCGGCTGGAAAAGCAGTGCTGGTTTGCCCTGCATCTGGGTGCCGGGAGAGAACATTGAGATGAGCACCAAACGTGCGGCGCTGCCGGATTTCCGGGGGCGCCGTTTTGCAGAAAAAGATCTGGGACCGAAGATCCGCACGGCAGCCGCCGTGATCTTCGGAAACGTCCTCTACGCCCTGACGGTGCAGCTGTTTCTGGAGCCCGCGGGGCTCCCCACCGGCGGCACGACGGGCATCGCCCTTTTTGTGCGCGCGCTGACGGGATTCCCGCTCTCGACCTTCGTCCTGTTGTTCAACACCGGGATGCTGATCTGGGGCGGTCTGGAACTCGGCCGCAAGTTCTTCTTCGCGACCATCCTCTCGACCCTCGTCTATCCCCTGGCCCTGGGGGCCTTTGAGAGCCTCCTTGCGGGCGTTGTCCTCACCGACAACGTCATGCTGAACACGGTGTTCTCGGGCCTTGGGATCGGCGCCTCGCTGGGGATCGTCATCCGGGAGGGGGCAAGCACCGGCGGCTGCGACATCCCGCCGCTGGTCCTCCACAAGAGGACGGGGATGCGCATCTCCGGGATTCTCTCCGGCATGGACTACGCGATCCTTTTGCTGCAGGCCCTCTCCAATCCCCCGG
>JBJEYC010000503.1:0-4230 GCA_051886435.1 Lachnospiraceae bacterium
CGGCGGCCGCATGAGGAAATCGGATGAAACAACAGAAGAAACAGCTGAAATGGGCCCTGATCACCGCGTTGATCATGGTGCTCACGGTGGCAGCCATGCTCTCTCAGAGCAAGGACCTGACACTCTCGGACCTGACCGCCGCCATCGGAAGCGCCAACAAGGGCTTTCTCTTCCTGATCTTTGCCTGCATGGTGCTGTACATCCTGAGTGAGGGCCTTGCGCTGCAGCAGCTTCTCAAGGCCAGCAATCACCCCCAGAGTCTGGGGAACTCGGTCATCTACGCCGCCTCGGATATCTACTGCTCCGCGATCACTCCCTCCGCGACAGGCGGACAGCCGGTCTGCGCCTACTTTATGAAGCGTGACGGCGTGCCGATGGGGTATATCACCGCAGTGCTGACGATGTATCTGGTGCTGCACACCTTTGCCACCCTGACGATCGGCGCATCCGGCATTGTGTTGGGACGGGACCTGTTTGTAAATGCCTCGATTCTCTCCAAGATCCTGATCGTGTTGGGATACATGGCGGTTACCGCGCTCGCGATCCTGTTCGTCCTGCTGCTTGGCTGGCAGAAGACCATCAACAAGGCCGGGAACAAGATCATCGACTGGCTCGCGAAGAAAAAGATCGTCAAGCGCCCGGACTACTGGAAAGAGCGTCTTGCCCACTCTCTGGAGGATTACGGCAAGGCGGTCAAGGTTCTGAAGGGGAACGCGAAGGTTTTGCTTTTCACCTACCTGATGAATCTGCTGCAGCGCTTCTGCCAGACGATCATCTCCACCCTCACCTATCTGTCCCTGGGCGGGGCCGGCGGCAATGTGCGTCAGATATACGCCTCCCAGTGCTTTTCCACGATGGGCAGCGTCTGCACCCCGGTTCCCGGCGGCATGGGTATTGCGGACTACATTCTCTATGACGGACTCCGCACACTGATGGACAAGGAGGCCTCCCTCCAGCTCGAGCTTCTCTCCCGGAGTTTCTCCTTCTACCTGATGGTGCTGATCAGCCTGATCATCGTCATCGCGGGATATCTCATTAAAAAGACCCACTACTTCACGATTCACACTGAGGGCCGCTGGTAAATCCCCGATTTCACAAAGAAATTCCTCCCGGTTTCCCGGGAGGAATTTTTTTGCTGCATGGTTCTGTTTTCTGCGCCGTTTTCCTCAGCGGCAGAGTGCCTCGATTGGAAAGAGGTTGAGGATGGTAAAGGAGACCAGGGCGCCCCAGATGCCCACCGTGGATGCCGGAAACCGCTTTCTCAGCCGCAAAAGGCCCAGCGCGTCCCAAAAGAGCAGCACGCACAGCACCCAGCCCGCAAAGATCCGGCGCGGAGTCGGTCCGAAGAGTCCGACGTAGAGCACGAAGAGCTTCCAAAAGGCCAGAAATCCGAAGCCAAGACCAAAGACAAGGAGTGCGGCAGCAAGTTTCCTGCCGGTCTTCTGCTCCCAGAGCGGCCGCCCTGCAAAGACCGTGGAAGCAAAAAGGATACCGAAGTTCAGGCACATCACACGCACCAGCTGCCAGAAGCCGGACACCGCGCTTCCGCAGGCCTCCCCGGCGGAGAACTGCGCCAGATCAAAGATTTCACTCCAGCCGCCTGCCAGGGCAAAGAACAGCGTATAGACTGCAAGAAGGGCGCCAAGGATCAGGTTCCAGGAAGTCTCCGGAAAGATCCGAAGGGAACGCGTCCCACTTTCCCAGCTTTTTCCCGTCAGCGCCTTGGGGGACTCGGTCAGGCATCCCGCCACCAGGCCGTAGAGATAGGCTCCTACCGGGATGGAAAGAATCAGGTAAGGGAGACAGTCGTACAGAAACCAATCCATCGAGATGGTACCAAAGAAGTCAGCAAGCCGGTCCCCGATCGCCGCGAAGGAAGTCGAGGCGGCAGAAAGTTCCGATGCCGCAAAAACCACAAGGGCAGACGCGATAACTGTCGTCAGAATCGGGACCGCCACCGCGCCGACGCGGGACGTCTTTCCCTCTTTTCCAGCGGGTTCCTGATCCGGACGGTCCCAGCGCCCATACAGAATGCGGGCGCGAAGAAACAGGTTCCGAAAGGGGATCCGGACCGCTCCATTCAGGCCATCCGCAGGAAAAAGAAGGCCCAGTCGGTTTTCCGCCAGCATCCCGGTCGCCGCCAGCACGGCAAAGACGGCTGTTGCGTGCCACAGGAGCACCTGAAAGACGCCCATCAGGTCATCATGGACCGGAAATACGCCAAATGCCACGGACTGCAGAAGAAGGCAGGCGGCAATCCCTGCGCTGGTTCTTACTTTTATCTGCCGCTCACCGTCCGGCGAAGCAGGTGCCCTGCGGATCAGCCAGGCGAGATAGACAAGAAACGCTGCCGCAAAAGCCAGCGGCTGCCAGTTTCCCATCGCCCAGCTGCTTCCAAACAGAATCTCCTTTGTGTACCAATATGCCAGCACAAACATGACCAGCGCTGCAAGGCGCAGCGTACTCTTCTTACCCGATTCCATAACCACTCCTTCGGGCAGGTTCCGCGCTATCCCTCCTCTTCGGGGACATACTCCAGGATATCCCCTGGCTGGCAGTCCAGTTCCCTGCACAGCGCTTCCAGCGTAGTAAAGCGGATGGCCTTTGCCCTGTTGTTCTTCAGAATCGAAAGGTTTGCCGGGGTGAGATCGATGCGCTCAGAAAGATCCTTGGCACCAATGTGTTTTTTTGCCATGACCACATCTAGATTGACCCGAATCATCTTCGCCTCCTATACCGTGTAGTCCAGCTCATCCTGCATGCCCACCGCCTCCTCAAAGGCGCTGCGCACGACGCGGACAACCAGAGCGGCAAACAGTGTCACCGCCGCAACGGCAAGCATGAGCAGCAGGCAGGTGATCCCCAGAAAGAGGGAACCGGCACCCGCGAGAGCGATCTCCTTCTCCACGGTGCAAAGACTTTTGACGTTCTCCCGCACAAACACTTTCCCCCGTTCCAGCCTTTTGAGCAGAACGTAGAGACTGTGCAGGCACAGGAAGGCAGCAAGTGCCAGTGCGTATCCCACAAGCAGTATGGTCCACCAGCGAAGCGCCCCCTGAAATACAATCCCAGGGCGCTGCACCACGTAGTCGACCAGTTTCGGGCCAAGAAGGCACAGAATGCCGCAGACTGCGGCCAGTACCCAGATGGCAGCTTTCGTGATTCTGATGTTGTTTTTCATTGTGTTCTCCCATGCATGGATTCTTGCTTAAGCATCCTTATGCTACCCCGGTACATATCGAATGTCAATATGTGATTATCGAATTTCAATATTTTGTAATCGATTCGCGATAATCCATTCTGGAATCGATGAACGGTCAGTATCGGATATATCAAAGAAACGCAAAGAGACCGCACGGATCATCCGCACGGTCTCTTCTCATTTGTCGTATGTTCGTTTTGCCCTTACTTCTTCAACCGAAAGCGCTCCGGTACCTTGCTCATGTCGCAGTTGCAGCCAGAAAGGCAATCGCTGCACCGCTCCCCGCAGGATCCGATGCCCGCCTTTCTGTCTTTGATGACCTTGCGCATTGCAAAATACACTGCCACGGCAAGAAGCAGCACGATGATGATGTCTGCAACCATAGCGGACCTCCTTGATCAGAATTCTTTTCTCTACGTTAGCCATATCTAACGTTCGAGTTTATTATATACTCTCTCCGCTCCGTTCGCCACTGGAATTTTGGCCAAATTCCAGAGATCCGGAGGCGGAGCTTCCCGTCACTCTGCCCTGTCAGGTTGCAATCTCCTTCTGCACAGCGCCACAGGACACCGGCGTCTCTCCGGTGAAGAATTCAGCCGTCAGGGTGTGCAGGTGAAGCTTGCTCTGCTCATCCGGCAGAGTAAACTCAAGTCTCGCGGTTCCATTCTCGAGCATAGCCGTCTCCGACTGTGTTTCATCAATGGTGAGATAAACCGTGTCTGCCCGGTCCGAAGACAGGGTGACGAGAAGCAGCACCTGCTTCGGGGTCAGCCGCTGCGTCTGGATTTCCATCCGGTTCTGCGCTTGTTGTGCCATATCCAGATCTCCTGTGTGCCGATGCACTTATCTATATAGTCAACAAAACCCTCCGGAACCTTTCGGTTCAGGAGGGTTCAGAGCGACAGGCGGGACTCGGACCCGTGGTCTCCACCTTGGCAAGGTGGCGCTTTACCAACTAAGCTACTATCGCATTCGCATCGCTGCAACACTTCGTTTGCGATGCTCAGTTATCATACCCTGCAGAGCCC
>JBJEYC010000504.1:0-4224 GCA_051886435.1 Lachnospiraceae bacterium
TGGATCACACGAAGATCCCGGTGATGGGCCACTCCTCCGGGATCTGCCACATCTACGTGGATGAAAAGGCGGACCAAAAGATGGCCATCCCCGTCATTGTGGACGCCAAGACCCAGTACCCGGCTGCCTGCAACGCGGTGGAGACGGTGCTGATCTCCCGCAAAATTGCAGGGGAGTTCCTTCCGGTGCTTGCCGGGGCGCTTACAGAGCGGGGCGTAAAGCTCCGGGGCACAGAAGAAGTGGCCCGCTGCCTTGCGGGAACCGCACCGGTGGAGGTCATGGGAGAGGACGACTTCGCGACGGAGTACAATGACCTCGTGATCTCCCTGAAGCTCGTGGATGACGTGAAGGAGGCGGTGGATCACATCAACCGCTTCGGCTCTCACCACACGGACAGCATCCTGACAACAGATGATGCTGCAGCGGAGTACTTCCTGCAGCGGGTGGACTCCGCCGGGGTCTACCGCAACTGCTCCACCCGGTTTGCGGACGGCTACCGCTACGGCTTTGGCGCCGAGGTGGGCATCAGCACCGGAAAGCTCCACGCAAGAGGCCCGGTGGGTCTCGAGGGTCTTGTTACCTACAAGTACAAGCTCGTTGGAAACGGCCAGATCGTCGGGGACTATGCCTCCGGGAAAAAGCAGTTCCACCACAAAGATCTGAAAATCTGAGTTCGGAGACCACAGAAAAAGGCAGGCGCCTTTCCCCCGCGCGGGGGAGGCACCTGCCTATTTGTTTTGCACAAGATCCGGAAAATATCCGGTCGATTGGAGAAATGCCACGGAGTCCAGGGCGGCCCGCCGGTAGTCCGTTGTCCCGAAGAACTCGAGGGCACAGGTGCCGCGAAAGTGCAGCGCCTGCAGCCGATCCAGCACCTGCTGCATTGGGATCACGCCCTGGCCCACGGCGCAGGGATACAGGAGGCGTCCGTCCGCCGCCTTGGTGGGATCGCCCCGCCGGTGCAGTTCCTCCTCCGGCATCGCGTCCATCGTGACCCGGTCCTTGAGGTGGACGTGCCAGATGGTCTTCTGGAGCACATCCATCGACTGCAGCACATCCTCCCCGGAGAAGAGGAAGTTCCCTGTGTCCAGCGTGGTGCGCAGGCCCTCGATCCGGTCCTCAAAGTATTTCATTCCCGCGGAGACGGCGATCGGACTGTTTGCATTGTCGAAGTCCTCGATTGTCGGGACGATCCGCTTCTCCAGGGCCCGGGCGGTCATGGCGGAGAGACCCTCCAGCATGCGCCGCTTCTCCACAAGGCGCAGCAGGGGATTTCCGGTGCGGTAGAGCCCCGGTACAAACATGACCTCCGGGCTGTGCAGGATCTGCGCCTGGTCCAGCTGAAGCAGGTTGTGAAAGTCAGAGGGGTCCCGTCCCCAGTCATAAAACGCGTAAATCGAAGAGACCTTCAGGTCGTGCCGCGCAAGGAGCACGTCAAAGTCCTTGGCATTTCCGATCTCGTCCCGGTCCACCTCCACATAGGTGATGCCAAGGCCCCGAACCTCTTCCAGAACCTCGTCGATGCTGCACCCGTGCTGTTCTGCCCACATGCGGCAGTGGTGATAAAAGATTGCTGCCTTCATTTCCATCCTCCCCGTCTGGGTTTTCCCCTGTATTGTACCGGCTTTTGCGCCAGGCAGGGAAAAATTTCGCATGCCGCAATTCCAAACCCGCTATGGCAGGGCAAACATGCAATGGTGTAACATACAAGGCATCACAGCAAAGGAGACCTTCATGAACACATCACGAGATTACCAGAAGACCATCTATGCCTGCTTTGTTGCCTATGCGGTGCAGGCGATCGTCAACAACTTTGTCCCGCTTCTGTTTGTTACGTTCCAGGAGACGTACCAGCTGCCGCTCTCGCGGATCACGGCGCTCGTCACCTTCAACTTCGGCATCCAGCTCCTTCTGGATGCCACGAGTGCGGGCTTTGTCGACAAGATCGGCTACCGCGCCTCCATGCTGCTCGCCAACGTCTTCGCGGCTGCAGGTCTGATCCTTCTTACTGTTTTGCCGGACCACACATCGGATCCTTTCGTGGGCATCCTGATCTCGGTCATGATCTATGCAGTGGGCGGAGGTCTGATGGAGGTGCTGGTCTCCCCCATCGTGGAGGCCTGTCCCACGGACAACAAGGAAGCGGCGATGAGCCTGCTCCACTCCTTCTACTGCTGGGGGCAGGTCGCGGTGGTTCTGCTCTCCACGGTCTTCTTTCACTTTGCGGGGATCGGCGCATGGCGCATCCTCGCCGTCCTGTGGGCGCTGATCCCGGTGGCGGATTTTCTGGCTTTCACCCGGGTGCCGATCGCCTCTCTCATCGAGGAGGGGGAGCGGGGCAGGAGCTTTCGGGAGCTGGCCTCGTCCGGTCTTTTCTGGGTTCTTATGCTGATGATGGTCTGCGCCGGTGCTTCAGAGCAGGCGGTGAGTCAGTGGGCCTCCGCCTTTGCGGAGCGGGGCCTTGGCATCTCCAAGACCATGGGAGATCTTCTGGGACCCATGAGCTTTGCGATCCTCATGGGCACCTCACGCACGATCTTTGGCAAGTGGGGAGACAGGCTGGACCTTCGGAAGTTCATGGGCGCCTCTGCCATCCTCTGTGTCATCTCCTACCTTCTCATTGTCTGCTCCCCGGCGCCGGCGCTTTCACTCCTTGGCTGTGCCCTGACGGGCTTTGCCGTGGGAATCTTCTGGCCCGGAACTTTCTCCATCGCCTCCTCCGGCATCCGCAACGGCGGCACGCTGATGTTCGCCCTCTTTGCGCTGGCGGGTGATGTGGGATGCTCGGCAGGCCCCACGATTGCGGGCGCTGTCGCCTCAGCGGCAGGGGACAACCTGCGGACCGGCATTCTCTCCTGCATTGCCTTCCCGGTTCTGATGGGTGTTGGCCTTGTCCTGGAGCGGAAGCTTGCCGGGCCCCGCGCGAAAGAAAAGGAGGCGTGAGATGGAACAGGATCGTTTTTTGGAAGAGCGGGGCATTCACCCTGGCGACGTGGTGCGGCACTTTAAGCGGGAGACGCTGACCCCGGAGGAGCAGAAGACCGGCCGCTACCTCTACCGCGTACTGGGGACGGCCCGGCACACGGAGACGCGGGAGCTTTTGGTCGTCTATGAGGCCCTCTATGGGGACTACGGCCTGTTTGCAAGGCCGCTCGTCATGTTTGCGGGGGAGGTGGACCATAAGAAGTACCCGGACATTCGGCAGAAGTACCGGTTTGAGAAAGTCTGAGAAAACGGCGCGTCTTTGACAGGAACTTAACGTTTGAAAGGTGGACAAATTCCGGGCGGGGTGCTAGAGTATCTAGGCAATTGAAAATAGAAAAGAGGTGAGATTCGTTGGATAACAGCAGCAGTGATGCGGGCCGAAGTAGTAAGGATCCCTATCGATCGGCAGTGCAGAATCACATAGCAGGCGGGCTGCGTCCGACGGATCTTTTTTTGTCGGCCGGCGCGTTTTGATCCCTGCACTGCGCACATCTAAATAAGATGGAGGTGCAGCATGGACATGGAAAAGAAGAACGGACCCGGCATCGGGCAGCAGGAGGCACAGCAGCAGAATACCGAACCGGCGCCGGCAGAGCACGGCGATTCCTCTGAGATCTTTGGCGAGAAGATCCTGGGAATTGTGCGGAGCAAGGCCTCCCCAAAAGTCATCCACGACGAGTTGGATGAGTTTCACGCAGGTGACATCGCCGCCGTCATGCCGGAGATGTCGCGCAAGGAGCGGGAGGTCCTGTACCGCCTGCTTGATCTGGACACCCTGGCAGAAGTCTTTGAGTACGCGGACGAGGACGCTGTCGTGTACATCAAGGAACTGGATCCCCTCAAGGCGGCCCGGGTTCTGGAGAAGATGGAGCCGGATGACGCGGTCGACCTCCTGAAGCAGACCGATCTGCAGAGCCGCAAGGCATGGCTGGAACTGATGGATGCCCCGGCAAGGGCACAGCTGCAGAACCTGGCTTCCTATGACGAGGATACGATCGGCAGCCGTATGACGACCAACTTCGTCACCCTGGAGGCGGGGCTCACGATCAAGGAGGCTATGTCTTCCCTGATCGACCAGGCGGCGGTGCACGACAACATCTCCGTTCTGTATGCTCTGGATGAGAACGGTATCTACTACGGCGCGGTGGATCTGAAGGATCTGATCATCGCCCGCAAGGAGAGCCGGCTGGAGGATCTGATCTCCACCGCCTACCCCTACGTGTATGCGGATGAGAAGAT
>JBJEYC010000505.1:0-4218 GCA_051886435.1 Lachnospiraceae bacterium
GGCTTCACAGATCCTATGTATCTCCACCACTCTGAATAAGAGAAACGAACAGATTGCTTCTGTTCGCATATTCAATTGACGGTGACATCGTAACGCCGTGTCCGGATCATGTCAATGAACGGCCGCGCCACAAAAGCGGCGGTTTGTCCAAACCGGAACGGGTCGGAGAAAGTGCCCGAAAAACGGGCATTTCGTGAATTTACCATGAAATCCCGGCAGGGCAAATTTACATTTGGCGTTTCGATGGTACAATGGTTTTTACTGATACGATATCGAAGGAGCAGCTCATTTATGTCTGATTTTTCCAGATTTCAACCGCAGGGTTTTTACGGCGGTGACGACGGGCGGGAGAGCGAGCTTGGGTACGACCCCAAGTACGACAACACCGCGCACTACGCCCATGTCAGCACAGTGCTGGCCATCACGGCAATCGCCTCCAACTTCTTTCTCCCCGTCATTCTCCCCATCGCGCTTGGGTCTCTTTCAGTGGTGTACGCAATCCTCTCCAAGGGGAAGCGGCGCACGACATCCCCGGAGGCAAAGCGGGGCATTTCCATTGCTATCGCCGCCATCCTGCTGAATGTCATCCTGGTGGTCTCCTCTCTCTTTACCACCTACCGTTCGCTCCAGGATCCCTCACGGCGCGAGGAAGTGAACCAGATGCTCGAACAGGTCTACGGCGTGAGCCTTCAGGAGATGCTGCAGGACTTTGACGACACCTTCGGCACCGACCTCACCGGGCGTTTTGGTCTTGACGAGACGCCGGATTCCGGCTCCACCGAGGATTCCGGCGAAGAGGACACCGCGCCGGATACAGGCGATACCGAGTCCCTGCCGATTCCCGGGACTGCAACCTTTGCCCTGCGCGCCGGCGACACGGCGCCGTTACCGCTTTTTGAAAAGGAGGTGCGCCTGTGAGCCTTCACGAGATCTCTGCCGGCCTCAAGGCCCGCGGCCGCTACGCCCTGGCCGGGCATCTGGGGACCGCCTTCGGTGCGATCCTTGTCTATCTCATCCTCTGCTTTATCCTGCTGCAGATGGTGAACAACGTCTTTTCCGGAGATGGGGTTATTTTCTTTATCCTCTACGAGGTCGTGACCTGGCTGGTTCTGACCTTTGCCGGTCTCTTCTCCTTCGGCCTTTGCCGGATCTTCATGAGCTGGCAGTACGGACAGAAGGCGGCGTTTTCCGACCTGTTTGCGGGATTCCGGGAGTGTACCAACACGGTGCTGGGAATTCAGGCCTTTTTGTCAGGTATGGAGCTTTTGTTTCTCCTTCCCTCCGGGATCGCCGGGTCATTCCTTGTAGGGAACCGGGGACTTCTGATCACGATTCTCCTTGAGATCGCGGGATCGCTCCTTGTCCTTTACCTGCAGCTGACCTACGGTCTGTCCTACTACATCCTGCTTGACTACCCCAACGGGACGCCGGTGCAGATCCTGCGGGCATCCCGCAGAATGATGAAGAGCAACCGGGGCGTTTTGTTCTACCTTCTGCTCTCCTTTATCCCGCTCTTTCTCCTGGGAACCCTCTCCCTCTTTGTGGGAGACATTCTGGTCCTTGCCTACTTCTACTCCACCGAGGCGGCCTTCTACCGGAGCCTGATGGTGATCCGCTCCGGCGCCCGCCAAAAGGCAGGATCCGCCGCCGGGAGTACCGCCACATAAGCGGGGTCATTTCAAAGCATTGCGCTGCCCATGTAAAAAGCCCTTCTTCCGCGTGGAAGAAGGGCTTTTTGGCTGGGTGAAACGCCTGTTCAGGCCTCCTGCATCGAGCGCAGGATCTTGGGAAAGCGGTTCAGGAAAATCAGAATGCAGCAGATGGCTGCGGTTCCGTCCGCAACCGCCTCCGCCGCAAAGATACCCATGACGCCGAAGAACTTCGGCAGGATCAGAGCAAGCGGAACCAGCAGGATGACCTTACGCAGCAGTGCAATGAACAGAGAGACCTTCGGCTGGTTCAGAGACACAAACATGTTTTGGCTGGCCCGCTGGGCGCCAAAGATCGTCATACCGAGAAGGAACACTGGCATCACCTGTTTCACACAGGCGATCAGCGCCGCGTCCTCCGTAAAGAGGGAGGCGACAAGTCCAGGGCAGAGGATGAAGAAGAGGGTCAGGACCAGGTTCCAGGTAAACATCACCCCAAACATGACCTTTGCACCCTGCTTCACGCGGCCCGCGTCCCGCCTGCCGAAGTTGTAGCTGATCACCGGGTTGGCGCCCTGGGTAAAGCCCTGGAGCGGAATCGAGATGATCTGCATTGCGGTCTGCATGATAGTGAGCGCGGAGACATAGATGTCCCCGAATGCGCGGAGGCCGCTGTTTAAGACAAAGCCCACCAGGCTCTCCGTGGAGCTCATAACAAAGGGAGAGACGCCGAGTGCGCAGATACTCCCGATGATGCCCTTGTCCGGGTGCATGCGCGCAGGAATAATGCGAAGGGCCGCCCGCTTCGAAAAAAGGTACGAGAGGATGAGAAAGGCGCTCACCGCCTGGGAGACAACCGTAGCGAGGGCGGCGCCCGTCACGCCCATTCCAAACCCAAACATGAGCAGCGGATCCAGGCCGATGTTCATGGCCGCGCCCACGAGGACGCTTGCCATGGCCCGCAGGGGCTTTCCCTGCACGTTCAGAAAGCTCGAGAGTCCGGTGTTCACCATCACAAAGAAGGTCCCGGCCAGGTAGACCGAGAAATACGCCTGAGCATATCCGATGGTATCCTGCGACGCGCCCACCATGTAGAGGATCGGGCGAAGGAACAGATACCCGGGAAGCATTAAGAGGACCGCAAACAGAACTAGCAGAAAAAAACAGTTTCCCAGGATCTTCTCCGCCCGCTCCTTCTCTCCCTTTCCCAGGGCGATGGAGGCAAGAGGCGCGGCGCCCCCGCCTGCAAGCATCGCGAAGGCGGAAATCAGGATGATCGGGGTGTTCACAATGCCGACCCCGGCAAGGGCCAGAGTTCCCGCCCCGGGGATCCGGCCGACAAAGATCCGGTCCACGATGGAGTAGAGCAGGTTGACGAGCTGGGCCGCCACCGAGGGCAGAGCCATCTTCATGATCAGCGGAAACATCGGCGCACTGCCGAACTGTTCCTGAAGCGATGTGGTTTGTTGTTTTTTCATGTCTGGTATCCCATCTAAAAAAAGCCTCTCCCCAACCGGGAAGAGGCAGTCCAATCTGAAACGACCGGTTTACTTTGCGGCGGAGATCAGGTTGCTGACCGCTCCCAGGATCAGGCCCAGGCCGATGAAGCGGACAATCAGAGACGCCGTATAGAAGGTGTTGCACAGGATCAGAATGCCGAAGATCACGGTCAGGATGCCGCCCACCAGGGAAGGCACATAGCGCTTTCCAAATACATCCTTGTTGCGCGCCGCGGTGACCAGGTTCAGGATGCCGTTCACCACCAGCACGATGCCCACGATAAACGGGATGATGGAGGCGAGGAATCCCGGCCTTGCCACCAGATAGATGCCGACGATAATGCCGACAACGCCGGCTGCAACACCGAAACCGCCGCTCCCGATCCGAATGGCATCGATCAGAGCCACCACACCGGAGATCAGAACGCCCCAGCCGATGATCGTGCAGACCAGGATCATGGTCGCATTCGGGAAGAGCAGAAGAATCAGGCCAAGCAGGATGAACACCACCGCGGACAGGATCCGATTGGTGCGAAGGTTGTGAAACATAACATTCCTCCTTTTCTCATGTCATGACATTGACTAGCGGTATTCTAACACAGGTAGGGCATCCGGTACAAACAAAAAGGGCACCGCCCTGCCACCAGGCGGCGCCCCACTACAGGAGGATATTCTTTGTTTGTTGAATTACTTCTCGGAGTTGAAAAGCGGTGTGGAGAGATACCGGTCGCCGGAATCCGGAAGAAGGGCGACGACGGTCTTTCCTGCAAACTCAGGCCGCTTTGCCACCTGGACAGCTGCCCAGAGTGCTGCGCCGGAGGAGATGCCGGTCAGGATGCCCTCAGAGACGGCGAAGAGCTTGCCGGTCTCAAAGGCTGCCTCGTTCGGCACACGGATAATCTCGTTGTAAACGGTGGTGTCGAGCGTCTTCGGAATGAAGCCTGCGCCGATACCCTGAATCTTGTGGGGGCCGGGCTTCTCACCGGAGAGGACAGCGGAGGTGTCGGGCTCCACCGCGATGATGTCGACGTTCGGGTTCTTCTCCTTGAGATACTTGCCAACGCCGGTCA
>JBJEYC010000506.1:0-4213 GCA_051886435.1 Lachnospiraceae bacterium
ATGTTCACATATTTTTCACCACCCCGGATTTTGCCCCTTTGGCACTTAAAGTTTCCCCGCTTCGTGCTATCATGTGCAGTGCGGCGCAAATCGCGCCGCGCGAAAGAAAGGCTGACAAAACATGCAGGTACTTCGAAATCGCACGGAGAAGCGCCCCGTCTTTGCGGGGCTCCTCCTCCTTTTTCTTCTTCTGTTTCTGCTTCCCGGGCGCGGCGTACAGGCCGGCACGGTGACCTTTTCGGCAAACGGCGGAAGCGGCACCATGGATTCCGTGACGACCTCTGCCTCTTCCGATACCCTCCCCGCCTGCCGCTACACCCGCTACGGCTACATCTTCCGGGGGTGGGTCACGGACCTTGCCCACGAGACGCCGGACTACGACGACCAGGCCGAAGTTCCCACCGATCAGGATCTGACTCTCTACGCCCTTTGGGAGCCGCAGCTTTACATCGTTCACTTTGACGCAAACGGCGGGCTTGGCAGCATGTCCGACATCTACGGGATCTACAACGAGCCCTTAACGCTCCCCAAGAGCACCTTCACCACCACAAAGTTCCTCTTTGGCGGCTGGATCGACACCTCCACCGGGGCGCGCTACGCGGACGGGGACACCGTCGAAAATCTGAAGTCCGGCAGCACCTACTCCCGCAAGATCCTCACGGTCGACGCGGGAAAGCCAAAGAACACCAAATACTCCTTCAAGTCGACCCAGGGGTCCTGCGTCTATGAGGAGAACGGGACAAGATACCTTGTCACCGCTGCCTCCATCAACGACAGCGCCTACTATAAGGGGGACCTCTCCCACTATGAGACCGTCCTCACCAAGTACGACCTTTCGACCGGAAAAGTGGTGGCAAGGGCGAGAAACCTGGACTTTGACCATGGGAACGGAATCTGCTACTCCCCGGAGAGCGGACACCTCTACATCGCCGAGGGCGGGACGCTGGACGGCTACCCCAGCGGCGTCATGGAGGTGGATGAGAACTTAAAGGAAGTGAACCACTACACGTTCCCCCTCCTCAACAATATCTGGGCCATCGCCTATGCGGATCACCACTTCTACCTGATCGGCAAGAACGAGAACTCCCGCAACTCTCTGTGCGTCTTAAACGACGACATGCAGACCCTCTCCATCACGGAGCTGGACAACTACTACACCAACTTCTCCTCCCAGGGGATCGCGGCGGACGCAAACTTCATCTACGCTCTGAGTGCCGGCTTCAAGACCTACGAGTGGAAGTCCAAGCAGCGGATCAACGTCTTCACCCACGACGGCACCTATGTAGGGGTGTGGACCTTCGACATTCCCGAGGAGGCGGAGGACATCACGGTGGTCGGACAGTACGCCTACATCACCACCAACGAAAAGAACGAGTCCACCCTCTACCGGACGCGCCTTCCCGAGACGACGCTGACGGCGATCTGGAAAAAGTAGAAAGGAATAATTCCCTATGATATCGAAAGAACAGCTGAAGCAGCGCCTTGTCACCACGGGCTCGAGATGGTGGTTTGTCCTTCGGTGGGTGGCCTTTGCCCTGGTCTGCGGCCTGGTCCTTGGGCTTGTGGGCGGCGCCTTCGCAAAACTTATCGACCTGGCAGGGGGCGTTCGGACGGCGCACCCCGCATTTCTCCTTCTCCTTCCCGTGGGTGCGCTTCTGATCCACGGGTTCTACAAGGCGATCCGGGCGGATGACACCGGCACGAACCTCATCCTCTCCTCGGTGCAGTCCGGGCAGGCGGTGCCGCTTCGGCTCGCTCCGGCGATCTTTTTCTCCACGGTGTTCTCGCACCTTTGCGGCGCCTCCGTGGGAAGAGAGGGCGCGGCGCTCCAGCTTGGCGGCTCTGTCTCCAGCGCTCTGGGGAAGCTCTTTCACCTGCACCGGGACGACCACCACGTGATGGTGATGTGCGGCATGTCCGCGGCCTTCTCCGCGATCTTTGCAACCCCCATGTCCGCTGCGGTCTTCTCCATGGAGGTCGTGAACGTGGGCATCATGCACTACGCGGCGCTCCTGCCCTGCATCGTCTCCTCCCTGACGGCAAGAGCCGTCGCCCGGGCGGTGTTTGACCTGCCGGATGCCAAGTACGCGGTCACCTCGATCCCCTCCCTCTCCTTTGGGACGGCGGTTGAGGCGGCGGTCTTTGGCCTTTTCTGCGGCTTTGTCTGCATCCTGTACTGCTCCTGCCTGCACCACGCGGAGACCGGATTTCAAAAGCGCATCAAGTCCCCAGCCCTTCGGGCCGTGATTCTGGGAGCGCTCCTTCTTGGCCTTACGTTCCTCTCCGGCGGTCAGACCTTCAACGGCACCGGTTCGTCTGTTATCGCGGACGCGGTCTTCGGGGTGTCCCTTCCCTGGTACTACCTCCTCGTGAAGATCCTGTTTACCTCCCTCTCCCTGGCGGCCGGCTACAAGGGCGGCGAGATCGTCCCCGCCCTGTTCGTGGGCTCCTGCCTCGGCAACCTGACCGGTGCCTTTTTCCCCGCCTGCGGCAGGAGCCTTCTGGCCGCCTGCGGCATCGGCGCCGCTTTCTGCGGTGTGACAAACAGCCCGATCACGGCGATTCTCATCTGCCTGGATCTGTTCGGCATGGACGGCGCACCCTACTACCTGCTGGCCGTCGCGGTCTCGTACCTTGCCTCCGGCTACTACGGACTCTACAACACCCAGAAGATCGCCTGGTCCAAGTACCGGGCGGGCTTCCCGGGAAGCGATGAGAAGAAGTGACAAAGACTTTCCGCCTGATACGGCAATAATCCCCCTGCGCAGGATGCGGGCATCAGACCGTCCTGCGCAGGGGGATTTTTATGTCCGGACAGATCGGAGCCGGACCTGTTTTCCCTATAGTATTCGTGTTTGTTTCATCCGTAGTACACCCTGTCGGATTTTTGCTTCTGTCCTGCCGTTGCACGGCCTGATAAAATAGCTCTATACACGCTGGAAGGAGGGATCGGCATGGAAGAAGCGCACAGCGACCTGCGGGTTGCGAGAACCCGAAAGGCCATCCGGGATGCGTTCTGCGAGATGGTGATGGAAAAGGAGGCGTCCCGGATCACGGTGAAAGAGCTGGCGGAGCGTGCCGGAATCCACCGGAAGACCTTCTACCTCCACTACACGACAATCGAGGCGCTCTACGAGGACGTGCTCGAAGACATCAGTAGCGCCTACTGTAAGGAGATCGACAAGATCCCGAAGGATGCGCCCTTCCACGAAGTGAACGAGGTCTTCTTCCGGTTTTTTGCCTCCCAGCCGCCCTATGTCGAAAAACTGATCTGCGATCCCAGCTACCGGGACTTCGCGGACAAACTCTTTCTCGCCACGAAAGTCCACAACCGAAGCCGCTACAACCCCTATGCCGCTTACTCCGAAAAGGCCCAGAACATCATCAATACCTTTCTGTGCCTCGGCTCGGTGAACGTCTACCGCCAGTGGGTGCGGGATGGGAAGGCCCTCCCCTTGAAGGACCTGATTTCCCTGACCGATGACCTCTTTGAGCATGGCGTCGCCCGCATTCGGGAGCAGGCAGGCACATGAACGCGGCGGAAAGGAGCCAACATGCTGATTGAGACCGCTCTCCTGGAACAGCTCGATGCCTTCGCCCGCTGCGGAACCCTCTCCGCCGCGGCCAAAGAACTCCATCTCTCCCAGCCCGCCCTGACAAGGGCCATGAAGCGGCTGGAGGAGGAACTCGGCGTCCCCCTGTTTGACCGGAGCGCAAACCGCCTCACCCTGAACGAGACGGGGCAGCTTGCGGCAAAGCGGGCAGGAGAAGTCCTTGACAGGGACCGGGCGCTTGTGGAGGAAGTGCGCGCCTTTGACCTTGAAAGACGCACGATCCGCCTCGCCGCCTGCGCGCCGGCGCCGCTGTGTCTTCTCCGGGATCTTCTGAACAAGCTTTCCCCGAGCCGCCACATCACCTGCGGAATTCAGGAAGAGGATACGGAGTCCTGTGACCTTTTGTCCGGACGCCTCGACCTTGCGGTCTTTCGCGCGCCGGCAGTGGATCCGCTCCTTGTCTCCGCGGTCTGCTGCAAAGAACAGCTCTGCGTCCTTGTGCCGCCGGGGCACCCGCTTGCCGAAAAAACGTCGATCACCTTCCGGGATCTCTCCGGGGTTCCCATGCTGCAGTACAAAGATGCCGGCTTTTGGGTGGATCTTTGCCGCAGGAAGATCCCGGACGCACGCCTCATTCTGCAGGAGGACCGGAAGACCTT
>JBJEYC010000507.1:0-4209 GCA_051886435.1 Lachnospiraceae bacterium
GAGGCTTCGTGCATATGTGTGGGTAGGAAATAGCCTCTGCCTACCATAAATGACAATTGAAAAGGCCATTGGCCTCTCGTAATGTATAGCTGTCGAAGAAACACAAAACGGGAGGATCCAATGACCTCAGCTAATACATTATTGAAGAACATTCTCGGCGTCAAGGGTGCGGTTGTTCAAAGCGCCGATTTCTCTGTAGATGCACTCGGAGTTAAGAAGCTTACTGTACGCATGCGTCCGAAAAAGCGGGAGTCTGACCGCTGCCCGATCTGCGACAGACACTGCATGGTTTATGACAGATCAGGCATACAGCGTTCCTGGAGGGCCTTAGATTTCGCAGGCATTCTGGTACACATAACAGCTTATACCCAGCGGATCAGCTGTCCTGATCACGGGGTTCTGGTTGCTGCAGTTCCGTGGGCATTCCATGATTCCGGCTTCACCAAGAGCTTTGATCTCACGGCCACCTGGATGGCCGAGAACCTGAGCCGCAGTGCTGTCGCCGACTACCTGCGGATCGACTGGAAGACAGTCGGCCGGTGTATCACCAGAGCCCGGAAGTACATAGAGCCCGACCCATCGAAACGGCTGGATAACCTTGTCAACATCGGTATCGACGAAACCAGCTACCGCAAGGGGCATAAGTACATCACCGTCATTGTGAATCACGACACAAACACCGTTGTCTGGGCCAGCAACAAGCACGGGAAGGACATCTTCTCCAGGTTTCTGGAAAGCCTTACTCCAGAGCAGCGTGCATCCATAAAGGTGGTTACCGGCGACGGCGCAAGATGGATCGATCAGTGCATCGAAAAGTATCTTCCGAACTGTGCCCGCTGTGTAGACTCTTTCCACGTCGTGGAGTGGGCAAATGAAGCACTTGACGCTCTCCGCAAGGAAGCATGGCGTGATGCCCATCAGGAGCTCAAAGAACTGCAGAAGACCGTCAAACGCAAGCGTGGCCGCGGAGCTTTGAAGGACAGGGATTCCATCGCCGTTCATAAGGCGGAAGCAAAAGCCGCAGAGATAAAAAGTTCTGCTTACGCATTAGGGAAGGCACCGGAACATCTTACCAACAAGCAGGAGACGCAGCTGGCAGAAATCGCTGTCAGCAATAAACGCCTGTATCGCGGATATCTTCTGAAGGAGCAGCTAAGACTCATTCTTCACATGGATGATGCAGATGAAGCAAAGGAAGAACTGGATCGGTTCTTCTGGAGAGCCACCCACAGCCGCATCAATGAATTCAAGGAGCTCGGTCACAAGATCCGACGGCATGAAGAGCACATCCTCAATACGATTCGTCTGAAGATGAGCAATGCCAGAATCGAGTCAACCAACAACAAAATCAAGCTGATCATCCGGAGAGCATTTGGCTTCCGTGATGTGAACAGTATGATCGATATGATCATGCTAGTCTGCTCGAATATCAAGGTTCCTTTACCGAACAGGCCAGTAGAGGAGCCAGAAACCTAACAACGGAGGGGCTTAACAGGCATTTTTGCTATGGATTTTACCCACAGGTATGCCCGAAGAGCCAAAAATGATCGACAAAATGCCAGCTCCCGTTTTAGCTGGATTCTTGTGTCTGCTTCCTGCATCAAAAAAGACGGGGCCATTGCCCCGCCTTTTTCGTAACTGCCGTCCGGGAAAAGTGGGCACTTACTCGCTGGCATTGTCGGCAGCCTTCTGGCTGTACTCCTCGATCCAGTTGTCCACGTCCCCGTTGTCGGTGTGCTCTTTAATGACTTCGTTGACGATGGCGAGCAGGTCATCGTTTCCCTTCTCCATGGCAACAGCGGACTGCTTCTGCGCGCCGGTGTCCGCATCGGAGAAGGCCAGGGTATCATCCGCCAGGATGTACTGCTCCCCCACGATGCTCTCTACGCAGACCCCGGCGACGTTCCCACTCTTGAGCTCGAGAATGCAGTCCGGGACGCGCTCGAGGGAGACGAGCTGGTTGTCAGGGAAGAGACTCTGGCAGAGGGCTTCCTGCGTGGTGGATTTCTCAGCAGCGAGGGGCTGTCCATCAAAATCATCCAGGGTCTTGTACTTGTCCGCGTTTTCCTTCAGGATGATGAACTTCTGGTCTGCAACAGCGTAGTTGTCGGAAAAGTCCATGCTCTGACGCCGCTCGTCGGTGGGGGAGATACCGGCGATTGCCATGTCAATGGTTCCCGCCGGAAGGGAGGCAAGGAGTGATGAAAAATCCATGTCCTGGACATCCAGTGATACGCCGAGCTTGTCAGCGATGGCCTGCCCCAGCTCGATGTCCACACCGATGACGGACTGGTTCGGGTCCGTGATGTCGACAAATTCGTACGGAGGATAACCGGAGGCGGTGCCGATGATAAGGGAGCCCCGCTGCTGGATCTTGGTGAGAAGGGGCCCTGCCTCCTCCGAAGCGCTCTCTGTGGCTGCCGCGGTGTCCGCGGCAGAAGTTTCTGTGGCGGCTTCTGTGGAGGCCTGTGTCTCTGCCGCTTCGGTTGATGCGGCGGAGGAGGCCGAGGTGGCATTGCTGCTTCCACAGCCGGCAAGGAATCCTGCGGTCACAGCAGTACATGCGAGATAGACAAGCGCCTTTTTCTTCATGATGCTCTCCTTCTTCTATTCGTTCTGCCGCCGAACCAGTCGGGGCAGGGGATAGACATATGCTATGCGGTGCGCCTGCGAAGGCGCTTCTCCACCTGTTTGAGAACCAGGGAGAGGGTAAAGGTGATGATGAAATAGAGGATGGCCACAATGACTAACGGCTCAATCGGGCGGAAGCTGATGCCCCGGATCGTGTTGGCGGTGTACATCAGATCGGCGATGCCGATGACCGAACACTGGGATGAGGTCTTGATGACGGTGATGAACTCGTTGCAAAGCGCCGGAAAGATGTTGCGCAGCGCCTGGGGAAAGATGATGTCCCGCATGGTCCTTGCTGGCGTCAGCCCCAAAGCCAGCGCTCCTTCTGTCTGACCGCGGTCGATGGACTGGATGCCGCTTCGCACGATCTCACAGATGTAGGCTGTGGAGTTGATCACCAGCGCGATGCTGCCGGAAAGGATTCGTGAGATATCCACGTCTCCCATCATGATTTTGGGAAGCTGCACGCCCATCAGCGGAAGACCGTAATAGACAAGAAAGATCTGCACCAGCACCGGGGTGCCCCGGATGAACTCCACATAGGCGTTGGCAATCCAGCGAAGAGGTGCGATCCTGCACAGTTTCATCAGCGCCATCAGGGAGCCAAAGAGCAGGCCGAAGACGATCGTAATCAGCGAGAGGACGATTGTGATTTGCACGCCGCTCCATAGGAGCGCCCGGTACCGGACCAGGATGTTCCAGAACATTGCCATAGGATCTCCTTTACAGCATTTTTGCCAGAAACGCCTGCACCCGCTCGTTTTTCGAGTGGGCAAAGATCTGCTCCGGCGGACCAAACTCCAGGATCCGCCCTTCATCCATGAAGGCCACCCGGTCTGCCACTTCCCGGGCAAAGCCCATCTCGTGGGTGACCACCACCATGGTCATACCCTCCTCTGCCAGGTCCTTCATGACGGCGAGCACCTCTCCCACCATCTCGGGATCGAGGGCGGAGGTCGGCTCATCGAACAGAAGGACTTCGGGTTCCATGGCAAGGGCTCTTGCGATGGCGACCCGCTGCTGCTGCCCGCCGGAGAGGGTCTCGGGATAGACATCCTTTTTGTCCTCGAGTCCGACCCGGTGCAGCAGGGTGAGCGCTTTCTCCCGTACCAGATCCGGCGCCTGATGCCCTACCTTGATGGGCGCATACATGACATTCCGAAGAACCGTCATGTGCGGAAAGAGGTTGAAGTGCTGAAACACCATGCCAATCTGGCGTCTGAGCTGCGGCAGATCCTTCGGCTTTGCGCTGGCGATGGAGCTGTTCTCATAGAGGATGTCTCCTGATGTGATCTCCTCCAGCGCATTGATGCAGCGAAGCAGTGTGCTCTTGCCGGAACCGGAGGGACCGATCACGGCAACCACCTGACCCCGGTAGACGTCCAGGTCGATGCCCCGCAGGACGGAGAGGGTGCGGTAGTTTTTCTTCAGATTTTGGATGGAGAGAATCGGGGTTTCCAATCAGCGCCTCCTTCCTGGAACGGCACAAAGGGCGTTTGTTCCTTTCGGATCAAACGCCCTTGTTTTTGGTGCGCCCGGCGGCGCACGTTTCTAACCGGTGTAAGTCCGGAGTCCGCC
>JBJEYC010000508.1:0-4204 GCA_051886435.1 Lachnospiraceae bacterium
TCTCCTTCAGCCACCAGAATCTCCTGCAGCACAGCCTCTTTACGGACGGATATGTCATTGCCAACAGTAAAGATCTCCTGTCCCTGTATGACACCTACGGCATCCCGGTGAACTTCACCGGCCACCTGCACATTCAGCACCAGCAGAAAGATAGCGGCTTTCTGGAGGTGGCAACCTCTGCCCTCTCTGTCTCCCCGGAGCACTATGCCGCCGTCACGATCGATGACAGCGGATTACACTACCAGACAAACTCCGTTGATGTGGCAGCCTACGCCGCGGAGCAGGGCAGCACCGATGCCAATCTCTTAAACTTTGCCGACTGGTCGAAAAATTACTTTCTCCGCCTCTCCAAAACCTCGGCAGAGGAACAGCTGCAGAACCTGACGGATGCAGACCAAAAGGAGGAGATGGCAGATTACTTTGCGCAACAGAACTACCAGTACTTCAGCGGCGCACCGCAAAAGAGCCAGAAGGGAAACGCCATTCTCTCCGAGTGGGACGACACCGGCACCTTTACCGCAAAGTACCTGGATTCCATCGCGGCAGCAAGGAAGGATCAGAATCATTTTGATCTGTCCCTCCCGCAGCAATAGCACAAATTAAGAAGAGACACCGTTACAGACCATCACGGCTGCAGCGGTGTCTCTTCTTACATTTTTCTTTTCCCGGCGATCAGACTTCGCCGACAAGCCTTTGCAGTTCCGGGCGCTTGGGCACACCCACCCGGAAGGTGTTGTTGGGCTCCAGGCAGGCCTGGTTGCTCTCCAAATAGCACTGCAGAGTCAGGTACATGACCGCGTCCTGCAAAGACCAGCCATACGCCTTCGCGACCAGTCTTGCCATCTCCCGGTAACCCTCCCGGATTGCGTCATCGCAGGTATCCCCACAGGAATTGACATACCAGGCATCCCGGGTCTCCGTCACCGGCCAATTCAGCTGCGCGCCCTTGACAACACGGACCCGAACGGTGACCACACCGTCCACCTCCAGGCCGGTGCCTGCCACCTCTCCGTCTCCCATGACGGCATGGAGGTCTCCAATGGTAAGGAGCGCACCGGGCACCCGCACCGGAAGCCACACGGTGGCGCCCCTGCGGATCAGACGGCTGTCCATGTTTCCGCCGCCCTCATAGGCGTCCATCGTGGGGACCTCGCGGTCCGGCACCGCGGTGCCGATGACACCGATCATGGGATCGATCGGGATCGACAGGCCGTGCAGCACGGTCGTGCCGTTTTGAATCGGCAGGATTCGAAACGCCCCCGGAAAGTCCTTTCGGAAGGGCCCGCTCCCCACTGCCACAACGCCGTGATCTGCCACCTGGATGTCCAGGATATCCACCGCGAGGGTATCCCCAGGCTCCGCGCCCTGGACATAGAGAGGTCCCGTCGCCGGATTTTCCGGCTGCCCTTCGATCTGCTCCGCAAGGGATTTTTCCGGATCCCGCACCGCGCGGTTGTAGCAGTCCCTGGTCTCGAACTGCAGGATCTCGCCGCTCTCTGCGGTCATCACCGGCGCGTTGCCGGCGGATTGTGCTGTCACAAAGGTGTCGTCATGGATGATCTTCAAGGCTGCTGCTCCTTCGCTGTCTATTCTGTATGTTCCCCGGATCTGGTTCTCATCCCATCCTACCACCGGGGCCGCCTGCTTTCATCCTCCTTCCGCGGGGTGTCCTGCTTCTCAGATGCCGTAGAGGCGCTGCGCATTCCCGCCAAGGACGAGATCCTTTTCCTCCTCCGTCAGATCCAGGGACCGCACAAAGTCCGCTCCCTCCGTCAGCCACTCGGTGCGGACGGGATAGGAGGAACCAAAGATCACATGGTCTGCGCCGAGCGTGCGGATGGCGCACGTCAGGGCCTCTTTTCCCCAGGGCTTTGCGTGGGACATCTCAAAGAAGAGATTGTTTTTGAGGTGGGACAGGAGGGCATCGTCCGCCGCCTGGAACCGCTGTGTCCCCTCCGCCTGCTTTGCCTTTTTGGGAAACCAGAGGCTTGTGAAGGCAAAGAAGCCGCCGCCCAGCATGGAGTGCACAAGGCGCAGGTTCGGATACCGGTCAAAGAAGCCGCCAAACAGCTCCCTGCCGACCGCGGTGCACTGATCCACGCACCGGCCGTAACTGCGGCGCAGGTTGGTGTAATCCGTGAGGCTGTGATAGTCCACCGGCACCGGGGCGTGATGCACGTACAGCGTCATGCCGCCCATCTTTTCCGCCCGCTGGTTCAGGTAGGCAAAGAACTCCGCAAACATCGGATCATCCAGGTACTTCTCCCCGTAGTGTGCGGAGAGCTGAAAGCCCTTCATGCCAAGTTCATCCAGGCACCGGTCTATCTCCGCGCGGACGCCCCCGCAGAACTTCGGCGGCACCACGCCCAGGGCGATCATCCGCCCGCCGGATGCGGCGGCATGGGCTGCCATCCCGTCGTTGAAATATCGGCACATGTCAAGGCCCATCCACTCCTGCTGGCAGGAAAGCTTTAACACCGCCCGGTCCACACCGGCCCGGTCCATGTCCTCGAGCTGTCTCGAGAGCCTATACTCTCCCTGAATGTAATTCAGGTTCGGAGACCCCTCCGGCTTTTCGATCACGAACTGCTTTTTCCCGTCCGCACCGGTCCGAAGGGACCCATAACAGCCGTACTCGCGCGGGATCTCCAGCAAAAACTGCTCTGCCCGCTCCGTATCCTCAAACAGTTTCTCCGGAAACCAGTATAAATTTGCATCAACTACCATTACTGTCACCTCATTCTCTTGTTTTACAAAAGGCGGCGGTTTCTGCGCCGCCGCCTTTTGCCTCTTCAGTCTGTTTCGCCTCTCTCGATTCTCGCCATTCCCCGTGTGGCGCCTGCTGCCAGCATGGTGCCATCCTGCTTGGGGTGGTCCTGCGCGATGGCCTCCTGGTACCAGTGCACCGCCTCCTCCTTGCTCTGATCCACGATGGATCCGAGCTCATAGAGGTTTCCGAGTGCCACCTGTGAGGTGATATCGCCCCGAACGGCTGCCTCCATGATGTACATGACACCCAAATACCGCCCTGCCTTCATGTCGCCGTTCGAAAATTTGCTCTCCAGATCCACCTGGTTGTCTTCAATGGCCTTTTTGGCCTCGGCAAAGTTCTTGCCTTCAATATTAAAGAAATTCATCGCTTATCTCCCGCTGCATCGCTGCCTGTCCCGCAGATCCGGTCAGGTTCCCTCCACAATGTCATACCGTGTGGTGTCCCGCAGGTACTTTTTGCTGTACATGAGCGTGACATCCTTGTAGATGGTAAAGGCCTTGTCGTTCGGATCGTGGCTGGAGGTGTCCGGCGGGATGTCGATGGGGCCGAGAATTCCGTCTTCCTTAGGCCTGGGTCCTCCTTTGGGCGGTTCATCGGTCACGCCCTCCAGCGCAAGGAGCCCTGCCATCATCGCGTGGTTCACCATACTGCCGTCCGCGATGTCCTCCGCGTGCCCGTAGCAGACATAGTCGTACTCGTCCCGGCGCGCGAGAAGCTTTGCAACGCTCATCACCCACAGCGCAACGCTCGGCTGCGGGTCTTTGCGCTTGTACTCCAGCGGCACCATGGCCGCCAGGTTGTCCCCGGTAAAGAGGATCCGGGCTGTTTTGTCGAGCCAGGCGACCGAGTCCGGTGAGTGCCCGTCCATGCGAAAGGCCTCAAAGACGCGGCCCCCGATGTCGATCTGAAAGCCATCGTCCACCGTCACGATCGGATAGTCGGTGCGGTAGCGCTCGATCGGCTGCCCGCCGTTTGGCTCCTTGGCAATGACACTGGCGAGCTTTCCCATGAAGGCCACGTTGAACTGGCCGTTGAGTCCCGTGTGATCGAAGTGTCCGTGGGTGTTGAGGGCAATCTGCACCGGTTTCCCGCAGAGGTCCTCGCAGAACGCCCGCAGATTTCCGTAGGAGTCCCCGGTGTCCACCACACACCCCGCGTCCTTTCCCGCGCACAGATAGGCGGTGGATCCGTGAGAGCGGATCAGCCAGGTGTCCGGCCGGATCTTTTTTGCTCGGAAATATTCTGAATTTTCCATATTGTTTTCTCCTGCAATCCCGCACCCGGTGATTTGGCCGGGCCGGTCTGTTCAAAGTGACTGAGCAAAGAGCCAGTCGCGGATGGCATCAATGTGATAGGCATAGCGCCAGGTTTCCACATGGTGCTCCCCGCCGAAGCTGTGCCAGCCGTCCGCGACGGTCTCGAGGCGAAGCG
>JBJEYC010000509.1:0-4200 GCA_051886435.1 Lachnospiraceae bacterium
TTCTACTCTGCTCGTGTCTTATTGTGGTAACTGTCCCTATTGTATCGGGAAATGGGGAAATGGCAAGAACGGAGCGGCGAAATTCTAAAAAAATCCCGGCTGTCAGGCCACAGGTAACGGGGTATGATATCCCTCGGGGAGCAGCTCCCAAACGTCATATCACGCAGAGGAGAATGAAATGCAGATACAAAAATTAAGCAGCGGCTGGACCCTGACGGTCCTGGGAGAGAATGTCTATCACATCAGGGAGGAGCCGATCCCGGCGAAGGTTCCCTCCACCGTATATGAGACCCTGTTGGAGCAGGGCCTCATGCCGGATCCCTTTGACCGGGACAATGAACTCGATGCCACGAAGCTCTGTGAGAACGACTTCGTCTACGAGACCGAGGTGGTGCCGGAAGAAGCCCTTCGAAAAGAGGACCGGATCTTTCTTCGGTTTGACGGCATCGACACCATCGCGGACATCTCTCTGGACGGCGTGCTGCTTGGCAGCACCCAAAACATGAACCGGATCTATGAGTTTGACGTTACCGACGCGGTGAAGGCCGCGCCCGCAGGAAGGGCCTTACACCTTAAGGTCCTTCTGCACTCGCCCAACCGGTTTATCCGGGAGGCCTATGCGGCGGATCCCATCGGGGGCTCCTCCGATGCGATGCCGGGCTTTCCCCACATCCGGAAGGCGGCCTGCATGTTTGGCTGGGACTGGGGTCCGAGACTTCCCGATGCGGGACTGTTCCGCCCGGTGTCCCTTGTGGGCGTCTCCTGCGCCAGGATTGCCGGGGTGCAGATCCGGCAGGTTCATCACGTGGCAGAGCACACTGCCCTTGGAAACCGGGTGGAGCAGGTGGATCTTGCAGTCGACTGCGAGGCCGAGTGGCTCCCGGAGGCGGGAGATGATCCCGTGGAGGCGTGCCTTGTCCTGACCGCACCGGACGGGAAGAAGACCCAGGTTTTGAGTGCGCCGGTGCGCATCGGGGTCAATACCACCCGCTCGGAGAACCTGACAGCGCTCGCCATCACCCTTCGCGCGGATCACCTGAAGCTCGCCCTTGCCATAACGGATCCGCAGCTCTGGTGGCCCAACGGCTACGGGGAGCAGCCGCTGTACGGCGTGGAGGTGACCCTTCGCCGCGCCGGATCGAAAGAGGTCCTGGACCGCTGGAATCGGAGGATCGGCCTTCGCACTGTGACGGTCAACACCGATCTCATCCCCGAAGAGCAGTATGATCCCCACATGAAGGGGCAGAAGCCGGACTACGACGACGGAAAGCTCATGTTTTACCCGGAGGGGGGCGACATGACGGCAAGGATTCCCCGGGAGGGAAAGAAGGTCCCGTCCCGGAACTTTGCCATCACGGTGAACGGCCTTGCGATCTTTGCGATGGGCGCGGATTACATCCCGGAGGACAGCATCCTGACCAGGCAGTCCCGGGAGCGGACAAACCTTCTTTTGTCCTCCGCAAAGGAAGCCCACCACAACTGTATGCGCATCTGGGGCGGCGGGTACTACTGCGACGATTTTGTCTATGACCTGTGTGATGAAAAGGGAATCCTCGTCTGGCAGGATATGATGTTCTCCTGTGCCGCCTATGAGCTGGACGATGCGTTTACGAAAAACGTGGAGATCGAGATCCGCCAGAATATCCGCAGGCTCCGTTCCCACGCCTGCCTGTCGCTCTGGTGCGGCAACAACGAGATGGAGACCCAGTACGAGACCTGGGCCTGGCCGAAGACAAAGAAGCAGTATTACGACTATATCCGGCTCTTTGAGTGCGAGATCCCGAAGTGGGTCCAGGAGGAGGATCCGGATGCATTTTACTGGCCGTCTTCTCCTTCTTCCGGCGGGAACTTTGAAAACAGCAACGCGGAGAACGAAGGGGACACCCACTACTGGGGCGTCTGGCACGGGAATGAGCCTTTTACGGCCTACCGGAACCACCACTACCGCTTCCTCTCGGAATTCGGCTTCCAGTCCTTCCCGGCACTGCAGACGATCCGGCGCTTTACGCGTCCCGAGGATCGGAACATCTTCTCCCGCGTCATGGAGATGCACCAGAGAAACAGCGCGGCCAACGGAAAGATCCTGAACTATCTCTCCCAGACCTACCTGTATCCCAAAAACTTCGACGAGCTGATCTACTGCTCTCAGCTTCTGCAGGCGGATGCGATCCGCTACGGGGTGGAGCACTTCCGCCGGTTCCGGGGAACCTGCATGGGAACCGTGGTCTGGCAGCTCAACGACATCTGGCCGGTGGCCTCCTGGGCAAGTCTTGACTACTACGGGAACTGGAAGGCTCTGCACTACGCGGAAAAGCGCATGTTTGCCCCGGTCCTGCTCTCCTGTGAGGAGCACGGCGAGATCGACCAGAAGCCCTTCCCTAACTCGCTCCCCGTCGACATCGACCTGGGAGCGGACCTGCACGTGGCCAATGAGACCGCAAAGGAGGTTGCCTGCACGGTGCGCTGGTCCCTGCGGAACCCGGACTCCTCGATTGTCCGGGAGGGAAGCTGGGACATCACAGTTCCTGCCTTTGGCGGCACCTGGCTGCCGCATCTGGACTGCAACGGGGAGGATCCGTTCTCGGTTCACCTCTTCTATGAGCTTGTCATCGGAGGAAAGACCGTGAGCCAGGGCACCAGCCTGTTCTGCGCGCCCAAGCATTACCATTTCCTGGATCCGGAGCTGTCTGTTGTCCGGGAGGGGGACGTGATCACGGTACATTCCAAAGCCTTTGCCAGGGCGGTGGCAGTTGAGACGAAGGAAGGAGTCCTTCGCCTTGATGACAACTTTGTCGATATGGAGGCAGGAGAGCGCACCTTCCATGTCCTGCCGGGACGGGACTTCACGGATCCCGGGAACACCTATGCCGGCGCACCGCTACGGGTGCGGAGCGTGTATGAGACCGCGGACTGCGGAGAATAAAGGGATAAACCATTTGGTTTGCATGTTAAGGAGGGAGTAATGAATCCGAAGTATCAGATCGGCACAGCAGAAAACAGAGCATTTTTACAGGGAGCCAGGGACAATCTCCTGGCCTTTGGGCACCGGTTCCCCTCTCCCGGGGGAAGTTCCTACTACCTGGGGGATGACGGCACGCCCTGGACGGACCGCCCCAGGGAGACCTGGATCACGAGCCGCATGGTCCATGTCTACAGCCTGGGCACGTTCCTGGGACATGAGGGTGCGGAAGAACTGGCTGACGCAGGCCTGCGGGGTCTTGCGGGGGAGCTCCACGATGACGCAAACGGCGGCTGGTATCCCGGCATCCGGGCAGATGGGACCTACCTTCCCGACAAGCAGTGCTATGCCCACGCCTTTGTGATCCTTGCGTCCAGTTCCGCCATGCTGGCGGGGCGCCCCGGGGCAAAGGAGCTCTTTGAAGAGGCTACAGAGACTTTCCTTCGCCGCTTCTGGGACGAGAAGAACGGCCTGACTTTTGACACCTGGAACACGGAATTTACGGTCTGCGATCCCTACCGCGGCCTCAACGCAAACATGCACACGGTGGAGGCCTTCCTCGCCGCGGCGGACGCGACTGGAGATGAGATCTGGCGGGAGCGGGCAGGCCGTATTATCTCCCGAGTCCTGGTCTGGGCAAAGGAGAACAACTGGCGCATCCCGGAGCACTACAACAGTGACTGGGTGCCGGATCTTGACTGCAACCGGGACCGTCCGGACGATCAGTTCAAGCCCTACGGGGCTACCCCGGGCCACGGCATCGAGTGGGCAAGACTCATCACCCAGTATGCCATGTCGGCCTATCCCGCAGCGGACGGGAAGATCTCCGAAAAGGCAGCGCCTCTTGTGGAGGCGGCAGAGCAGCTGTACAACCGTGCCGTCACGGACGGGTGGAATGCGGACGGCGCGCCGGGCATCGTCTACACGACGGACTGGAACGGAAAGCCGGTTGTCCACGACAGGATGCACTGGACCCTGGCAGAGGCAATCAACACCTCCAGCACCCTCTACTACGTGACAGGGAAGCAGGTGTATGCGGACCATTACAGCGCCTTTTTGCAGTACCTGGATGAGAAGGTCATGGATCATGTGCACGGCTCCTGGTTCCATCAGCTGGATCAGCACAACCAACTGCTGACCACGGTCTGGCCGGGCAAGTCGGATCTGTACCATGCAACCCAGGCAATGCTGATTCCGCTGTATCGGAAGGACCTCTCCATCGCCAGGGCAGTCCGGGACGG
>JBJEYC010000510.1:0-20817 GCA_051886435.1 Lachnospiraceae bacterium
CACCGGAAAAGGAAAAAACAATGCAAACACCAACCACAATCGGAATCCTGGCACACGTGGACGCCGGCAAGACCACCCTCTCGGAGCGCATCCTGTTTGAGACCGGGGCAATCCGCAAAATCGGCCGGGTGGACCACGGAGACGCCTTCCTCGACACGGACGCCATGGAGCGGCAGCGGGGCATCACGATCTTCTCCAAGCTCGCCCGCTTTTCCATGGAGGAGCGCCCCTTCATCCTGCTGGACACCCCGGGCCATGCGGACTTCTCCCCGGAGACGGAGCGGGCGCTGCGGGTGCTGGATCTTGCGGTCCTGGTGCTCTCTGCGGCGGATGTGAACGAGCACGGCATCACGGATCCCCAGGCCGCCGTCCTCTGGCGGCTCCTTGCCCACTACCACGTCCCGACCTTTGTCTTTGTCAACAAGATGGACCAGCTTGCAACCGGCGACCAGGAGGCGGATGCAGCGAAAAAGCGCGAGGTATTTGCCGGCATTCAGAAGGATTTGGGGGAGGGCCTTGTGGACTTCTCCAAAGGCCAGCTCTCCCCCGAAAACGAGGAGCAGGTCGCGGTCCTTGAGGAGGCGCTGACCGAGCGCCTCCTTGCCGGCGGACACGTCACAGGGGAGGATGTGCAAAAGCTCGTCGAAAAGCGCCTCCTCTTTCCCACCTACTTTGGCGCGGCCCTGCCGGGAGAGGGGGTCTCGGACCTTCTTGCCGGGATCCTTCGCTACACGGCGCCCCGGACCTATCCCGACGCGTTCGGCGCCCGGGTCTACAAGGTGACCCGGGAGGGGACCGGCCCCTCCGCCTCGCGCCTTGTCTGGATGAAGCTGACAGGGGGCGTTCTGCGTGTGCGGGATGCCCTGGAGGAGCGGGACGAGGCAGAGGCAAATGCCGATGGCGAGGACGAGGAGAAGGCGGCGACCCGGGAGAAGATCTCCGGGATCCGCCTCTACTCCGGCGAGAAGTACACTAATGTCACCGAGGCTGCTGCCGGGGAGATCGTCTGCGTGACCGGCCTCTCCAAGGCCCGGGCCGGGGACGGCCTTGGCTTCGAGCAGAGCGCCGGCGAGGAGCTCCTCTCCCCGATCGAGACCCGGGCGGTGACCGCACAGCCCGGTGTGGATGCGTTCACCCTCCTTACGGCCCTCCGGGGTCTCGAGGAGGAGGAGCCAATGCTGCGGGCGACCCGGGATGAGAAGACCGGCGAGATCTTCGTGCAGATCATGGGACAGATCCAGACCCAGATCCTGCAGCACCTTCTGGAGGACCGCTACGGGATCCGGGCGACCTTCGGCCCCGGCCGCATCGTCTACAAGGAGACGATCCGCCGCCCGGTGGAGGGCGTGGGGCACTTCGAGCCCCTGCGCCACTACGCGGAGGTCCACGTGGTGCTCTCCCCGGGGGAGCCGGGGAGCGGCATCGTCATCGAGAACCGCTGTCTTCCGAACCTCCTCGACCGGAACTGGCAGAACGAGATCCTGGAGAGCCTTGCGAGAAAGACCCACAAGGGTGTGCTGACGGGATCGGACCTCACCGATGTGAAGATCACGCTCCTCGGCGGAAAGGCGAGCAAGAAGCACACCGAGGGCGGGGACTTCCGAAAGGCCGCGATCCGGGCGGTGCGCCAGGGCCTGATGTCGGCGGAGAACATCCTCCTGGAGCCGGTGCTGCACGTGACCCTGGAGCTCCCCAGGGAGAACCTCGGCCGCGCGATGACGGACCTTGCCGGGATGCACGCAAAGCTCGCCCCGGCCACGTTTTCCGGGGACACCGCCGTCCTGGAGGGCCGGGTCCCGGCCTCCTGCCTTGGGAGCTACGCCACCGAGGTCTCCGGCTACACCGGGGGCCGGGGGACGCTTGCCATGTCCCTTGCGGGGTACGAGCCCTGCCACAACAGCCGGCAGGTGCTGGATGAGATCGGATACGACCCGGAGGAGGACCGCTTCAACCCGTCCTCCTCGGTGTTCTGCTCCCACGGTGCGGGAACCCTGATCCCCTGGTACGCGGTGCGGCGCCACATGCAGGTAGACACCGGCTGGCAGCCGCCGAAGGAGGACCCGGACGCGAAGTACCTGACGGACGACTACTACACGTTTTCGGCGGGCGAGGAGGAACAGGCGGAGATCCTGGACGACGGCGGGACGGCGCCCGAAGAGGCGGATCACGCCGCGGTCCGGAGCCGGAAGGGGCAGGACTTTGCCTCCCGGGAGGCGGCCCATGCGGCGACGGAGCAGGAGCTCGTCGCGATCTTCGAGCGGACCTACGGGAAGATTCCGGAGCGGCTCCGGCACCCGGACAACGAGCGGCTCGACCAGCTGGAGGAGGAGCGGCCCCGGGAAAAGGGCACCGGGGATCCCAAGTACGAGGCCAGAAGGAGCGAGAAGGCGCAGCCCCTCGTCCAGTACCTTCTGGTGGACGGCTACAACATCATCTACGCCTGGAACGAGCTCCGGGACCTGGCACTGACCGACATCAAGGCGGCGCGGGACCGGCTCATCGACATCCTGATCGACTATGCCGGGGGCTCCGGGTACGAGGTGATCCTCGTCTTCGATGCCTACCGGGTGCCGGGGAACGGGGGCAGCATCACCCGGGTGGGCGGCATCGACATCGTCTACACCAAGGAGGCGGAGACCGCGGATCTCTACATCGAGAAGACCGCCCACTCCCTCTCCCAGAAGCACCGGGTCTATGTCGCGACCTCCGATGCCATCGAGCAGGTGATCATCTACGGGAGCGGCGCCTACCGGCTCTCCGCCAGGGGCCTGCTCGAGCAGATCCTGGCTGCCAAAGAGCTGCAGCGGTCCCAGTATCACACTGACTGAGGCGGTCACCAAAGGCCGGAAACAGCAGAAAAGATCTCAGCCTTACGGTTGTCGGGAGGCGGCAGGGTGCCGGGAAAACCAAAACCCGCAGGGAGCGGCTTTCGGGAACCTTCACAGTGCGATGTGGGGATTTCGATATCTTTTGGTGCACTCTGACGGCTGTGGATAACTCTGTGGACAGACTGTGGATGGATTGTGGAAAACCTGCGCGCCGCTATTGACACGGTCCCGGGCATTTCTTACAATTTTTCTAAACATGAAAGATCCGCGGGAGGCGGACCGGTAGGTCTGCCCCTCCCGCTGTGCACGGGAGTTCACATGGTCACTGTTTCCTACGACGAGAATGCTGAATATGAGACCCAAACGTTTCCGCGCTGCCGGTTCTACGACCGGGAGACCGACCTGTGCCGGGTTTACTCCGCAAGTGCTCTGCAGACCCTGCAGTCGGGACTCATCAAGTGCGGGATTTCCTACTGTGTGAAGCAGGAGCAGAACGAGCTCCTGCACCGCTTCCTGCACGGGAACCGCTTCGCGCGGTGTATCGTGCGGGTGCATGAGGACGACATCGAGACCGCCATCGAGATCTGCGACGGCCTGGAGGACGTGGAACTGCTCTGCGCGCTGCCCAAGCGCGACTACTGCCCGAAAGAGGTGGCAGGCGGCAGGAGAGAACAGAGGACGAGAGATGGAGAAGAAGAGAAGGGCTTCGGAGGGATCTCCCTCGGCAAAGCCTGAGAGAACAACAGGAAGAACGAACCGGAGAGCCGCAGAGGAATCTGCGGCTTCCTTTGCGTATCGCGGCGGCGGAAAGCCGAAAAAGCAGCAAGCGGCAAGAGCGGCCGCGCCCGCGGGAAAGCCCGCAAAGGAGGCGCCGAAGGCGCCCGCCAAAAAGTCCAGATGTCCCTACTCCGGAAAGTGCGGCGGCTGCACGATGATCGACGTGCCCTACGACGACCAGATCCGGGAGAAGCAGGCCCTGGTGCAGGAGCTGATCGGGGACTACGGCCCGGTGGAGCCCTTCATCCGGATGAAGAACCCGGGGCGCTACCGCAACAAGGTCACCAGCATCTGCGGCATCGACTCCCACAAGAAGCCGGTCTGCGGCGTCTACCGGGAGCGCTCCCATGAGATCGTCCCGGTGAAGACCTGCCTGATCCAGGACCGGCGGGCGGACGGCATCGTCCAGTCCGTGTTCTCGCTCCTCCCCTCCTTCAAGATGAAGGTCTACGACGAGCGGACGGGATACGGCAGCGTCAAGGCGATCCAGGTGCGCTGCGCCCGGGCGACGGGCCAGATCATGGTGACAATCGTGACAGCCAGCGCGGTCTTCCCCTCGAGGAAGAACTTCGTGGAGGCGCTCCTTCAGAAGGAGCCGGAGATCACGACCATCGTCCAGAACATCAACGACCGGGACACCACAATGGTGCTGGGCACAAGGGAGAAGGTGCTGTACGGGAAGGGGTACATCGAGGACGTGCTCCTTGGCAAGACCTTCCGCCTCTCCTCCCGCTCCTTCTACCAGGTAAACGCGATCCAGACCGAGAAGCTCTACAACATCGCCATCGACATGGCGGGCCTCTCCGGAAAGGAGCGGGTGCTCGATGCCTACTGCGGCATCGGCACGATCGGCATCTGCGCCTCGGACAAGGCGAAGGAAGTGATCGGCGTTGAGCTCAACGAGGACGCGGCAGCGGATGCCGGGGAGAACGCAAAGCTCAACCATGCGGACAACGTGACCGTCTATGCGGACGACGCGGGGCAGTTTATGACCGAGATGGCGGAGAAGAAGGAGCCGGTGGACGTCCTGTTCATGGACCCGCCCCGGTCAGGTGCCTCCTTTGACTTTCTGCAGGCCATCCTGATCCTGGCGCCGAAGAAGATCGTCTACGTCTCCTGCAACCCGGAGACGCTGGCGGACAATCTCTCCTACTTAACCGATGGCGGCTATACGATGAAGAAGGCGGTGCCGGTGGACATGTTCCCGTACACCGAGTCGATGGAGACCTGCGTGCTTCTGGTCCGCACCGGTGCGTGAGAGACGACGCAGAGAACACAGTGAAAGAAGGAAACGGACGTCAAACGGTCCGGCAGCTGCCGGCCGCGGGGCGTCCGTTTTTTCGTGACCGGACGAAGGGACTGTGCAGGTCGAAGTTTGGCAATCCTTCACAAGAATTCCGGTGCCGCTTTGTGAAAATCTCCGCTTGCCCTTTTGCCGCGCAGCGGTATACTCATTTATGAAAACGCTTTCTTGAACGAAGCGGATTTCCAAAGGCCCACAGCCTCTGCGAGTCGGGGCAAGCCGTTCCGGCATGCCTGCAAGTGCCAAACTATATGATAAATAAGGCGCCTGCTTGTGCTCATGACAGTGGGAATATTGCGCTCTTGTAAGAAAACGCTTTCATGAAAACCGCGCTTTTGGCGGCATGGAGGCGGCAAATCCGCCGGAAGGGAGACAACAAGATGAAGGCAATCATGGTCATGTACGATTCGCTGTGCAGGAAATATCTGCAGCCCTACGGGTGTGACTGGACCATCACCCCCAATTTTCAGAGGCTGGCGCAGCGGTGCGTGCAGTTTGAGAACAGCTACGTCTGCAGCATGCCCTGCATGCCGGCAAGAAGAGAACTGCACACCGGCAGGCCGAACTTCCTGCACCGGAGCTGGGGGCCCCTGGAGCCCTTTGACGATTCGATGCCGGAGATCCTCAAGAGGAATGGGATCTACACGCATCTGGTCAGCGACCATCAGCACTACTGGGAGGACGGAGGCTGCACCTATCACAGCCGCTATTCCTCCTGGGAGCTCTCGAGAGGGCAGGAGGGCGACCGCTGGCAGGCAGACCTGCATGTGAACGCGGATCATCTGCAGTCGGTGTTCAAGGGGCAGCAGGCCACGTTCGATGATCCGAAGATGGGCGCGTTCTACCGCGACTGGATGTCCGCGGACCAGAGAAATCGTCAGTACATGGACACCGAGGAGAAGACCTGCCAGGCGGTGACCTTTGCCAAGGGCCTGGAGTTTTTGCGGGAAAATCACGATGCCGACAACTGGTTTCTGCAGATCGAGACCTTTGACCCCCATGAGCCGTTCTACTGCCTGCCGCAGGATCGGGAGAAGTACCCGGCGCTCCGGGAAAACCGCTATGGGGATGCCCTCGATGACTGGCCGCCCTATTCCAAGGTGGAAGAGGGGCCGGATCTCGTGGAGCACACGAGAGAGGTGTATGCGGCCCTGGTGACGAAGTGTGACCGGTACCTGGGAAAAGTCCTCGACCTGATGGATGCATACCACCTCTGGGACGACACCCTGCTCATCGTCAACACGGACCACGGTCTGCTCCTTGGGGAGCACGGCTGGTGGGGAAAGACCACGATGCCGATCTATGAGGAGATCGCGCACACACCGCTGTTTGTCTACGATCCGAGACGGAAGGGCCTTGGCGGCGTGAAGCGGTATTCCATCGTCCAGACCATCGATCTTGCACCGACCCTGCTGAACTATTTCGGCGTGGCGGTTCCGAAGGACATGCTCGGCAAACCGATTTTCGGCGTGATGGATGACGACACCCCGATCCGGCAGTATGCGGTCTTCGGCTATCACGGCAGTCAGATCGATATCACAGACGGCCGCTATGTCTACATGCAGGCGGTCGAGCACCCGGAGATCCCGAATTATGAGTACACGCTGATGCCGACGCATATGAGGATGATGTTCTTTACGCAGGAACTCGAAAAGGCCACCCTCGCGGCGCCGTTCTCCTTCACGAAGGGGTGCCCGGTGCTGAAGATTCCCCCGCTCCTGCGCATGGGAGACACGAATTCGTTCGGCAGTCATCTCTACGACCTCTCGCTGGATCCGGAGGAAGACAGAGAAATCCAGGATCCGGCCGTCGTCGGGAGGATGAAGCAGGAGATCGGCAGGTTCATGGATGAAAATGATGCACCGGCGGAGCTGTACGACCGCTATGGCATCCAGACGAAAAAGGCAAAAACCGCCCGCTGATTCTGGCGGCAGACAAAAGGGAAAAGCATCCGCACATCCGGATGAAAGGGGAAACAAGAATTCCAGGGAGGAATAAAACAAATGAGCAGGGAACCAAGAAAAGCGACCGCCTCGGAGATTGTCAGATATGCATTTGGCGGACTCGGAAGCAATGTTGCGTACATTCTGATGATGTCCTATCTGACCTATTACATGACAGACGTTTTCGGCATCTCAGCGTATGCCATTTCCGGCCTCATGCTGGCAGCCAGAATCATCGACGCGGTCACGGACCCGATGATGGGAATGATTGCCGACCGGACACGGTCCAAACTCGGCCGCTTCCGCCCATATCTCATTTTCGGCGCACCTGTGCTCGGGGTGACCATCTATCTGCTTTTCTGCAGTCCGAACATTTCGGGATCCGGGAAAGTCTTCTATGCATACCTCATGTATATCCTGTATTCGCTCGCTTCGACGGTCTGCAACATACCGTATCATGCGCTGACTCCGGTCATGACGGACGATACCTCCCAGAGAACCACCGTTGTCACGGCAAAACAGTCCATGAGCGTTCCCTCTTCGCTCTTTGTCGGCGTGCTTGCGCTTCCGATGGTAAGCTTTTTTGGAGACGGCGTGATCGGCTGGAGGCGTTATGGCCTTTTTGTTGCTGTGATTACCGTTGTCGCATTCTGGATCTGTGCATGGGGTGCAAAGAATAAGGACACCATGGATATTGTCCCGGAAGCAAAGGAGAAGATCCCGTTCCGCACACAGCTTTCGCTGATATTCCACAACAAGCCGCTTTTGATGCTCCTCATTGCATTCTCAACAGATCAGCTTGCGGGAGCTGCGGCAAGTGCCGTTAACGTCTACTACTTCCAGTACTGCCTCGGCCGCAAAGACCTGGTCGCACCGGTTGCCATGATCAACGTGGTGGTCAATCTTGTGATGTTTTTCTTTATTCCGAGTCTGTCAAAGAAGTTCGGAAAGAAGCGCCTTTACATGACCTCAACGGTACTGGTCTGTATCCCCTACTGCATCCTGTATTTCCTGCCGAATTCTGCACTGGTGATGATTGTCGCGCTGATTGCAGTCACCGGTGGACTTGCCACCGTCACCGCGACGCTCGGCTGGGCGATGCTTCCGGACTGTGTTGAGTATGGCGAATGGAAGACGGGCATGCGCGGTGAGGGCACGATTTCATCTTCGCTTACCTTTGCCAACAAGCTCGGCATGGCAATCGGCGGAAGCCTCACGGGGATCATCCTCGGCGTGGGTACGTTGCAGGACAGGAACAGACCGTACAGACGCTGGAAGCCATCAAGGCGATGAAGTTTCTCTTCCCGGTGGCCGGTTATATCTGCTCGATCGTTTCCATGTCCTTCTACGTCATCACGGAGAAGTACTACGCACAGATCATGGACGATCTCTCGAAGGGAATCCATGCAGGGGAATCGGTGCTCAAAGCGTGACAGCTGCATCAGGTCTGATAACGACGGTTAAGGATAGCCTTATTTTGCCTCCAGGCTGTATAATAAATCGCGAAGGAAGCTGCCTCGGAAACCGAACGTTTCCGAAGGCGGCTTTTTCAATACGGGGAACGCGCCCAAAGTACAGGGGAATATCGGGTTACGGCTTGGAAATGATTTCGGAGGATGGCAGAGATGGCATCGATCAAGGATGTTGCAGCAAGAGCGGGGGTCTCCATTTCGACGGTCTCGCGCTACATGAATAAGAGCTCCTACGTCGATGAGGCGAAGGCGGAAGCCATCCAGGAGGCGATGGAGTATTTCCACTACCGGCCGAGTCAGTTCGGGCGGGGACTCGCGACAAAGAAGACCGATCTGATCGGGGTCTACCTCTACATGCTCGATAGAAATCATGGGGAGGTCTCCGTCTTCGATAACAGCTACTATCTGGAACTCCTCAAGGGAATCGACCTCGGCCTTCGCGGAACGAAATACGGGATTGTGCTCCTCTCGGAGGATCCGGATTATTGGAAACACCCCGAGCAGGCGCCAAAGTACATTGAGTATTTCCGGGAGAGGAAGATCGACGGCCTGATCCTGGCCGGACTGTCCGATCGGATCATGAAGGCTTCGACGTTTGAGGAGATGACAAACGCCCACTTCCCCCTCGTCTACATCGGTCGGAAGCAGCACCGGACCGGGATGAATGTGTATGCCGGATTTACGCAGTACCACGTGGAAATGGTCCGCTGCCTATATGAGGCAGGGCACCGGAAGATCTGGATGAGCCTCTCGGACATGCACGCAGCCTATACTGCGGAGATCCTGCGGCAGGTGAAAGAACAGTTTCCGGATCTTGCGCTTCACATCGCGGTGGGGCCATATGAAGCCGAGCCAGCGCAGATTGAGCAGGCCCTGGCGGAACACTACACGGCGGTCTGCAGCTCTGCCATGGCCTGCACGCAGAGCATCTATCTGTACTGCGCGGAACACGGGATCCGCATCCCGGAAGACCTCTCCGTGATCTCGGTGGGCAGTTCCCCGGAGGAGGGGAAGGATCTCACCCCGAGACCCTCCTTTATGTGCACGTATACGAAGCGCATGGGGAAGAGTGCCGCGCTGATGCTGGCGGAGGCGATCGACAGCGGGGAGATGAACACGAAATCGGTGGAATTTCAATCCGAGCTGATCGAGGGGGCATCGGTCGCAAAACGCAGCGTGTGACCTCTCGTCCAGCACTGGATGAAATTGCAGAAAGACGAAACAACATGAATGCAGAACAAAACCGGGTGCGCTATGTCCTGATGAAACCGGCGTCGGGAAATTGCAACATGAACTGCAGGTACTGCTTTTACCGCGACGAGGCGGAAAAGAGAAAGATCGCCTCCTACGGGATGATGTCCGAGGAGACGCTGGAAAATGCGATCCGAAAGCTCCTGCATCAGGGAAAGGGCTCCTACACCATCGCGTTTCAGGGCGGAGAGCCGACGCTTCGGGGACTCGACTTTTATCGAAAGGCCGTGAAGTTTTCCGAGGAGTACAACGCAAGCGGCTCTGAGGTCACCTTTGCGCTGCAGACAAACGGGTACCTCCTGGATGAAAACTGGTGCGCGTTCTTCAAGGAGCATCACTTCCTTGTCGGGATCTCCGTCGACGGGACGCGGGCAACCCACGACCTCTTTCGGGTGGGACAGGACGACCACGGGACCTATGACCGGGTGCGCAGATCCGTGGACCTTCTGAAGGCATACGATGTTGACTACAACATCCTCACGGTGGTGAACCGGGCGACGGCGGAGCACATCCGGGAGATCTATCAGGAGTACCGAAGAAACGGCTGGCAGTACCAGCAGTACATCACCTGCCTGGATCCCATCGGGACGGAGCCGGGAAGCCTTCCCTACTCCCTGACGCCCCGGGCCTACGGGCAGTTTCTCATCGATCTCTTCGGCCTCTGGTACAAGAACTGGCGCCAGGGCAGGGAGCCGTACATCCGGCAGTTCGACAACTACATCGGCATCCTGCTCGGCTATGAGCCGGAGTCCTGTGAACAGCGCGGCGTCTGCAGCGTGCAGTGCGTGATCGAGGCGGATGGCAGCGTCTATCCCTGCGATTTCTACGCCCTGGATTCCTACCGGCTCGGCAACATCAACACGGACCGGCTGCCGGACCTGATGTCCTCACCGGTCGGCGCGGACTTTGTGAAGGGATCGCTCCAGGTGAGCAGCCGCTGCCGGCAGTGTCCCTATGCTGTCCTGTGCCGCGACGGCTGCCGGAGAAGCCGCGTGCGAAATGAGGGGGAGGACGGGTACACCAATTACTTCTGCGAGGGCTACCGGATGTTCTTCGACGCCTGCGGCGAGCGGCTCCGGGAGGTTGCGCAGGAGACCGCAGCGCGGGAGCGGCGCAGTTTTTGAGTGCGAAAAAGCTGGGGACAGAGTTTTTCGGAAAAACTCTGCTCCCGGCTTTTGTCTACCGCATCTCCTTTTCCCGGTACTCCGTCGGGGTCCGGCCAGCGTACTTCTTGAAGACCTGGGAAAAATGGCCCGGGGACGAGAAGCCCAGGTACGAGCCGATGGCCGTCAGGGACTTGTCCGAATAGCGGAGGAGGCGTTTTGCCTCCTCCGTCTTTTCTCTCAGGATGAAATCCGTCAGCGTCTCCCCGGTCTCCTCCTTGAACTTGGCAGAGAGGTAGGGCCGGCTGATGTAGAGCTCCTTTGCCATCTTCTCGGCGCGGATGGGCTCGGACAGGTGGTGCTGGATGTAATTGGTCACCGCGATGGTGAGCGGCGTCGGGTTCCCGCCGAAGCGGACCTGCTCCACGCGCTCGGTGAATTCCAGGACCATGTAGTACTGGAGGTTGGTGATCCGTTCGAGGGAGTTTAGCAGCTCGCACTTTTGGATGTACGCATCGCTTAAGGTGAACGCGTCCTCGGTGCTGAGCCCGCCCTCGATCGCGGCCCGGGAGACCAGGGTCGCGGTGACGACAAACACGTTTTTCACCTGGCGGAGCTGATCGGAGGCCAGGTTCCCGCCCCGAATGGCAGGAGCGGAGGCGATCCAATCGCGCAGGGCGGCGGTGTCGCCCCTTCTCACCATGCGCAGGATCTGCTGCTCCTGCACATAGGTGTTGTGCTCGCGGACCTGCAGCGCGTCATAGGAGTCCGCCGTCTCGAAGGCCCTTTCGCTGTGCTGCCGCTCCAGGAGCTCCTCCAGGTCATGCTGTTCGCCCTCATAGATGGCGATGTCCTCCAACTCCAGCTTTTCGCCGTTGAGGATGTAGTTCACGGTGCAGAGGATCTGCATGATGCTCTCCAGCGGCATGCGCACGATGTTCTTCATCGCGTCCACAAATTCGTCCACATCCGCTGCCGGGACATCCGCCCGGAAGGCCAGTTCCCGCAGTTCCTGATCGCTCTCCGGGATCTGTCTCGTGGGGCCGATCACGATCCTGGTCTTTCCGGAGTTGATGATGCCGTAGTAGTGAAAGTGCCTTGTCACGTAGTACCCGACATGGGCCGCCACACGAAAGATGTCCTCCCGGTACACCTCCATGGGATCCTTCGGCAGCTCCCCGATGAAGTGATAATAGACCAGCTTCTCCCCCTGAAAGAGGCGGATCGGAACCCCGGAGAGATTCCCGATCACCTTGCAGAGGTACTCCAAATCCACGTCTTCCATGCCGCTCCTCCAACTTCTTACCATTATGGCATATTCCTTACAAAAATGTAAAAGAATTCCCGCCCGATGTGGTATGACGGTGTCGAGACAAAGAAAGAAGGAGGGCGCAGCAAGTGAGGGCAGAGCGTCTGCAGACAGAACATATGAATCACCCCATGGGGCTGGATGTAACGGCCCTGCATTTTTCTTGGAACTGTGTAGACGGCCTGCGCCAGAGCGCATTCCGGGTCCTGGTGCAGAGCACAGAGGGAAAGCTCCTCTGGGATTCCGGGAAGGTTTCGGGATCTTCGATGCGGGTGAAATATGGCGGCGCACCGCTTGCAAGCCGCACGCAGGCGGTATGGAAGGTCATGCTCTGGGCTGAAAACGGGTATCCGGGGCCCTGGAGCGGGGAAGCCCCCTTTGAGCTTGGCCTTCTCCGCTCCGATGACTGGCAGGCCAAATGGATTGATCCGGAGCTTCCCCATGACCCGAAGGAGCGCCAGCGGGCGAGCTACCTCAAACGGACATTTTCCATTGCGGAGGGAAAATCCGCCCGCCTCTATATCACGGCGCACGGCATCTACGACGCCTACCTCAACGGCCGGCACGTGGACGGGTATCTTCTCGCGCCGGGGACCAGCCAGTACCCAAAGCGTCTGCAGGTACAAACTTATGACGTGACAGAGCTTTTGCACCAGGGCCAGAATGAACTCCTCGTCACCCTGGGGGATGGCTGGTACCGGGGGAGCGTCGCGTTTGACATGGACGTCAACACCTTCGGAACGGATGTCGTACTCCTTGCCCAGCTCGAGGTCGGGGGAATCGTAGCGGCCTGTACCGATGCTGACTGGGAGGCAAGCCAGGAGGGGCCTCTTGGCTGCAATGACCTGATGAAGGGGGAGGTCTATGATGCGGCAAGATCCCCCATCCGGGGCTGGCACGGCGTCACCGTCCGGGACTGGGGACTGGAAAACCTGATCGGCACCGACACGGTGCCGGTGACCGCCCATGAGCGCTTTTTAGCAAAGCTCCTTCACACCCCCGGCGGCGAGACCGTCCTGGACTTCGGGCAGGTCATCGCGGGGTACGTGGAGTGGGAGATCACCGCCTGCGCCGGCCAGAAGCTGATCCTGACCCACGGGGAGACGCTGGATGAGAACGGCAATTTCACCATCTCGAATTTCCAGAACCCCCGAAAGCCCTACTGCCTGCAGCGGGTGGTGTACACCTGCCGGGAGGGGGTCAACCGCTATCACCCCACCAAGTGCTATTTCGGCTTCCGCTACGTGAAGGTCGAGGGGGATGTGAAGGTCACCGGCAGCGAGTTCACCGCGGTGGCCGTGTACTCCGACCTCGAGCAGACGGGGTGGTTTTCCTGCGGAAACGAGGAGGTGAATCAGCTCTTTCACAACGCCCTGTGGAGCATGAAGGGAAACTTCGTCGACATCCCCACCGACTGCCCCACCCGGGAGAAGAGCGGCTATTCCGGGGACTGCCAGGTGTTCTGCCACACGGCGATGTACCTGATGGACTGCTGGCCGGTGCTGCGGCGCTGGACCTTTGAGCAGGCGGCGACCCAGTTCGAGGACGGGTGCGTCCGGCAGATCGCGCCGGACAACCGCCGAAGGAGCCTCTGGGACGGGGGCGCCGGCTGGTGCGACTCCATGGAAATCGTCCCCTGGCGCCTGGCAAGGCGCTACGGCGACGACAGCATTCTGGAGGAGCACTACGAGACCATCCGGCGCTGGATGCTCTTTTGCCTGCGCCGGGCGAAAAAGACAAGGCTCCGGCACCTCCTGCTTCCCAAAAAGATCCGGGACTACGTCGTGGACACCGGCATCCACTGGGGAGAGTGGGAGGAGCCCGGCACCAGCCCGGTGCGCCAGATCTTTTACATGGCCGATATCTTTTTAAACGGCGCGCCGGAGACGGCCACCGCCTACCTGCGCTGCGGCTGTGCGATCGTCAGCGAGATTGCAGCGCGCCTTGGCAAAAAGGAGGACGCGGCATTCTTTGCGGCTGCTGCAAAGCAGGCAAAGGCCGCCTACCGGCGCCTGTTCCTGCCAAAGGGCAGGGTCAAAAGAAAGAAGCGCCAGTGCCTGAGTGTGCGGCCGCTCGCTCTGGATCTGTTTGAACCTGCGGAGAAGGCCCCCGCCGCGCGCGTTCTCGCGGAAAAGATCCGGGAGAACGGAAACCGGCTGAACACCGGCTTTCTGACGACCCATGAGCTCTGCCGCGTCCTGACCGACTGCGGGCAGGGAAAGACCGCCTATGACCTTCTGCTGCAGACGAAGCGCCCGAGCTGGCTGTACGCCGTCCGGAAGGGGGCGACCACCATGTGGGAGTCCTGGGACGGCGTGAACGAGGAGGGGAAGGTCTTCAACTCCTTCAACCACTACGCCTACGGCGCCATCGCGGGGTGGCTGTTTGACCGGGTCCTAGGCATCGTGGTGGAGGACGGGGCGATCCGAATCCAGCCCTACCCGGACCCGCGGCTTGGACACGCGCAGGGGCTCTACCGATCGCCGCTTGGCACGATCCGCTCCGCCTGGAAGTACGAGGGGGACCGGATCCGGTTTTCCATTTCCATCCCGGTCAATGCGGAGGCTAAGATCGTTCTTCCCGGGGAGGCGCCAAGGCGCGTGAGCGCGGGAGAGTATTCCTTTACACAAAAGATTCAGGAGGAGGGGACCACATGAAAAAGATCCCGGTAATCATTTCGAAGATGACACTTGAGGAGAAGATCGCCTTCTGCACCGGTGCGGATTTTTGGTGCACCAAGGCGCTGCCGCAGTTTGACGTGCCGGCCGTCAGGATGTCCGACGGCCCCCACGGCCTGCGCTGCCAGAAGGGGGAGTCGGACATGATCGGCGTGAACAAGTCGCTCCCCGCCACCTGCTTCCCGACCGCTGTGACGGCGGGGGCCACCTGGAACCGGGAGCTCTACGCCGCCGAGGGGAAGGCCATCGGGGAGGAGGCCCTGGCAGCAGGGGTGTCGGTGGTCCTCGGCCCCGGCTGCAACATCAAGCGCAATCCCCTGTGCGGCCGGAACTTCGAGTACCTCTCGGAGGACCCCTATCAGGCGGGCCACATGGCGGCGGCCTTCATCCAGGGCCAGCAGGAAACCGGCGTCTCCTCGAGCCTGAAGCACTTCGCGGCCAACAACCAGGAGTACAAGCGCCAGAACGGCGACAGCCAGGTGGACGAGAGAACCCTGCGGGAGATCTACCTCGCCGCCTTTGAGACCGCGGTCCGGGAGGAACACCCGGGCACCGTGATGTGCGCCTACAACAAGATCAACGGGGTCCACTGCAGCGACAGCAGAAAGCTCCTGACGGAAATCCTGCGCAATGAGTGGGGGTTTGATGGCATGGTGGTCACGGACTGGGGCGCGCTGCATGACAGGATCGAGGGCTTTGCCGCCGGGTGCGACCTGAACATGCCCGGCGGCTCCAAGTTTATGGAGCGGGCCGCGATCGAGGCGGTGCAAAGCGGCAGGCTCTCCGAGGCGGACATCGACGCCTGTGTGGCGCGGATCCTGAAGCTTGCAGAAAAATCCCTTGGGTGCAGGCCCGTCCCCGTGGACCTGGAGGCCCACCACGCGCTCGCAAGGACCATCGCAGAGCAGGGGGCGGTGCTCCTCAAAAATGAGGACCATCTCCTTCCCCTCGCCTCCCCGGACCTTGTGCTGATCGGCCGGATGGCAAAGGAAATGCGCTATCAGGGAAGCGGCAGCAGCCATATCAATCCGACAAAGCTGGTGAGCCTTGCGGACGCCATGCCGGATGTTCCCTACGTCGCCTGCTGCGATGCAAAGGGCGAGGTGACGGAGGAATCCCTGCAGGAAGCAAAGGAAGCGGCCAGGCGCCACGAGATCGTCGTGGTGGTGGCGGGCCTTCCGGAGTCGTATGAGTCGGAGGGGTTTGACCGGGAACAGCTGGGGCTCCCGGAGGGCCACAACCGGATGATCGAGGCGGTGGCCGCGGCAAATCCCAACACCGTCGTGGTGCTCCTTGGCGGCAGCGCCATGGAGCTCCCCTGGGCGGATCAGGTCAGGGCCATCCTCTACATGGGGCTTCCCGGCCAGGCCGGCGGGGAGGCCATTGCCAACCTCCTCACGGGGAGGGCAAACCCCTCCGGCAAGCTGACCGAGACCTGGCCCCTCACCTACCAGGACGTGATTTCCAAGGAGACCTTCGGGAAGCGCGATGCGGAGTACCGGGAGGGCATCTACGTGGGCTACCGGTACTACGACAAGGCAAAAAAGGCTGTCCGCTACCCCTTTGGCCACGGCCTCTCCTACACGAGCTTTGCCTACAGCGATCTGAAAGTAGAGGGCAGAAACATCCGCGTCCGTGTGACCAACACTGGGAAGGTCAAGGGCGCGGAGGTGGTGCAGCTCTACCTTGCCCCGCCGCAGGATGGCCTCTTTCGGCCCCAAAAGGAGCTAAAGGGCTTTGCCCGGGTGGAGCTGGCGCCCGGGGAGGCAAAAACCGTGACCTTCCAGCTGGAGGACCGCAGCTTTGCTCTCTGGCAGGACGGCTGGAAAGTCCCTGCGGGGGTCTACGGGATCTGGATCGGGTCCTCCAGCCGGGACATCCGGGCAAGGGGAGAGATCGAAATCAAAGGAGAGGACCTTCCGGCGCCCTCCTGGCAGCGGGGGAGCTGGTATGAGACCCTGGAAGGCCTACCGGATCGGGAGAGCTGGGAGCACCTCATGGGGCACCCGGTGGCGATTTCGCCGGAGCCGAAGAAGGGCGCGTTCACCATGGACAACACCTGCCTGGAGATGAAAGACAGCTCCCTTGTCATGAAGATCCAGTACCGGGTGACGGAGCACATCGTGGCAAAGAGCTTTGGCGGGAAGAAGGACCTCTCCGACCCGTCCTACCGCATGATGCTCCTGTGCGCGGTGGACTGCCCGCTCCGCTCGGTGATCATCAGCAGCTGCGGCAGCATGAGCGATTCCCTGGCGGCGGGGCTGCTCGCCATGGCAAACGGCCATTTTTGGAGGGGAATCCGGGAGATGCTCCGGAAGTAAGAAGGAAAGGGATCCAAGATGAAAACAGGGATTGCAGACCGGCTGCCTGCCAGCCGGATCAGGTCAGCGGATGTCACAAGGCGGGAGAAGTGGATCGGGTATCTCATCGGACCCTCCGGGGCTCTTCTTCTCAACGCGGTGCTGGCATCCTATCTGAATGTCTACTACACCGATGTGCAAAAGCTCACCGGCGTGTGGGGCGGGGCGTTTCTGACGATCTTCCCCATCGCGAGCAAGATCATCGACGCCATCACCAACATCGTGATGGGGCAGGTCATCGACCGGACGAGGACAAAGGAGGGAAAGGCAAGGCCGTGGCTTTTGCTGTCCGCCTTTTTGGTGCCCATCACCGGGATCCTTCTCTTTGTGGTCCCCCGGTCCTCCCAGACGGTGCAGGTGATCTGGGTCATGGTCTCCTATAACCTCTTTTACTCCTTTGCGTTCACCATCTACAACATGAGCCACTCCCTGATGGTGCCCCTCTCCACCCGGGATATCACGCAGCGGGGCGAGCTGTCCGTCTTCAACAACGTGGCCTCGGTCATGGTGACCGGGATCATCGTCGCCCTCGTCTTCCCCACGGTGGTGATGCCCGCCCTGGGGGCCAACCAGAGCGCCTGGATCGCGGTGATGAGCGTCATCTCCATCCTGGCCCTGCCATTGACGCTGCTGGAGTACTTCTTCACCAAGGAGCGGGTCACCGGGGAGGGCGATGAGACGGAGCACGCACGGCCCATCCGGGAGCAGCTTAGAGCTGTCCTCCATGACCGGTACTGGGTGGTCATCATGCTCTACTATATCGTGTACATGCTGGGCACCGACCTCAAGAACCTGGCGCTTATCTACTACTGTAACTACGTGCTGGGAAGCTACAACGACGGCATCACCCAGACGATGGTGTCGGTCATCGGCGGCATCCCCATGGGCATCGGCATCTTCGCCGTCTGGCCCCTGGCAAAGAAGTTCGGCAAGCGGAACCTGACCATGGCGGGCTTTGTCCTCTACGGCCTCGGCAGTGCGGTCTGCTGCATGGCCCCCACCAACATGGTGGTCGTGCTCGTCGGCCAGTTCATCAAGAACATCGGCGGCCTCCCCTGCGGCTATGTCTTCATGGCGCTCTTTGCCGATGTCCTCGACCACATCGAGTGGAGGTACGGGTTCCGCTGCGACGGGCTCTCCACCTCCGCCTACTCCATCATCGCCACGGTGGCAGCAGGCATCGCCAGCGGACTGCTCAATCTCTGCATGGCAAAGTCGGGGTATCAGGCCCCCGTCTACGACGCCGCCACGAAGATCACCACCGGCTTTGTCCAGAACGCCGCCACCCAGGACGTCTTCACCTTCTTCTTTGTGGGACTGGAGGTGGGCACCTCGATTGTCCTGATCATCCTGCTGAAGTTCCTGGATGTGGAAAAGCACATCGACAGGGAGCAGGCAGAGATCCGGGCCAGGAGGGAGAAGCCATGAGCCCGCTCTGTGCGGAGCGGGCGTTTCCGGACGAAAAAACCATTTCGGGAGGTGCGCAGCGATGCAAAACAGCATGAGAGCGGGGGCCTTCGCGGTGTGCGGAGCTTGCGCGGCCTGCCTTGCGGGGCTTGCCGCCGCCGGCAGGTATGTTGGCTGGGGGCCCTTTGGCTTCCTGGAGTTTGACAAGGAGGAGCGGGCCATCCGGAAGCGGTACGACGCGGACACCCGAAAGGGGGAGATCGTCTTTTACGGCGCGTCCAACTTTCGCCTCTGGACGAGGATGGATGAGGACCTCGCCCCCTATCCGGTGCAGAATCACGGCTTCGGGGGCTGCACCGACAAGGACCTGATGGAGCGGGCGGACACCCTGCTCTATCCCTATGCGCCGAGGCTGGTCTTCCTCCAGACGGGCTCCAACGACTACGCGCGCCTAGCCGGGACCGACGAGGAGAAGGTCGCGGCGTGCATGGCAACAAAGCGGGAGATGTTTGACGCGTTCCACGAAGCGCTCCCGGACGCCCGGTTTGTGGTGATGAGCGGCCTCCTCCTTCCCGGAAGGCGCGCATACACCGCCATCACAAGAAAGGTGAACCGAGAGCTCGAGGTGCTCTGCGGGGCGCGGGATGACATGACCTTTGTGGATGCCTCCGCCATGACCTTTGACGGGACGAACTACAACACAGAGCTCTTCCGGCGGGACGGGATCCACTTAAATCACGAGGGGGAGCTTGCGTGGCGGGATGGGTACATCCTGCCGGTGCTTGAAAAACTATGGGTGGTGCGGACATGAACCACTGTCTCGTCCCCGGCGCGCCGATGCGGGACACCGACGGGAACCGGATCGAGGCCCACGGCGGTGGGCTGTTCTATGAGGATGGCGTCTTCTACTGGTTTGGAGAGAACAAGGAATTCACCGACGGGAAAAACGGGATCTGGACCTGGGGGATCCGGTGCTATTCCTCCCGCGATCTCTACAACTGGAAGAGCGAGGGGTATCTCATCGCGCCAGAGGAGCAAGATGAGCGCTCCAGCCTCTATCCCAAACGCCCCATCGACCGGCCCCATATCCTGCGGTGCAGGAGGACGGGAAACTACGTCTGTTGGCTGAAGCTCAGCGGGAAGGATGCGTATTTTACTGTGCTGACCGCGCCGAATCTCCTGGGGCCGTACACCATTGTCCGGGACCGGATGCGCCCCTACGGGCGGCCGGTGGGGGATTTCGATCTCTGGCAGGACGAAAAGGGAAACGGGTACCTCTTCTTTGAGCACGACCACAGCGGCGTCCTTGCAACGGCGCTGACCCCGGACTTTTTGGATGCAGCAGAGCCGCACCGGGACCTGTTCGCGGGGCGAAAGCCGCCCCTGGCAAGGGAGGGCATCTGTCACTTCACCCACGGGGGACGGCACTATCTTTTGACCAGCGGCATGACGGGCTATATCCCAAACCCCAGTGAGGTCGCGGTGAGCGATGCGCCGCTGGGGCCGTACCGAACACTGGGAAGTCCCCACCGGAATGACCCTATCGGCCTCTCCTTCGAGAGCCAGGTGTCCGCCGTTCTCGAGCACCCCGCCCATCCGGGTCTCTACCTTGCCCTCGCGGACCGGTGGATCCCGGATTTGAAGCTGACCCCCAAAAAGGCGGCGCATTTTCGCCGCGGCATGGAGGCGGTGATGGAGAAGAAGTACCTGCCGCACCTTCTGGACGTGCTCTCCCTGGCAGGCTACCCCTGGACGTGTGAAAAGGTAAACACCTCTCGGGCAACGTACGTCTGGCTGCCGCTTGTCTTTGAGGGGGACACCCCGGTGATCGACTGGTATGATCACTGGTGCGTGGAGGAGATCGCAGCCAAAATCGGAAAGGGAAAGGAAGCATCTGCCTGAAACCGGGCGCGATAGCCAAGAGAAAGCAAGCGAAGAATCCGGAGGCACGCACGCCGTGCCTCCGGTTTTTGACGATCTGTGCGTTAGGCACCAGCGGAGAGATCTCTGGTCAAACCATCCGCAGGTTGCTAAAATCAGGTGTACCAGGAAGGAAAGCGTGCGGCGAAGGCCGCGCAGCTTGTCGGAAAACAAACCGCACCGGATGGCACCGAGGAGGGATGACGATGCCGGAGGATGAAGAGATCCAGCCAAAAGTCAAATCACTATACAAGGCGCTGAAGCTCCTCGACTACTTTGATGCAGATCACAAGGAGGCCGGCGTCACGGAACTGGCCGAGTACAGCGGCATGCTCAAGAGCTCGGTCCACAACATCCTGCAGACCTTCGAGATCTGCGGCTTCGTCTCACAGGACAGCCGGACCAACCGGTACATGCTCGGCGGCGCCGCGGTCTCGCTCTTTGCGCGGTACCGGCAGACGAGAAA
>JBJEYC010000511.1:0-4175 GCA_051886435.1 Lachnospiraceae bacterium
CCGGTGCCGCAGCCGATGCCCAAGCTCCCGGTGGCCCAGATCATGTACCGGCACAAGCCCAACTTCCAGATCGGCACGGCGGCCTGGTGCTATGCGGGCGGCGCCCACCACAGCGTGGTCTCCACGGCGCTGACAAGAGCCGACATCGCCCTGTTCGCGAAGCTGACAGGGTCTGAGCTTGTCACGATCGGCGACGACACGACAGAAGCCGACCTTGAGAAGTTTACCATGACGCGCTAAGATACAACGTAAGGCAGAAAAGAATCACTGCCGGCGGAACCGAACAGGTTCTGCCGGCATTTTTGATCGGAAAGCAGGCGGTGATGGAACGAGAAACGGGCGGATACCGGCAGGTCTATAGGTGGGTGCGGGAGCAGATCGCGTCCGGTGCCATGAAGGAGGGCGACCGCATGCCCACCGAGAAGGAGCTGGCGGAGCGCTTTGGCGTGAGCCGCCAGACCGTACGCCATGCGACGGGACTTCTCGTGGAGGAAAAGGTTCTGACGAGAATCCAGGGAAGCGGCACCTATATCGGCTGCATCGCAAAACCCCGGCGCACCCGCCGCAGCATGCGCATCGCGGTGATCAGCACGTTTTACGAGAGCTACATCTTCCCGCCGATCCTGAAGGGAATCGAGCACACCCTCTCTGCCGCAGGCTATGCTGTGCAGGTCTCCTTTACCGACAATCAGACGGAGCGGGAGCGCCGGATTCTGCAGCAGATCCTCTCGGGCGATGAGGTGGACGGACTCCTTGTGGAGCCCTCCCAGAGTGCCCTGCCAAACCCGAACCTCTCTCTTTATGAAGAACTTGCAAGGCGCCACATCCCGATCCTGTTCTTTCACGCCTCCTATCCGGAGCTTCCGTTCCCCTGCGTGCGGATGGACGACACCGCGATGGGAGAGCAGGCAGCAAAGATCCTGTTGGACCGTGGCCACAAACGAATCGGCGGCATCTTCAAGTCCGACGACCGACAGGGGAAGCTTCGTTATGAGGGCTTTCTTCGGGCGATGCAGGATGCGGGGCTTTCCACAGGGGGGCCGGAGATCATCTGGATCGACACACCGGAGACGAACGACCTTGCCCCGATCGGCGCCTACGTGCTATCCCGCTGGAAGAATGTCACTGGCGCAGTCTGCTACAATGATGAGGTGGCCGTGCAGCTCGTGGACATCGCGGAGCGGGCGGGCATCCTCGTCCCGCAGGATCTCTCCCTGGTCGGCATGGACGACGCGAACCTCGCAGGCGTCTGCCGGGTTCCCCTGACAACCCTGCAGCACCCGAAGGAGGGCCTTGGGGAGAAGGCGGCGGAGAACCTACTCCGCATGATCGAAAATCCCGCCTTTGACGGGAATGTTCTGTTTCCTCCGAAGGTCGTGGAGCGGGAGAGCGTCACTGGCCCGAAGGGTGATGCTGCCGTGTGAAAGCTGGGCAGACAAGAGGTTCTTCCCACTTTTTTCATCAAATGTTCAGTTGTGTGCCTACGCGGCAGGTTTTATACTGATAGAACGAAAATTGGAAGAAAGGCTGGGTACGCCATGGGCGATAACAATAACCGCAATCAAGACAATCAAAATGGAAACAACGACGTTCAGGAAGAGCGTTTCTGCAGCATCTGCCACAGAAGCGAGAAGGATACGGGAACCCTGGTGGACATCCCCGGAGGACTTCACCTCTGCCCGGACTGCATGCAGAAGATGATCAACACCGCCAGCAGCATTGACTATGACTCCCTGATGGAGCAGATCCGCAAGGGCAATGTCCCCTCCATGCCCGGCATGGATGACTGGATCCGGAATCTCCCCGGGGTGAACGGCGGCGTGAACCAGGTCCAGAAGGATCAGCCAAAGGACGAGACGCAGGAGAACACGGACGAAGAGGACGAAAAGGACGACAGGGACGAGGAGGACGACGACGAGAAGAAAAAGAAGACCCGTCCCAACGTCAGCTTCATCAACCTGGGAGACCTCTTCGGCGGCTACGGCGGGGGCACCCAGCCGAAGGTCAAGAAGAAAAAGAAGACCGGCCCCAAGCCCGTCTTTACCTATGACAACATTCCGGCACCGCACCTTCTGAAGGCGGAGCTGGACAAGTATGTGATTGGCCAGGAGCAGGCAAAGAAGACCATCTCCGTGGCGGCCTACAACCACTACAAGCGTGTGAAGACCGGCACGATGGACGACATCGAGATCGAGAAGTCCAACATCCTGATGATCGGACCCACGGGTTCGGGCAAGACCTATCTTGTCAAGACGCTGGCGCGTCTTCTCGATGTGCCGCTTGCCATCACCGATGCGACAAATCTGACCGAGGCCGGCTACATCGGAGACGATGTGGAGAGCTGCATCTCCAAGCTCCTTGCCGCAGCCGACAACGACGTGGACAAAGCGGAGAAGGGCATCGTCTTCATCGATGAGATCGATAAGCTCGCCAAGAAGCAGAACATGAACTCCCGCGATGTCTCCGGTGAGGCAGTGCAGCAGGGACTCTTAAAGCTCCTCGAGGGCTCTGAGGTGGAGGTGCCGGTGGGCGCCAACTCCAAGAACGGCATGGTGCCTCTGACCACCGTGGACACCACCAACATCCTGTTCATCTGCGGCGGCGCGTTCCCTGCCCTGGAGGGCATCATCAAGGAGCGGCTGACCAAGCAGAGCTCCATGGGCTTCTCCGCGGAGCTCAAGGATGCCCACGACAACGACAAGGACATTCTCTCCAAGGTGACCAACGACGACCTGCGCGCTTTCGGCATGATCCCCGAGTTCATCGGCAGACTCCCGATTGTGTGCACGCTCTCCGAGCTCACCGAGGACCAGATGACGCAGATCCTGGTCAAGCCCAAGAACGCCATCATCAAGCAGTACCAGAAGCTCCTCGCTCTGGACGACGTGGACCTCGAGTTCGACGAGGACGCCCTGCACGCGATCGCCAAGAAGGCACTCAAGAAGGAGACCGGCGCAAGAGGCCTGCGCTCCATCATTGAGGGATTCATGATGGACATCATGTATGAGATCCCGAAGGACAAGAATATCGGGAAGGTGACGATCACCGCGGACTATGTGAACGGCAAGGGCGGCCCTCGGATCGAGATCCGCCCGGACGTTGGCGCCCCGGTCGCGCAGATCAGGGAGAAGTCGCCGGAGGAGATCCTCTCGCAGCAGACACCGGCATCGAAGACCGTGTGAGTTCTGGTCATTTATGGGAGGGGAGAACATGAATCGGAAGGCAGCAGGGGCAGTGCTGTCCCTTGGCATTGCAGCGGGGACCCTGGTCGGGGATCAGCTGGTGAAGAAAAGGGCGCGGGATCGCTGGAAGGGAAAGGAGATCCGCATCGACCGGCATGGCCATAGGATTCCGGAGGGGTCCGACGCGCGGGCGGTGTGTACACTGCGCTTTTGTGAGAATTCCGGGATGGCAATGAATGCTCTGGCCAAACACCCCGAGGTGGTGAAGTTTCTGGATGCCGGCATGACCGGCGCGGTGGCGGGTGCCCTCGCCGAGGCGTTTGCCTCCTCCGCGCATCCGCTCCGGAAGACGGGACTCTCTCTGGTTCTCGGAGGCGCTCTGAGCAACCTCACCGACCGCATCCGGGACGGGTACGTCACGGACTACGTCAACTTTGAGGTCGGTCCGGAGCACTTCCGGCAGATCGTGTTCAACATCGGGGACTTCGCGATCCTTGCGGGTGCTCTGATCTGTACCGGCACGGCCGACTCCGAAGAATAAAAGGGTATGAAAAAGAGACAGGAGATGTCATCATTTGACATCTCCTGTCTCTTTTTGTGCGCTGTGAAAAACTTATGCGGTGATGACCGTGCCTGCCCTGCCGGCGAGGGCGGCGACCGCCTCGTCTGCGGTGGTGATGATCGCCTCACCAGCGGGGTTTGCTGCGAGGTAGGTGATGGCTGCCTGAATCTTGGGCAGCATGTCGGTCTCTCCGAACTGGCCGTCACGGATGTAGGCAGATGCGGTCTCCACGTTCATCGAGGAAATGGGCTTCTGATCCGGCTTGCCGAAGTTCAGATACACGTTGGGAACCGAGGTCAGGATGAGGAGACGGTCGGCTTTGAGGTCCGCCGCGAGTTTCCCGGCGATGTCATCCTTCTCGATGACTGCCGAGGCGCCCTGCAGCGCGTGATCCTGGACGATGACCGGGATTCCGCCGCCGCCGCAGCAGA
>JBJEYC010000512.1:0-4174 GCA_051886435.1 Lachnospiraceae bacterium
CTCATGGTGGCCTACATGGACGAGAATGCCTACCGCAAGACCATCGAGACCGGAAAAATGACCTACTACTCGAGGAGCCGGAAGAAGGAGTGGGTCAAGGGGGAGACCAGCGGACATTTCCAGTATGTGCGGTCCCTGACGCTTGACTGCGACCTGGACACGCTCCTGGCCAGGGTAGACCAGGTGGGCGCTGCCTGCCACACGGGACATCACAGCTGCTTTTTCAACACGGACCTCGTGCTGAACAGGCTGGAGCACCAGAATCCCACGAGGATCCTGGAGTCCGACTACGCGACGATTCTCTCCCGCAGGCAGAACCCGAAACCCGGGAGCTACACCAACTACCTGTTTGACCACGGACTGGACCGGATGCTCTCTGAGCTCGGGCGGGAGAACGCGGAGCTGATTGTGGCGGCCAAGGAGAAAAAGAAGGACGGCACGGTGGACGAGATCGCGGACTACCTCTATCACCTGATGGTGGTGATGGCCCATGAGGGCATCACCTGGAAGGACGTGACGGAGGAACTCGCCAAGCGGGCGAAGGAATCCGACGAGGAAGAACACAGCGAAGATTAAATGGCGCGGGCTGCGGCAGAAATTCCTGCCGGGCCCGCTTTTTCCGGTTCTGTACAGACCGCCCCGGGCACGCTAAAATAGGCAGTGCGCACTGCGCGTATTTTTGCGGGTTTTGTCGAAATAGAACATCCGCAGAGAGTTTGGTTTTCTGCGGTGGGTAACGGGAGCTTGGGTTTGAAAAAAATTCTGCTTTTGACGGATGGCTGGCGCCGCTTTATCGTGGCCGCCTGGACCACGGGAATTTTGCAGTACATGAAAGAACAGGGCGGGTTTTCTCTGACACAGGTCCACTGCTGGGGAAACTGGAGTCACGACGCGGCGTTCAACCGCGGGGAGTACGCGATTTTTGATGTCCCCGACTTTTCTGCCTACGACGGGATTATTGCGGATTTAACCTGCATTGAGAATCGCACGGAGCGAAAAAAGGTGGCAGAAATGATCCGGGCAAGCAAACGGCCTGCCATCACGCTCTGCGACAAGGAAGAGGGTATCACCTGCGTCCGCAGCGCCAATTATCAGGCGATATGTGAGCTCTTTGACCACCTCTATGAGGTGCATGGCTGCCGGTCCTTTGTGTTTGCAGGGAGCCGGAAGACGGACTCGGAGTCCGGAGAGCGGGAGAGCGCATTTGTCGACTCCTGCCGCCGGCATGGTATCGCGCTCACGCCGGACGACATCCTGGAATGCGACTTCGACGCGGAGACCGGTATCCTGGCCGCCCGGCAGTTCTTTGACGGTACGGCAAAGCAGCAGGGCGGGAAGGAAATTCCGGTGCGCAAAATTCCGGACGCCTTCATCTGTGCCAATGACAATATTGCGGTGGGCCTGCTCATGGAGATGAAAAAGCATGGCTGGGAGTGTCCGAGGGACTTTCTTGTCACCGGTTTTGACAACCTGGACAAGGCCATGTATTACAGGCCCCAGATCACGACGGTGACCTTGAACCGCGAGAAACTCGCCTACACGGCAGCAAAGGCCCTGGATCGGATGATGCGCGGGGAGAAGGTTCCCGACAACATCCACACCGAGGCAAAGCCGGTCTTTGCGGAGAGCTGCGGCTGTCCGACTAGCGACAGTGTTGACCTGCGGGGATATCTTGCGTGGAAGGTGGAGGACGGGATCCTGGTCAATCGGATCAACGAGCAGTTCTCACTGGCGGCCTCCGAATTTAATCCGTCTCTCTCGATGGAAGAACTGATGCATCGGGCAATGGAGCGCTATGCGGGCATGGATGTGGATGGCGTGTATGTTGCCATAGACGGCAGGATCGGAAGCGGTGAACTGGAGGAGGGGTACCGGGATCTGCGGCAGCTGACGCTCTTTTCCTGCTGTGAAAGAGATTCGTCGGGCGTGATGAAGGAGTTTCATGTGTCAAGCATGGACGAACTCACGGAGCACCTTGCCCCGAAAATGGAGGGAAACTCCTTCATGATGCTGCCCCTGCATATCCGAAATCTCTCGGCGGGACTGATCGCTTTGTACAATCCCCGGTTTATTCAGGATGAGTGGCGCTTCTATGAGTTTCAGGATATTCTCCTGCATGCGCTTGCGGAATGGGACAGCAACCGGCAGCTGCAGAATTCCTTATCCACGCTCCGTGAGGTGTACTACCGGGATCTTCTGACTGGTATTTATTCAAATAACGCCTTTGCGCCAAAACTGCTGCCCTGGCTCTCCGGGGAGCTGAGCGAGGGAAAAACGGCCTTTGTCTATTTCTTCGATATCGATGGCTTCAAGACGATCAACGATACCAAGGGACACGCGTTCGGGGATCACATCCTGCAGGAGGCGGCCAACTGCTTTGTACAGGTGCTGCCGAAGGAATCGAGTTTCTGCTATCGCGCCGGAGGAGATGAGTTCGTGGCTGTCCTGACCGGCGCAGGGCAGGAAGAAGTCAAACGAATTCGGGACCAGCTTCGGACGAGGCTTTTGAAGAAGGGAATTTCGGTCAGTATCGGCATCAGTGAACTCTCACAGGAAACAGAGCATGATCTGCGGGGACAGCTCGAGCTGGCGATCCGTGCGGCGGACCATGACATGTACCGCTGGAAAAAGCTTCATCACGCAGCAAGAAGGTAATCGGGGGGAGAAGATGAAACGAAAAGCTGCATGGGCAGGGGTGCTGATTCTCATTCTGTCGCTTTTTTGCGGCGGACAGGCATTTGCGGCAAAAATTGTGGTACCCCAGGGCCTCATCCTTACCATCCGGCAGGTGAACTCCTGGCAGGAGGGAGGGCAGACCTGGTACCAGTACCAGGCAGAACTTGAAAACCAAAGCGGTACGGACTGCGATTCCTGGTCGTTTTCGCTGGATGCCGGAGAGAAGGTCACGGTGCGGGATCACTGGAACTGCGAAATCAAAAGAAAGGGAACGGTACTCTCGTTCACGCCTGCTGACTGGAATGGGAGCCTGCCCGACCAGGGCAGGGTCACCGACATCGGATGGATCTGTACAGCAAAAACGGCGCCCTTTGCCGAGGGCAGCTGGCCGGTGCAGCCTTCATCTGACCGAGCGGACAGCGGGAATACAAAGACATCGTCCGTGAAATCGGACAAAAGTTCCTCAACGCCCTATGCGCAGCACGGAAAACTCTCGGTGCAGGGGACGGATCTTGTGGACGCGAAGGGCAAGCCCTTTCAGCTCAAGGGAGTCAGCACACACGGTCTTGCCTGGTATCCGCAATACGTCAACAAGGGGGCCTTCCAGTACCTGCGGGATGAATGGGGCGCAAACCTGATCCGACTTGCCCTGTATCCCGCAGGGTCTGGCGGATACTGCACCGGCGGGGATCGAAAAGCGCTGGAGAAGACGATTGACAAAGGCGTGAAGGCCGCCACGGACCTTGGCATGTACGTGATTATCGACTGGCATGTCCTGGAGGAGAAAACACCGCTGCGGTATGAGAAGGAGGCCCTCGACTTTTTTGACAGGATGTCCGCAAAGTATGGGAACAATGCGGAAGTTCTGTACGAGATCTGCAATGAGCCAAACGGAGACACCACCTGGGATGAGATCCGCGCGTATGCGGAGGATGTGATTCCTGTGATCCGCAAAAACGCCCCGGATGCGATCATCCTTGTGGGGACACCGACCTGGAGCCAGGACGTGGACCAGGTGGCCAAATCCCCCATCGAAGACGGCGGCAATGTCATGTACACCATGCACTTTTACGCCGCGACCCACGGTGCTGCGCTGCGGCAGAAACTCGTCCGTGCCCATAACGCCGCTGTCCCGGTGTTTATCTCGGAGTGTTCTGTCTGCGAGGCCTCCGGAGACGGGAAAATTGACCTTGCTTCTGCCGCGAAATGGGAGAAGCTGATCAGGCAGTACAACTTAAGCTATGCGGGATGGAGCCTTTGCAACAAGGACGAAGCGGCAGCGCTTCTTCGGCCGTCGGTAAAGCGCACGGATGGAGGCTGGAAAGCGTCAGATCTGACCGAGAGCGCAAAGGCACTGCGGGATATGATGCAGGGATCCTGATACTGGGCGCACAGAAGACGTGAAATTTTCGAGATTTGCTTGACAATTTCCACGTGGGATGGTTAAATACCAAAGTATGCCGCTTGACGAGGCTGTGGACTGCTGCCGGCAGGGTAC
>JBJEYC010000513.1:0-4156 GCA_051886435.1 Lachnospiraceae bacterium
CAGATCTCCCTCACCGTGGAGGACCAGCACACCGGAAATGTGGTGGCCATCGTCGGAGGGCGGGGAGAGAAGACCGCGAACCGAACCCTGAACCGCGCCTACGATGTGGTGCGCCAGCCCGGATCCACCTTCAAAGTGGTCTCCACCTACGCGCCCGCTCTGGACGCCGGGAACAAGACCCTGGCCTCCACGCAGCTTGATGCGCCCTACGCCTATGAAAACGGAACGCCTGTCCGCAACTGGTACGGCGAAGCGTACCGCGGCCTCTCCACCGTGCGGGAAGGTATTCAGAACTCCATGAACATCGTGGCAGTCAAGACGCTGACGGACATCACGCCGCGGCTTGGCTATGAGTACCTGAAGGATCTTGGCATCACGACACTTGTGGACAACGAGGAGATCGGCGGCCAGATCTATTCCGACGTACAGCAGACGCTGGCCCTGGGCGGCATCACCAACGGCGTCTCCAACTTTGAGTTAAATGGTGCCTATGCGACCATCGCAAACGGAGGCACCTATCTGGAGCCCCGGCTCTACACCAAGGTGACAGATCACGATGGGAACGTCATCCTGGGAGAGGACGACCGGGTGACAAGACGCGTACTCGACGAGGACACCGCCTGGCTTCTCACCTCCGCCATGGAGGACGTGGTCACCAAGGGCACCGGTACCGCCTGCCAGCTCGACAACCAGCCGGTTGCCGGCAAAACCGGAACAACCTCTGACGAGAACGATGTCTGGTTCGCGGGCTACACCGACTACTACACCTGCACCACCTGGGCAGGCTATGATGAGAACACCGATCTGGTCGGCGTCGAGTCCGGCTATGCCAAGACCATCTGGAAGCAGGCGATGGCAAAGATACACGAGAACCTTCCCACTAGGGATTTCACGATTCCTTCGGGCATTGTGGAGAAAGAAGTCTGCGCCTCCTCCGGCAAGCTTCCGGTGGAGGGCCGCTGCTCCGACATCGTGACCGAGTATTTTGCGGAGGACTCTGTTCCCACCGAGTACTGCGACATCCACTATTCCGGATACATCTGCTCGGAGACCGGACTCCCTGCCCAGCCCACCTGCCCTTATGCCGTCAAGGGAAGCAGCTCCTTTGCACAGTCCGGAGAGCTCTGCCCGCATGACGCGGCGTTCATGGCCCAGGACGACCTTTCCGGCATTCTGGACAAGCAGAAGCAGTACGCTGCCAACCGGCGAGCGCAGGAAGAGGCAGCGGCAAAGGCCCGGGCACAGCAGCAGCTCGAGGACAACATCAATGAGATGACCGCCTCTGAGCAGGCCGCAGTGACAAACGCCCAGTCGACGCTCGATGCAGCGCAGACGACACTTGCCAATGAGGCAGCCACCCTGCAGGCCGCGCAGGACCGCCTGGTGGCCGCCAGAGAGTCCGGTGACCAGAGCCAGATCGACACCTGGACCGCCGCCGTGAACCAGCAGACAGAAGTTTACAACAACGCCTCCGCTGCCGCAGCCAGCGCACAGGCTGCCCTCGATGCCGCAAACGCCGAACTGGATGCGGCCAGAGAATCCGCCAGAGCACAACTGAGCGGTGAAGCGGGAACGGACAGCTCCAATGCCGCCCAGGGTGAGAGCGCGGCTGGTGGAGACAGCACACAGGCCCAGGGCGAGAGCACCCAGACGCCGTCAGCAGATGCAAACGCTCAGACACCGGCGCAGCCCTGAGATCCAAAACATGCATAACCGCCCTCCGGGATCCCTCCCGGAGGGTTTTTCAGAGGATGACAAACAGCCATGGCAGAGTTTCGTACGATTACAAAGAAGGGAGAAGGAACCTACGAGGAGAAAAAGTCCCGCTTCCTCGGAGAGGCCATCCCTGCCCACAGCGAGGAAGAGGTGCAGGCAGCGCTCCAGGACGCGAAAAAGCGCTACTTTGACGCAAAGCACCACTGCTATGCCTGTATCCTCGGAGAGCGGGGAGAGACAAAGCGCTGCAGCGATGATGGAGAGCCCCAGGGCACCGCGGGGAAACCCATCCTGCAGGTTTTGGAAGGGGACAGGATGCAGAACGTCTGCCTGATTGTGACCCGATACTTTGGCGGAACCCTGCTGGGAACGGGCGGTCTTGCAAGGGCCTATCGGGAAGCCGCCAAACGGGCTCTGGAGGATGCCGGTCCCTGTACCATGGAGTCCGGAAAAATCGTCCTGATTTCCATGGACTACTCCCTTCTGGACAAGGTAAACTGGTATCTGAGGCAGCAGCAGATCAAAACGCTGGACGCCTCCTACACGCAGAACGCCGCGGTTCGGGTTCTGGTCCGGGAGGGAGAGTATCCCGCCCTTTTGCAGTTTTTGGCTCAGGCGGGAAGCGGCAGCATCCAGGCAGACATCGTGACAGAAGGGTATTTCGGCTTCGGTTCTTAGAAGCAGCCCGGAAACGGAGGCAGACGATATGGATCCGAGAGAAGAGGAACGGCAGAACGAAGATCTCCTTCGGGAGCTTCTGGAGACCAGACAGTACACAAAACTCCGACAGACTGCCGAGGACATGCAGGATGCCGACATCGCCTCCGTCATGGATGACATGGAGGACGAGGAGTCTTTGAAGATGTTCCGAATTCTGCCCAAAAACAAGGCAGCGGATGTCTTCGCACAGCTCGACCTGGATGCCCAGCAGTACATCATCCAGTCTCTCTCCGAGAAGGAGGCCTCCAACATCATCGACAACCTGCAGGCGGACGATGCGACGGACCTTCTGGAAGAGATGCCCGCCAACGTGGTCAAGAAGATTCTCGCCAATGCCAGACCCGACACCCGGGCGGACATCAACCACCTGCTCCGCTACCCGGAGGACTCCGCCGGCTCCATCATGACGGTGGAGTACGTGGACCTCAAGGAGAGCATGACCGTGCAGGATGCGATCAACCGCATCCGGGAGATCGGCCTCGACTCCGAGACCATCAACACCTGCTACGTGCTGGATGCCCAGCGGGTGCTGGTCGGGATTGTCGCCCTGCGCTACCTGCTGATCCGAAAGCCCGACGAGATAATCGGGGACATCATGAACGAAAACGTGGTCTCCATCAACACGATGACCGACCAGGAGGAAGCCGCCAGGATGTTCCAGAAATACGACTTCATGGCCATGCCCGTCGTGGACAATGAGAACCGCATGGTCGGCATCATCACCATCGACGACGTGGTGGATATCATGGAAGAGGAGGCCACCGAGGATATCGAGAAGATGGCCGCCATCGTCCCCAGCGACAAGACCTACTTTCGCACCACGATTCTGGAGACCTACAAGCACCGGATGCCCTGGCTCCTGCTTTTGATGATCTCGGCGACCTTCACCGGTGCCATCATCACCAACTACGAGAACGCTTTGGCATCCTACGTGGTTCTGACTGCCTACATCCCGATGCTGATGGACACCGGCGGAAACGCCGGCTCCCAGGCCTCCGTTTCCGTTATCCGCGGCATCTCACTTGGGGAGATCGAGTTCTCGGAGCTGCCGAAAGCTCTGTGGAAGGAGATCCGGGTCGCTGTGCTCTGCGGCATCACCCTCTCTGGCGTCAACTTCCTCAAGCTCCTGTTTCTCGACCGGGTGGGCGCAGAGATCGCCCTGATCGTCTGTGCGACGCTGGTGGTGGTCGTGATCTTTGCCAAGGCCATCGGCTGCCTTCTGCCTCTACTTGCCAACAAGATCCACCTGGATCCCGCAGTCATGGCTTCGCCCCTGATCACCACGATTGTGGATGCGGTCTCACTCCTCACCTACTTCCAGATCGCGACCCACGTCCTGCATCTGTAACCAGAACGGCGAAAGAAAAGTGCGAATTCACCGTTTCTTCACCAAAGAGACAAAGACCGGACACAGGGGGCTGGTATTCTTATCCTTGTCCGAAGGGAAATGACAGAGCCCTTCGGGATAACACACAACAGCTTTTTCATAACACTCCCCCTCACACACTCCTCCGGGCGGCCAAGGCCACCCGGAGGTTTGTTTTTGCAAAGAAATAAGAAGGCGAAAAGCCAGGCAGGACAACAGAAAGCCCTCGGGGTAGGTGAAAAGAGATCGATTTCACACTTTCTTCACCGAAGAAACAAAGACTGGACACAGGGGACTGGTATTCTTATCCTTGTCCGAAGGGAAATGACAGAGCCCTTCGGGATAACATAGAAC
>JBJEYC010000514.1:0-20513 GCA_051886435.1 Lachnospiraceae bacterium
GGAGGTGAAAAACAGCGTGCAGGTGCCGGAAGGCGAGCTCTCCGGAATCATGACGTTGAGGCAGTTGGCGATGAACACGCCCTTCTCCCGGGTGTTCGCCTTTTTGGCCTGCAGGCTCGTGTCGAGATCGCTCATGATCAGGGTCGAGTAGTCCCGGATGCCGAGCTCCTCGGCACTGCGGTTCAGCCCCACGTACATCGTGGCAAGACACTTTGCGTAGCGCCTTGCATTCAGGAGCCTGCGGGGCCGCGCCGGAACCGGGGCATCCTTGGGAAGGAGTGCGCCGATGACCGTGGACGGGGAGCAGTCCGCCACGACGTGTTTCGTGTGAAGGATCCGCTTCCCGCAGCGCACGCCCGTTACCTTTCCATTCTCCACGAGGATCTCATCTGCCGCGGTGTTCAGCCAGATCTCGCCGCCGTGGTCGTAGATGACCTTTGCCATCGCCAGGGAAAGGCCGTGGGACTTCTGATCCGGCTGGGCGGGCTGGAGCGCCACGTACTTCCAGATCATCTCCGCGGTGGTCAGAAAGTCCAGCTGGTCCGCATCGCCGCCCAGATAGCACCAGTAGGTCTCCAGGATGTTGGCGGCCCGCTCGGGCATGCCAAGGGCGTCCATGCCCTCCCTTGTGGTGGAGGAGGCCATCTTCAAAAAGTCGCTGTACTGTGCCATCAGCTCCTCCGGCCCGGGGTGCTGCCCCATCACGACAGCCTGGGCCTGCGTTGCCTTCTTTCCGAGCGCAAGGAGCGCTGCCACTGCGGGGCGGCAGCCGGGAACTGCCTGCTCCATCGCGTCACAGAAGGCCTCCTCCCCGGTGGGCAGCACCAGGTCAATCTCCCCCGGGACCAGCAGGCGGAACAGCCGATCCTCCCGCTGCCAGTCCACCTGATTGATGCCGTACCCGGCAAAGATCTTCCAAACCGTACCGGGCTGATCTGCATCTCCCAGGTCGCAGAGCTCGTGCAGGGCGGTCTCAAACTCAAAGCGCCCCCGCACAAAGCTCGTCGCACTGCCGCCGGGCAGGTTGTGGCGCTCCAAAAGGAGCGTCTTCTTCCCTGCACAGGCAAGCGCCGCGGCGGCGGAGAGGCCGCCGTTTCCAGCGCCGATCACAATCGCATCATAGTTGTCTGCCATAATCCCCTTTCCGGCCGCTTTCCGGCCTCATGCCGGACGCCGACGGGGCTGCCCCGCCGTTCCGGCAGATTTCACAATCCTTCCGGGAAACAGAATAGCGTTTTCGTCATCCTGGAAAAAGAAACAGTTCTTTGGGGTTTCCACAACGTTTCGTTGTGGTAAGATGAGACAGCAGAAAGGAGCAGCGATGCAGACGGAATGGATTGCGATGTTTCTGGTGATCCTGCGCACGGGAAGCCTGACCCGGGCGGCGCAGGAACTTCACATCAGCCAGCAGGGACTCTCCCGGCGGGTGCAGGCCATGGAGGAGGAGCTGGGGGTCCCCCTCTTTGTCCGCTCCGTGCACGGGGTGACCCCGACCCGGGAGGCCCTTGCCATCCGGGCGGACATGGAACAGGCCGGGGCGGCCCTTGCCCGCGTGCAGAAAACCCTGAACAACATCCCGGCACAGCCCCTTGTCATTGCGGTCTGCCCCGGAATCAAGCAGGCCCTCGGCCTGCAGTTTTTTGCCTCCTTCCAGCAGGCCCATCCGGACTGCCGGCTCGACCTTCGCTTTGCAAACGACCTGGACTGTGAGGCGCTCTTTGGGGAGGGGAAGGCAGACGCCGCCTTTCTCGACACGGCGGTGACACCGCCTGCCTGCGAAGGGCTCGAGATCGTCCGCTCGAGGCTTGTCGCCGTCGTGCGGCGGGATCACCCCTTTGCAGCAAAGCAGGCGCTTTCCCTCTCCGAGCTCTCCGGCATGACGGTCTTCATCCCCGACAAGACCCACGAGATGACCCGGATGTTTCAGAAAAACTACCCGAAGCTCTTTGCCACGCTCAACCTCTCCTACTCCTCCAACGAGTACGAGGACTTCTGCCAGCTCCCGCGCTACCTCGACGGCGTGGCCCTGACCTTCCGGTTTCTCTGCGGATCGCTCCCGCAGGACCTTGTCACCGTGCCCGTCCGGGATGAGCGCTACGTGAGCCTTCGCTTCTGCATGCCGAAGGAAGGCCGGGATAAAAGGCTCGCCCTGTTCTGGGAAACGCTTAAGCGAGACGGAATCCGCCCCGAAAACTTTCTCTGAGATCTGCCGGCACGAAAAAATCCCGTCCCCTCTATTTTGAGAAGGGACGGGATTTCAATTTTCCGTTGCTTTCCGGATCAGTAGAGCATGGCAAAGACCGAGGCGGCACCCACGGTGATGAGGCCGGAGACGACGATGGCAAGGCTGCTCATTGCGCCCTCCACTTCGCCCATCTCCATGGCCTTTGCGGTGCCGATCGCATGGGAGGCGGTGCCGGCCGCAAGACCTCTGGAGATCGGGTTGCTGATGCGGAAGAGCTTGCACACCGGCTCCAGCATCATGTTTCCAAGGACGCCGGTCACGATGATCACCGCCACGGAGATCGTGACGTTGCCACCCAGCTCCTCCGAGATGCCCATGCCAATGGCCGTGGTGATGGACTTGGGAAGCAGGGTCACGTACTGGGCGTGGGTCAGCTGGAAAGCCATGGACAGGGCGAGGATCGAGCCGAGGCTCGAGACCACACCGGCTGCCACGGCCGCCAGGATGGCGCCCAGGTTCTTCTTCAGCAGTTCCAGCTGCTTGTACAGCGGGATCGCCAGGGCGACCGTCGCCGGGGTCAGCAGATAGCTCAGGTACTGGGCGCTCTGGTTGTAGGAGTCATAGCTCACGTTGAAGATGAGAAGGAAGGCAATGACCAGGATGATGGAGATGAGAAGCGGATTGAAGATCGCAAGCTTCCACTTCTTCTTCATGGCGATGCCCAGGCCATAGGCGAGCAGACTGATGACCACACCGATCGTTGCGGAATTCTGGATTGCGGTCTCCATCTCACGCCTCCTTTGCCTTGGCAGCTGCCACCGCGGTGGTGGCAGCCAGGGCGGTCTTGGCCTGCTGCCGCACTTCCTCGGCACACTCCAGAACCTCTTCTCTCACCTCGCCGGGCTTCTTGGCCAGCAGCGCATCCGAGATCTTGCCGGTCACCACCATGACGATGAGCGTCACCACCGCCGTGATCACACATACGGGAACCAGCATGGCCTGCAGCTCCGTCCAGGAGGCAACCAGGCCCACACCGGCGGGAATGAACATCACCGGCATGATCTCCACGAGGAGATCCCCGACGGCCTCCACGCTCTCGAGCTTGACGACATGAGAGAGCAGAAGTCCGAACATGAGCAGCAGTCCGTAGATGCTGGCAGGAATCGGAAGGGGCAGAAAGTAGTGCAGGAGCTCCCCGATGCAGGTGACAAACAGGATGATGGCAGCTTGACGAAGGTACTTCACTTTTTCTCCTTTGGGCCTGGGGTCCGGAATCAGATGTGTGGTTGTCCGGCAGGGGCCTGACACAACCGGTACCGGTGTCTCTGCGCATGTCTGCTATTATGTCATCTGACCGTACCCCAAACAAGACAAAGTGTGGCAAAGAAAAGTCAATATTTGAACAAGAAGAGGCACCGGCGGCTGCCGGTGCCTCTTCTCGTCTTTCAACGCTGCTTACTATTATGGGGGAAAAAATGAGTTCAACGGATTCCCGGTGCAGCCGCCTGATTCAGGTCAGGTCGGACAGAAGAATCCGGTGATTTTTATTGCCGCCTCACCTTGCCGCTCCTCGACGGAGCCAGCAGGCGGACCTGGTTCAGAGCGAGGGCTGCGCCGCCGGCCACGCCTGCCACCAGATAGGAGACCAGGACAGGATTTAAGCTCAGCAGGCTGATCAGAAACAGCTCTCCGACAAACATTGCGACACCGAACAGAATAGCGGAAACCACCAGCGTGATATATTTGGAATAGGCTCTCATTTTGCGTACCTCTCTCTTCTCATAACCCCGGGCGCCTCTGCCTCTTTTGGCGCCTCGTTCTTTGTGATGAGGGGAGTATAACACCGAATTTTTCCTTTGGAACACAGTTTCCCAATGTTTCGCGGATTCTTCCCGTCCGCTTTCGTGGGAGTTTATCGGCAGTTTATAAATTTCAGACCCGGGTTAGGGAGGTGTCGGTTCTGTGAACAGATCGACACTTTCTGCCGTTTTGTCATACCGGATTTCATATGCCGGAACCTGTCCTGTTTTTTCCGAAAGCGCGGTATACTGCGTAAGGACAGCGGTAAAGGAGGATCACAACATGGGACTTGTTCAAAAGCTCCGGGAACTTGTCTTCGACCTTCGCTTCTCCCTTCACTACGATGCGGAGCAGATGGCAGAGAAAAACCGGAAGACCTACGGGGACAACGTCCCCGACTGCTGCCGGATGAACCGGCAGGGGCAGGCGGCAGACAAAAAATCCGCAGGGCAGTAACAAGCGGCGCGCAGGATGATTCCTGCGCGCCGTTTTTGTCATCCTGTGTTTTGCTTCATCTGGCGCTTTTTCTCGTACATCCGCTGATCCGCCAGGTGGAAGAGCTCCGCGGCGGGCGCCTTCTTCGTGGAGGCAGCGCCCCAGGCCGCCCGCACCGGAATGCCGTGTTCGATGGTAAGACTTCCCTCCAGCCTCTTTTGGATGATTCGGTCGAACCGGTCCATCTCTGCGGCCGCTTTCCCCGTCACCATCGCGAGGAATTCATCCCCGCCCATCCGGTAGACCGTCCCGTCCTCGCCGAAGGCCTCCTGGATCTGCCCGGCGGCGGCCCGGATCAGCTGATCCCCCACCGCATGCCCATAGGTGTCATTTGCTGCCTTGAGGCCATTGATGTCAAACATGACCAGCGCAATGTCCTCCCCGGGCGCGACCTGGAGCCGGTCTCTCTCGTAGGCTGCCCGGTTGCCGAGGCCCGTGAGGCTGTCCCGGTAGGCGAGTTTTTTGAACAGCTCATTCTGCGCGATCCGGTTTAAGTCCTCCTGGTACCGGTTGAACCAGGCAGCCAGGCAGAACAGGGACAGCACCAGCACCCCAAGGCTGAGAATCCGGGCATACCAGCGGGAGGTGGGGGCGAGGTAGTATGCCGACAGGCCGGCAATCTCGCAGACAAAGTAGGCAAAGCAGCCCGTCCGGATCTTCCGGTGGCTCGGTTCCCGGTCCTTCGAGAGATGCCGCAGCACCAGCAGCATCATGACAAGCAGGAGCAGGTGGTTGGAGAGCATGTAGCCATAGACGGAGACCACGCCGACCAGGTGCAGAAACAGGCCCAGCGCCATGTTGCCAAGAAACAGAAGCTCCAGGATGCGGATCACCCGCACATTCGGCAGCAAGGTCCCGAGGAACTGCAGAAAGAACACCGGCATCAGAAAAAAGCAGATGACGCTCACCATCGCGCCCAGGTTGACCCTGGCGGTCACGAGCTGCAGAATCTGGGAGTCGGTGAGGGCCCAGATGCCGGCGCAAAGGAGAAACAGACCCAGCGCCCCCGTGGAGAGGGACGGATCCACCTGCCTTCTGCGCTGCTGGATGCTGGCATACAGAAGGAAGGCCGCTACAAAAACGCAGAACAGAAAGAATAAGAGGGCATAGAAGTTGGATGCCATCAGGCGCCGCTGCAGCGCCGCCTGGGTTCCCAGCAAAGAGGACGCGTTCAGCGCCTCCAGCGTTTCCTCCGCGGCCTCGCCCCGAATCTGCAGCGTCCTGCCGGCGCTGTCCTCCGGAAGGGGAATCCACTGGAAGGCGGTCGCGGCGTTGTCCGGTTCCACCCGGAAGATCTCCTCCCCGTCAACATACACCGTGTAGGCGTCCTCGATGCTGGAAAGCTGCAGCAGGCTTCCGCGCGGCAGATCCGCCGGAAGCTGCGTGACGCAGGTTTTTCCCCTGAGGGTCCAGGTCCCGGACAGATCGGTGATGGGATCTGCCTGCATCATGGGTGTTGTGGTCTCTCCGGGCTCCTGCCCGACAAGGAGAATGACGGCAAATATGCCTGCCAGAATGAGAAGAAAATATCTTACTGCCCTGCCGGGTTTCCTGCCCGCTGTGATTTGTCTGCTGCTGTCGTATGCCATGGTCCTGTTCTTGAATATCTGCCCCTGCGCTGTCCTGCCTGTTTCAGTTTCCATAGTAATCTGCGCATTATTCTATCCCATTCAACTGATGCCGGAAACTACTCAAATGTGGCGGATTTTCCATCCCGCCTCTGCCCATGCCTTTACAAACGCCATGACAGCGGGCAAAATAGGGAACTGCGGGCCATCCTGCCTGAAATCAAAGGAGTCTTTTGATGATCGCCAACTATCACACCCATACCTACCGCTGTCACCACGCCTACGGCACCGAGCGGGAATACATCGAGACCGCCATCGCCGGGGGACTGAAGATTCTCGGTTTTTCCGACCACACGCCCCAGTTCTATCCCAAGGGATTTGTCGACCGGGACAAGATGCTGCCCGAGGAACTGCCGGAGTACTGTGACACGATCCTTGCTTTGAAGAAGGAATACGCCTCCGACATCGAGATCCACCTGGGGCTGGAGGTGGAGTACTATCCCGCCTTCTGGGACCGGCTCCTCACCTATGTACAGGACTTTCCCATTGAGTACTTTCTCCTTGGACAGCACCACCTGGGAAACGAGGTGGATGATCTCAACTCCTTTGCCCCCTGCCGGGATCCAAAGGGCCTTTCCCGGTACGTGGACCAGTGCATCGAGGCGCTCTCCACCGGTGCCTTCACCTACGCGGCCCATCCGGATCTGTTCCATTTCATTGGAGATGACGCATTCTACCGCCGTGAGATGCGGCGGCTCTGCGTCTTTGCCAGGGCGCATCATATCCCACTCGAGATCAACTTCAACGGTCTTGCCGGCAATCGGAACTACCCGGATCCCAGGTTCTGGGAAATCGCAGGGGAAGTAGGAAACCAGGCGGTTCTTGGCTGCGATGCCCACGTGAAAGAGATGGTCTGGCGGCCGGACCTCGAAAAGAGAGCGCTGCAGCTTGCCAAGGCCTCCCATGTGGAAGTGCTTGAGACCGTGCCGCTCATCCGCCCGAAGAAGAATTCCTGACTGCGTCCCGGACAGGACCGGAGCGCTATGCCGCAGCAGATGGAAAGCCGCCGTTTGGGATCCGCATTTCGATCCGACGACGGCTTTTTTCTGATATGTCCGATTTTCCCTGTTTTCCCTTGCCTTATAACATTTTCTGCTGTAGCATTCTCTGGAAGATGTGGAGGAATCCCTATGGTTGACAACGCACAGGCCGAGATGGCCCAGGGCAAGGGCATTGCCATGGAGCTGATCTCCGGCGTCAATGACAACATGTCCCGCTCCCACTACCACGAGTACTTTGAGCTCTACTTTCTGGACTCCGGCAGCCGTCATCAGCTGCTCAACGGATCGGTTCTCGACAACATCCCCGGTGATATCATGCTCTTTGCCCCACTCGTCATGCACCACTCCTACAGTGACAAAGACGCTCCCTTCTCCCGGGTCGTCATCTACTTCACCCGGGAGATGGTAAAAGATCCGGATCTGCTTGCCGCCGCGACAAATGGAAGCGGGCTCTACCGGCCCGATCCCCATCTGCTGCACTGGATCCGCCGGACCATCTTTGAGCTCCTTGAGGAAAACGACAACCGCGCGGATGCCTTTCACAACGCCTACCTGATCAGCCTCCTGAACCTCCTTCTGGTGCGCGTTTTGCGGCTGCACCAGGTGACGCCGCCGGCACGCTCCCAAAACACCATACAGGACATCATCGCCTACATTCATGCCAACTACGCCTCTTCCCTCTCCCTCCCCGCCCTCGCGGAGCATTTCTACATCAGCGAGTACTACATGTGCCGGGAGTTTCGGAAGGTGACCGGCCAGACCATCGTCCAGTACATCCAGCGCACCCGCATCATGAATGCCCAGCGTCTGTTCATGGAGACCGATCTCAACGTGACCCAGGTCTGTGAAAAGACAGGTTTTGCCAGCCTCACCCATTTCAACCGGATATTTCAGCAGATTGCGGGAGAGACCCCATCTGCCTACCGCAAGTGGGCAAGGGATCTCCACAAAAAGCAATGAAGAGCCGAAGGCTTATAGCCTTCGGCCCTTCTTTTCTTCTCTCATGTCGGAAAGGCAGCGCACTGCCCGGTTCAAAACAAAAAGAGCGAAGCATACAGATCATGCTTCGCTCAGGGGTTCTTATGGAAGACGGACTGACCGCCGCGCCTTTCGTATATTTGTTACTTCTGCTCTTTTGCGAGGATCCGGTTGTTCTCCTGCACTTTCTTCTTGGAGAGCGGATACAGGAAAGCCAGAGAAAGCGCAAGGATGACAAATCCAATCGCGGGGATCAGCGATGCGGTGTTGTAGATTCCGTTCACGACATTCGTATCAAATGCGGTCTCCGAGGTGTATCCGACTGCTGTCAGGAGCGCACCCGTCAGGCCCGAAGAGGCAGCCTGTCCCAGCTTTCTTGCAAAGCTGTAGACGGAGTAGACCGTGCCATCACTGCGGACGCCGCTTCTCACCTGGATATCATCAATCACATCGATGATCATGGCCCAGCACATCAGGTTGAAGAACGCAAGGCCAAGGTATGCAATGCAGTAAAGGACTACATAAACCACAACGTTGTGCGTATGAATGAAGTAAACGATAAACAGCGTCACAGCACCGATCACGGCACCTGCCGCAGAGAGCTCTTTCTTTCCGAATCTGTCTGCAAGCTTCGTGACGAAGGTGGAGAGGATCAGGACGATGCCGCACCCAAGCAGAGCGCTCAGGGACTGCATAACCGTATTGCCGAAATAGTTGGGATAGATGTAACTTGCCATTCCTGTCAGGACGAGCTGTGTGACGAGGAGAATCAGTGCGGAAACGATGATGCCGATGAAGGATCTCGTGGTAAACAGGATCCGGAACAGCGCACCCGTGGACTTTTTCTCTTTGCCCTCCGGCTGCTCATACAGGACACGCTCCGTGCAGAGGCTGTAGCAGACGAAATAGACCAGCGCTGCCAGGATGGAGCAGATCAGGGATGCCATCATCAGCTTGTTTCCGGAAAGCACCTTGTGTCCTTCCTGATCCGTCGTGTACACAACCAGGGGAAGTACCACTGCAATGATGATCTGCGCGAGTGTCGCGCCGATGTTTCTCCAGGTTGAAAGCATCTGTCTCTGCTCCGGATCATTGGTCATCACCGATGCCATGGAGCCGTAAGGAATGTTCACACCGGTGTAGCAGACACTGCCCCAGAGGAGATACGTGAAGAACATCCAGAACACCTTGAATCCCATCGGAGCATCCGCAAGATAGTTGGCAAAAATCAGGAAGCTGGCCACAGCCACCGGACCCGAGAACCGCAGAATCCAGGGCTTGAACTTTCCCTTCGCCGTGACCGGGGAGTGATCACAGATCTGTCCCATAGCAACATCTGTGAACGCATCCACGACCTTTGCTGCCATCATCAGTACTCCGACAAGCGCCGCGCTGACCCCCATGACATCCGTATAGAACTTCATCATGAACAGCGACGCGATCACGAAGGTGATATCATTCGCGAAATCACCTGCCGCGTATCCGATCTTGTCACGCATTCCAAAGGGACGCTTCGCCGCTTCCCTGAATGCCTCTATTGCTTCCGGGTTCTGCTTTGCTCTGCTCATTTTTCTTTCCTCACTTATTTCTTCTCAGCTCTTGTCTTCAGCATCCAGTCCAGAATGGACTGCACATGGCGGTCCCAGAAATTCCACTCGTGACCGCCTTCGCCCTCCTCGTAGAACAAAGGCGCTTTTCGCTTCTCCAGTTCCCTGCGGATTTTCTGATTCGGCTTGTAGAGAAAGTCGTCAAACCCAACAGACTGGTACATGGCAGGCACGGTTCCCGCTGCCGCATCCCTGTCATACAGGGTGAGCAGATCCTTGTCGCTGCCCTCGAGATGCTGCAGCGCATCTCCAAAGGAATTTTCCCAGTTGAACGGATTGTTCTCTTCCTTTGGCTTCTTCCCGCTCTCTGCATACAAAGCCGGCAGATCCAGCGCCCCGGACATGCTCGCCGTCCCGGCGTATTTTTCCGGATACTTCAGTCCCAGGTACCAGGCGCCATATCCGCCCATCGAAAATCCGCCGATAAAGGTGTCCTCCCGCTTTTTGGAGATCGGGAACACGCTTGTGATAAACTGCGGCAGTTCCTGCGCGAAGAAATCCTCAAACCGTCTCCCATCGTTCAGGTTCTGGTAGAACGACATTCCGCCGTCCGCCATGACAACCGCAATCCCGCGGTCCTGCGCGTAGCGGTCAATGTTCGAAAAGCGCATCCACGAGAACGCGTCTCCGTAAGCGCCGTGCAGCAGATATATGACCGGCAGTCCTCCTTCGTAATCGTATTTCTGCGTGTGATTGATGGAAGTGATCTGTTCTGAACTCGTCGGCGTCGGGATCAGAATATTCAACGCAACATTACTTCCAATCGAGAAACTATAGTAATGCGTCTCCATGTAAGCCATCAGTCGTGTCCTCCCTGTCTGATTGCCAAAGCATCATCAACTGCTCTGTGCTGATCATTCTATCCACAGACTTTGCCTTAAAATTTACATATTCTGCCATGATGACCCTATTTATTTACATATCTTGCGGTCGATCTTGCACCCGTCCATCGGGAATGCTATGTAAAAAACGTAGCAAATCATCACGACATAAATCAGACGGAGGTCAGATGGACATGAAGACGAAATCACAGGAGGAGTTGACCATTCAGGATCTGATGGAGGATCCCACCCTTGGAAACTACCGGGATTTTTTCTGGACATTCATCACAGAGGATCACCTGCAGCGGACGCTTGCCTCCTACGGCTATGAAAAGTGCGGCTTTGCTCCCTGCCTCGAGGATCTTCGGGAACTGACCAAAGCGGGAATGGACACCCCCTGGAATGTCTATACAAGACAGGAGATCTACGAAAACCACGATCTCCAGGAAGCAAAGCTTTTCTATTTCCCGCCCCTGGAGACGGCGGCCGAATCGGGTTCTCAAAAGAAAGACGAAAACCCGGCGGTTGTCATCATCCCGGGCGGCGGCTTTGCGAGGCAGTGGGGTCTGATTGAAGGGCTTTGCATCGCGTCCTGCTGCCGCCATCTTGGCTATCCCTCCTTTGTGCTGTTCTACAGGACGTCAAAAGACGGAGTTGTCGCCTCTGCCCTGCAGGACATCGTTCGCGCAATTCAGTGGATCGGAACGCAGAAGGACCGTTTTTCGCTTTCCACGGATCGGTATCTTCTCGGCGGTTTCTCTGCGGGCGCAACGCTTGCCGCGCTTCTTGGCACCCGGGCATTCAGCGCGGAACACTTCGGGCTGAAAAAGCCGGAACGCATGTTTCTCTGCTATGCCGCCGCGGCGTTTGACCACACCTACGATGTCTGGAAGGCCGCTCACCCGGATGGCAGAACGGGCATCTCTCCCGACGGAAATGAGATTTTTCTCCGCCGAGTCTGTGGAAAGACACCGACCCGGGAGAGCGCTCTGACCATGAGCCCGTTATACGGACTTGACGCCGCATCCTGCCCGCCGCTTTTCCTTGCAGCCAACCGGGACGATGACACCGTGCCATTTGAGAACTCCCTTTCCCTTGCGTCCAGAGCAAAGGAGGAGGGGATTCCTCTCCGCACCCGCTTCGGAGCACACGGCGGACACAGTTTCGGCCTTGGAAACGGGCTGGACGTAGACGGCTGGCTCCCGGAATTTCTTTCCTGGAACGTCTGATGCAGGATCCTTTCTGCCTTCTCCATCTCAGCAGTTCCCTGTGCTGACTGCATGTTCCAATTCAACGCGTAATTTTCCTTTTAAAAGAACAAAAAAGAGCAGCCATGCGGCTGCTCTCTTTTGTTACGGTTTCTGGTTTTCACATACCGATGAGATCGAACTGTTCAAAGGAGACGATAACCTCGTGGTCCTTCTTCGGGTTGGGATAGCGAATCTCCACGGACCGAAGCCGCTGGCTGTAGTACCAGCCCCGCTCTGCCTCCTCGAACTTTTTGCGGTGCAGGAAGTGGGGGAGTTCCTCTCCGTCAAGAAGGACATAATACGGCGACTTCTCCCGGTGAATCACATCCAGCAGGATGTTTTCCACCGTGGTGGTATAGCTTCCCTCCTGGCAAAACCGAATCCGGGTCTTTACCCCGGCCTCGACGCTGATCCTGGTTGCGCGGTAGACACCGTCCCGGTAGTCATTGCTGACACCGTCATCCTCGTAGAGAACGAACGAAGAATCCACATCCGGCGCCATCAGAATCTCCAGGGAGGTCACCGGATCCTTCGTCAGGTTCATCAGGCGGTTTCCTGCCATCGGAATGATGGCGCCGCTTCTGACAAAGAGCGGGATGCTGGAAAGATCCACCGGGAAGGTGATGGTCTCACCGGGCGCATAGGGCGTCCTGTCATAGAAGTCGTAAAACCGCTCTCTTTCATCCACAGTCTTCGGGAAGCGGACGGTGCGCTCTTTGGCCCCCTTCTCCACAACGTTCGCGACCAGAAGGTCATCTCCGAACATGAAGTCCACGCCCTCGTCATAGGTATCCGGATCGTTCTGGAAGGCCATGAACATCGCCTCCATGATCGGAAGACCGGTCATGTGGGCCCGATAGACCAGAGAGTACAGATAGGGGCTCAGGCGGTACCGGAAGGCGATCGCATCGCGGATATACTGCTTCTTGTCGCTGTACATCCACGGCTCAGTGACCGTGTTGTCGGTATTGGTGGAGTGGATCGAGAACCGGGGCATGAAGATTCCGTTCTGAACCCAGCGGACAAGCAGCTCTCCCTCCGGTGCCGGGCCATAGAAACCTCCCACGTCGGAGCCGATGTTGGCCACGCCGCTAAGGCCCATGCCCAGCATCGTGGCGATGTTGTACCGAAGCGTCTCCCAGGCGGTCAGGTTGTCGCCGGTCCAGACCTGAGCATAGCGCTGAATGCCGGCATGGCCTGAGCGGCAGACTGAGAACGGGCGGACCTTCGGGTTATATGCCTCGATCGCCTCATTGGAGAGCTGGCACATGATATTGCTCATGACGGGCTTGATTGCGCCGATCGTACTGCCCTTTCCCTCAAAGCTGACCTTCGCGTCCTTGTCCACCAGACTGTCGTACTCGCAGTTGTCGTTCCAGACGGAGGTGCAGCCGTACTGCAGAAGATATTTGGTAAGGTATTCCTTCCAGTGTGCCCGCACAGACGGATTCGTGAAGTCCACAAACACGCCGCGGCCGCCCCACCAGGTGCCGATCGCAAGGCCCTGCAGCAGACCCGTCTCTCCCGGATTGTCATCGGAGGCTTTCAGGAACATGTCCTTTTTGATCATCTCCGGAAGGAGTGGATGCACCAGGAGCATGCCAGGTTTGACATTGGGAGAGACCGTGATGCCCCGCTCCTTCATCGCGGCAAAGAAGGCCGCCGGATCCTTGAAGCGCTTTCGGTTCCAGGTAAAGGTACAGCGCTTGATGCCCTCCTTCGTCTCCACCGCGCAGTAACCGGAGGAAAGCTGGAAGCCGTCTGCCGGGATCTCCTCCTCCCTCGTGGTGTCGATAAAGTCCAGGATCGCATCATCGCAGTCTTTGGGAAGCTCCGGATAGTACATCGAACTTCCCAGATATCCGATCGCCGCCCGGGGAAGCATGACGCTCTTTCCCGTTAAGTCTGTGTACCGTTCGACCACCTCCCTGATGGAGGGACCTGCGATCAGAAACAGGTCGATGTCCCCTGCGTCCGCGCGGAAGGTGGAATAGCGGTGCCAGTAGTTTCGTTTCTCCCGGCCCATATTGAAATCGCACTCTGCCGTGCAGTGGTAGAAGTACCCCACCGCCTTCTTTGTGCCGCGGTTCAGACGGATATAAAAGGGGATGTGCTTGTAGAGGGAGTCGGTCTTCTCCGGGTTGTATCCCATCGCATCGCCGGGGGCCATGTTCAGGAATTCTTCCGCCTTGTTGATCTTCCCGGCCTTCTCGCCAAAGCCGTAGAAGCAGTCATCCGCCTCGATCTGGCTCGTGTGTAGCCTTCTGTGATTGGCATCCTCCCGATAGGCAAGGTCCGGGATGTCCGCGTGCAGGAGCGTCCCGTCCTGATCATAGACCAGAATCCGAAACGGCTTTTTTTCCACAACGACCCGCAGGCGCTCTCCCTGGATGATGGCCTGATCCTCCCCGTCCGATACCTGCATCGGGGAGGGATCCACCTTTTTCCGGTACCCCGCAAGCAGATCATCGGTCCGGGAGTCCCAGGCCGTCAGGGCCAGACTGTAAGACGCCTCATCAAAATCCCCATCAAATCCCGCACGAATCCGCACGATGTCCTTCGTCAGAAACAGGATCCGGATCTGTACTGCATTGGTCTCCACCAGAGCTGTCTGTCCTGTCTGTGTGACCGCTCCTGCTTGGTAACAAACCTTCATCTCAGCCTCCCATGGCGCGCTCTGCCGCGCCGTTATCTTTTCAGTCGTTTTATCTTATCAGTCCGAGAGCTTCAAAACGGTACATATCCTGCAGAATTTGCCCGGATTTTTTACATATTTTGCATTGTCTTCCGAATCCTATGGAGCCGGATTCGGACCCTCTGCGTTCTCCCCGTATTTTGGGAGTATACCATTACTCTATGGCAGGATGTCAGATCGGCATACCGGGCGCCTCATCTTCCATTGACGAGCCGGGAAAATCTGCTTAGGATTTTTCTGAACATTCATGCAGACTGGCCATCCGGCCAAGGAGGTACGAAATGAAGGTACTCATGATCAACGGAAGCCCGGATATCTCGGGCTGCATTCACACGGCAATGATGATTGTCAAGGACACCCTCGCAGAGCAGGGGATCGAGGCTGAGGAGCTCGTGGTCGGAAACCGCGACATCCGCGGATGTATCGGCTGCCGCAAGTGTAAGACCACTGGCAAGTGCGTCTTCAACGATCTCGTCAATGAGACCGCGCCCAGGCTTGCCGAGGCGGATGGCCTGATCATTGGCTCCCCGGTCTTCTACGGGACCCCCAATGGAACCCTCCTCTCCTTCCTGCAGCGGCTCTTCTACAGCTCAGGTCTTGACCTGCACATGAAGGTGGGCGCCGCCATCGTCTCCTGCCGGCGCACGGGTAACTCCGCCGTCTTTGAGCAGCTCAACCAGTTCTTCGGCATCAACGGCATGCCCACCGTCCCCTCCACCTACTGGAACGACGTGCACGGCTACCACAAAGAGGATGTGATGGCCGATGAGGAAGGTGTGGAGACGATCCAAAACCTTGCCAGAAACATGGCCTTCCTGATGCAGTGTATCAAGAAGGGAAAGGACGCCCACGGCCTTCCCGACACGCCGCACGCCCACTTCACCAACTTCATCCGCTGAGCGCACGAAACACTGTTCCTGTTCTGCCCCCGCCGGCTGCTCCGGCGGGGGGTTTCTTTCTTTCCAGTTCCCGGCACAGAAAAAGACGCCCCGCACGTGCCCATGCGGAGCGTCTGCATATCTCAGGTCCCTAGGTTGGAGGAGGACCTGTGAATGCCGGGTTTCCTCCCTCCCATTTTCCTTATATTACCTGCCGAACTGGCAGTCGTTGTTGCCGGAGTCGGTCATCCACATCTCCAGCATGTTGATGGGATCGTCGTAGTCGGCGAGCCATCCCTCACGGGCCACATCGAAGTTGCCCTGCTTGCGGTCGTTCAGGAAGGTCTGCCAATCCTCGACGGAGATGTCCATCGTGATGCCGATGGCGGAGAGATCCTGCTGGATGGCCTGGGCGATGCCCTCGTGGGCAGAGCCCTCGTTGGTCAGGTAGTTCAGGTGGAGCGGCGTGCTGTCGGAGAGCATGCCGTCCTCGTCGAACTCATAGCCCGCGTACTCGAGAAGTTTTCTGGCCTCCTCGACGTTGGCATCGCCTGCCACGGAGAGATCCTCGAAGTAGCCATCCTCCACCGGATAGGTGTAGTCGTCGTCATTGCTCTTGAACACGCCGCCGTTGCCGTCGCTCATGCCCGCCGGGATGTAGGAGGTTGCGATCTCCTGCTCGGTCTGGCCGATCGTGTCGATGATGTACTGGCGATCCACCAGAAGGCCCATAGCCCGTCTCATAGCCGCTGCCTGTGCCACGGTCTTGCCCGCAAACAGGTCGGAGTTCACGTTGAAGCCGACATAGTAGGTGCCGAGGTACGGGATAATGTGGAAGTCATCGCCGTCCTTGAGGTTTGCGATCTCGCCGGTGGGAACGGTGTCCGCGTAGTCGATATCGCCGGACTGATAAGCTGCCAGGATTGCGGTGTCATCTGCAGAGAGCATGAAATCGAGCTCATCGACGGAGACATTGTCGGCGTCATAGAAGTAAGGGTTCTTGACGTAGGTCATGGACTCGTTGTGGGTCCAGCTCTGCAGCGTGTAAGCGCCGTCTGTCACAAAGCCCGCTTCGTTTGCCCAGGTGTCAGATCCAAAGGCCTCCTCCGGAACCGGGAAGAACAGCGGGAACGCAAGCAGGGACATCATGTACGGACACGGCGCAATCAGCGTGAACTGAATCGTGTTGTCATCGAGTGCCGTGACATTGATGTCAGGGTCTGTTCCATCGCCATAGCCATCAAAGACCGAGAACAGGTACGCGTAGTCGCAGCCCGTCGCGGGATCTGCCGCGCGATTCCAGGAATTGACGATGTCATTGGCGTTCAGTGTGCTGCCGTCGGACCACTTGAGGTCAGTCTTCATGTGGATCGTATAGGTGCAGCCGTCATCCGAGATCTCGGGATCGCCATCCGCCAGGGCAGGCACAATATTGAGATCGGAGTCATAGGTGTACAGGCCCACAAAGGAGTTGGAGGCAAGGCTCGCGCCGTCCACAGAGGTATTGCGCTGGGGATCCAGGTGATCCGGCTCCGATGCCAGATTGATGCGCATCACGTCCGCCGGTTCTCCATTCTTCTTCGCATACAGGAAAAACTTGGTTCCGGAGAGGTTCGCGTAATCGCCGCTCCATGCGGTGTTCTCCAGATAGAGGTCGTTGTAGTAGTAGATCGGCATGACCGCGCCCGTGGCCATCACGATGTCCTCAGCCTGATGCATCATCTCTTCGCGCGTTGCGCCATCGGTCTCGGAGTAGATCGAGTTGATGAGCTCATCATAGCTGGTCCAGTCCGGTGCCTGCCCGTCGCCCGTCAGGCCTACTGCAGTCACCCAGTCCTCGATGCCGTCGCTGTCTGTGGGGAGATAGAACCCGGAATCCGAAGAAGTGCTCTCGGTGGCAAGGGTTGCTGCCGCAGTGGAATCGGCAGCCGCCGAAGTCTCAGCGGAGCTGCTGCCGCCCGAAGGGGTCTGTGATGCGCTCCCGCAGGCAGCCAGGAGTCCTGCTGACAGCGTCCCGGTCAGCAACATGGCAAGTACTCTCTTTTTCATGTGATCCTCCTTTGCAAGTTACATCTGTGAATGGTCGATGGATAAATTCTCCTTTTTTCGTTTTATTATCGGGTAATAATGTATTACTTTACCGCGTCAATGCGGTACGTTGCAACTTAATATTTACAGGTTTTACACTCCGGCTGGCCCATCTTCGGGTACCGGTTTTCTTCCCGGAAGGCTGCTGATGACAACTCCGAAAAGAACCAGCACCACACCCGCCGCGTTGGAGAGCGAGAGCACCTCGCCGTACAGGAGTGCTCCGACCACCGTCGAGGTGACCGGCTCCACCGAGGCCATGATCGAGGCGGCCCCGTTCTCCACGTACTGCAGCCCCGTCGTGTACAGGGCAAAGGGAGCAACGGTGGAGAGGCCCCCAAGAAGCAGTGCGGGAAGAAGAAGAGAGGGCGTACCTGCGAAGGTCCCCGCGATGCGGATCGGATTCCCAAGGACTGCGGACGTGCACGCCGCAATGAGGAAGGTGTAGAAGGTGATGGTAAGGGGTGCGTACCCTCTCTGAATCGCAAACCTGCTGAAGATGGAGTAGAGGGCATATCCGAGTCCTGCCCCCAGCCCGAAGAGGATTCCAGGGAGGGAGAGCCGGCTTCCGCTTCCCACCATCCCGGTCACCAGCATCAGACCCAGGATTGTAAAAACCAGGGCGGCAAGTTTTCTTGCTGTGATCCTCTCGTGAAAGCAGAGTGCTGAGAGCAGAATCACAAAGGCCGGTGCGGTGTACAGAAGGACCGCTGCCACAGAGAGCGAGGTCATCACCACTGCCTGAAAGTAGCAGAAATTGAAGAAGACGATGCTCCCGATGCCGGTGCCAAGAAAGCACCACACATCCCGCAGGCGGATTTTCCACTCGCCCTTTCTCCGAAGGAGAAGGACCGGAATCAGGATCATGGTGGTCACCGCCGCCCGGATCCCCACGATGTCCATGGAGGTCAGGCCGCTTCCGTTCAGGCGCCGCACGAAGATGCCGAGGATTCCCCACAGCACCCCCGCGGACAGGATGAGAAGCGGCGCACCTCTTGTCACAGGCAGTTCTCCTTATACGTTGTGGCGGTACTCGTAAGGCAGCACCTTGATCTGGTTGTAGCTCGGGCAGTCACGGACCCACTCCAGGGACTCCTTGACGATGGCCGTCTGCATCGGGATGTTGTTGGGCTCGCCGGCGTTGGAGCCGATCGGCACATGCGGTGCGGTGATGCGGGGTGCGCCCTGCTGTCTTGCGATCGGGGGAAGGGCGGCGATGACGCAGCAGCTCATGCCCGCCTCCTCGCAGCATCTGGTGACGATGGTGGCAGAGCGGTGGCAGGTGCCGCAGCCGCCGGTGCACAGCACGACGTCCACGCCCTGGGCCTTGAGCTTTCTGGCGATCTCGGGGCCGGTCTCGTTGCGGAACTTCTCGACGTTTCCGCCGCCGCCCATGAAGGTGTAGGTCTCATCGGCCAGGGAGCCGATAAAGCCCTCCTTGACCAGTTCTCTGAGGCGGTCGATCGGGAACATGGCGTTGACATCCTTGTTGATGTCGGAGTTGTCGAAACCGCCGTGGGTGACCATCAGCTCGCTTGTGGGCGTGTCCTTCTCAATGACGCGGTAGGAGAAGTCGCCGGAGGTGTTGAAGGGCACCTGGCTCTTCTTGTGAATTCCGCCTGCGGTGATAAAGGCCACCTTGCACTCGGAGAGGGGCTTTTTGAGTTCCGTGAACACCGGCTTGGGTGTCACCGGAACAAAGATTTCTGACTGCATTCCAGCTACTGTCGTAAGGCTCATCTTGTTCTCCTTTGTCTGTACCTTCAGATCTGTTCCTGCGGGATGTCCCGCTTTCCAATGATCTTCATGCCGCTCAGGTAGCACGCTGCGAGCAGGCCTTCTTTCAGCGGCACATCGGTGAAGATCCACCGTCTCGGCACGGCGATCGTACCGAGGTTCTGATCCAGTGTCAGCTTCACCGCGGTGTCATTCACCTCGGTGAGTTTCCCGCCCACCAGGCAGGGGAAGAGCTCCTCTTCCTCTGTCATCGGCGCGGCGTCGTAGTCAAGGGGTTCGTCCGTGACCCAGAGATAGCTGAAGTAGAACTGCATCTCGCAGCCGGGCTCCGGTTCCATCTCCCCGCGGATGATCTTTCTGGGGACTGTGAGCACACCCAGCCTTCCGTGCAGGTGTACCTTGACAAGATCCTCCTCGGTTTCCTTGACCAGACCGCCCATCAGGACGGGGTTGATCATGTAGTCCTCCGGCTTCATCAGTGGAGCGTGCCGTTGTCGAGCAGCACGGTCTCGGGAAGGCCAAGGAGCTTGTTGTTTGCGTTGATGACGTCGTTGCTCCACTTCTTCGGTGCGGGCTTGATCTCGACGCCTGCCATGCGGTTCTTGAGCATCTGGATGGCTCTTGCCGCGACCTCCTTGGTCACGCAGGAGCAGCCTGCCACGTTGTTCTCGAAGCCGCCCTTGTCCATGTTTTCCTCAACCATGGCCGTTGCGTACTTGTTGCCGACGACCAGCTGGCCCTGGTATGCGCAGAAGGAGACGCCCACCACCGGGATGCCTCTCTTTCCGGCCTGTCCGATGTGCTGGATGAAGTCGATGTGGTTGTTGCCAAAGCCCTCTGTGGTGATGATGCAGCCGTCGATGTCCAGAGACTCGAGAAGGGAACCGAGCCGCTCGGAGACCCACATCTTCTCGTCGTTGACCTGCGGGGAACCGACAAAAATGACGCCGATGAGATCGAGCTCATCATCTGCGGCAAGACCCTCAACAAGGGGCTCCCGGATGTAGTGGCGGGTCATTTCCTTGGTGGCGGGGCCGATGCAGGTCAGGGCGTGGATGGAACCGTCACGCACCTGATTGGGTGTCAGCATGATCGGGACATTGCCGCAGTCAACGTTCTTCTGACCGCCCTTGACGCCGCAGGGCTCTTCAGGGCAGATGACGTTATCGTGCATGGCACCCTGTCCCATGATCTCCTTGACCAGGACGACGCGGGGGTTGCCCTCTCTTCTGACGTCCTCGCACTTCTCTTCGCGGACGACCTCGCCGTCATACTTCTTGAGCTGATCCCGGACTGCCTGGATGATGTAGTCCTGGCACTTGTGGGCAGCGAAGGGACCGGGGCGGGTCA
>JBJEYC010000515.1:0-4090 GCA_051886435.1 Lachnospiraceae bacterium
TAGATGGCATCCTCCACGTCTTCGACTTCCAGACTGGGGTGGAACTTGCGCAGTTCCTCGTCAAAATTGATCATGGTGCGATTTCCTCTTTGATCTCGCCGACCAGGTACAAAGACCCAGCAGCAAGGACCAGTGCATTCGGATATTTCTGCAGATAGCGCCGGGCGATCCGAACCGCCTCTTTGGTTCCCTCCTCTTTGGAAAGAACTGTGATGGGACAGTTCAGGATCCCGGCCGCCGCCTCCCGAAGGACCTTCGGGTCCTCGGCGCGGGAGGTGGCAAGGGGGACAAAGACCACCCAGTCCGCGACTTTCGACGCGGCGAGCTCACGGAGCTCTGTGCGATAGTCCTTGTCCTTCATCGCGGCGTAGAGAAGAAGCGTGTGGCGGTTTTGGGAAAGGGGCGCCGCGCTCTCTAAGAAAGCACGGAACCCATCCCCGTTGTGGGCGCCGTCGACATAAAAGCCTGGCTCCACTTCTTCCATTCTTCCCTCCCAGCGGGTGGCCGCAAGGCCGGCAGCAAGTGCCGCATCCGGGATCGGATGTCCCAGATCCCGGAGCGCCTGCACGGCAAGGGCCGCAAGCGCCGCATTCTCCCCCTGATAGAGCGCGGGGGAAGCAAGTTTTGCGTGTACCGGGGATGGGGTTATTTTGTCCGGTACCCCCGGATTCGGTTTATCATATGAAAAATCATACGAAAAATCAATGGAGCCATCCCCCGAAGGCTTTGCCGAGATGCCGTCTGTATGCAGCACGTAGAGGGGCAGAGAAAGCTCTTTTGCCCTCTTTTCAAACACCTCCCGTGCCTTGTCTGGCGTATCAAGGCAGACCGCGGGGACGCCGGGGCGCAGTATTCCCGCCTTCTCCCCGGCGATCTTTTCGATCGTATCCCCCAAAATCTGCATGTGGTCCATGCCGATCCTTGTCAGGACGCAGAGGTCCTTTTTCCGCACGCTGTTGGTCGCGTCAAGCCGCCCGCCAAGCCCGGTCTCAAGAATCAGCGCGTCCGGGTGCTTCTCCGCAGCCCAGATTTCCATCATGAGAAACAGGTGCTCAAAGAACGTGGGCGGAGTGAGACCGGTCTCCCCGGGCAGAGCCATTACTCTCTCGTGGATCCGGACAAAGTCCTCCTCGGAGATCATCTCCCCGTTATAGCGCATCCGCTCCCGCATGGTGACAAGGTGCGGCGAGAGAAACACTGCGGTGGACCATCCCGCCTCCCGCAAACAATGGGAAAGGTAGCAACAGGTGCTGCCTTTCCCATTTGTTCCCGCCACATGGATCACCAGGCTCCCGGAACGATCCGGGGCGCCCAGTGCATCCAGATAGGCGGTCAGTGTATCGGGGTCATGCTTTTTCGCAAAGCGGGGGATGTGATTGATCCAGTCCTGCGCTTCGTCATAGGTCATTTCGAAAGAGCCCTCATCTGGGCGAGCTCTCTGCGGACGCCCTCCATCTGTGCCTCGTAATTCTTCTGCTTCTCCTTCTCCTCGTCGATCTTGGCCTTGGGAGCCTTGGCAAGGAACCGCTCGTTGGAGAGCATCTTCTGGGAGCGGGCAAGCTCGCCGGCAAGGCGCGCCTCCTCCTTCTCCAGGCGGGAGAGCTCTGCGGCAACGTCCACAAGATCCGCAAGCGGCAGGTAGAGCACGGCGTCCGGAAGGACCACGGAGATGGATCCCTCCGGGACATCCTTCGCGTCCGCAGCCGTCTGCACCTCAGAGGCGTTGGCAAGCTTTGCAAACAGAAGTTTTCCGTCCTCGAAGATCCTGCGGACCTCTTCCTTCTCGCTCGTCACGATGACCTTTGCCTTGCGGGACGGTGCCACGTTGTGCTCGGTGCGGGCGGCACGAATGCCGCGGACAGCCTCCATGATCCGCTCCACCGCCTTCTCCTGCTCGGGGAAGTGATAGGCGTCCTGGTAGACCGGCCATGCGGAGGTCATGATGGTCTCTTCCTTCGACTGAATCGTCGTGAAGATCTCCTCGGTGATGAACGGCATGTAAGGATGCAGGAGCTTTAAGGCTCCCTTCAGGACGGTCTGCAGCGTCCAGAGTGCGGCCTCCTTGGAGGCAGCATCCTCGGTCTCATAGAGACGGGGCTTGACCATCTCGATGTACCAGTCGCAGAAGGATCCCCAGATAAAGTCATAGACCTTGGAGACCGCGATGCCGAGCTCGTACTTCTCCATGTTGTCGGTGACTTCGCGAACCGTGTCGTTGTAGAGGGAGAGGATCCACTTGTCCTCGGTCTCGAGGTGCTTCGGCATCACGGAGGAGTCCGCCTCGATCCAGTTGCCCTGCTCATCCACCGGCATGTTCATCATGATGAAGCGGGAAGCGTTCCAGACCTTGTTGGCAAAGTTGCGGTTCGCCTCCACACGCTCCCAGTAGAAGCGCATGTCGTTTCCAGGGGCATTGCCGGTGATCAGCGTCAGGCGCAGCGCGTCTGCGCCGTACTTGTCGATGACCTCCAGAGGATCGATGCCGTTTCCGAGGGACTTGGACATCTTTCTGCCCTGGTCATCGCGGACGAGTCCATGGAACAGGACGGTCTTGAAGGGCCGCTCTCCCATCTGCTCGTAGCCCGAGAAGATCATGCGGATGACCCAGAAGAAGATGATGTCATATCCGGTCACCAGAACATCCGTCGGATAGAAGTACTTGAGATCCTCGGTCTCATCCGGCCAGCCCAGGGTCTCAAACGGCCAGAGGGCGGAGGAGAACCAGGTGTCCAGGGTGTCGGGATCCTGGTGCAGGTGCGTGCTGCCGCACTTGGGGCACTTGTCCGGCGCGGTCCGCGCGACAATCGTCTCGCCGCAGTCGTCGCAGTACCAGGCGGGGATTCGATGGCCCCACCAGAGCTGTCTCGAGATGCACCAGTCCTTGATGTTGTTCGTCCAGTTGAAGTAGGTCTTCTTCATGGAGTCGGGCACCAGCTGGATGTCTCCGGTCTCCACGGCCTTGATGGCGGGCTTGATCAGCTCGTCCATGCGGACAAACCACTGCTCCTTCACCATGGGCTCCACGGTGGTGCCGCAGCGGTCATGTGTGCCGACATTGTGCGTCAGGTCCTCAATGCCGACAAGAAGCCCCATGGAATCGAGCTCCTTGACAATCGCCTCTCTCGCCTCGTACCGGTCCATGCCCTGATACTTGCCGCCGTTCTCATTGATCGTGGCGTCATCGTTCAGGATGTTGATGACAGGCAGATTGTGGCGCTTTCCGACCTCAAAGTCGTTGGGGTCGTGGGCGGGCGTGATCTTCACGACACCGGTTCCCTCCTCGGGATCGGCGTGCTCATCGGCGACGATCGGGATCTTCCGGTTCATGATGGGAAGCCATGCGTACTTGCCGATGAGATCCTTGTAGCGCTTGTCCTCCGGGTTGACCGCGAGGGCAGTATCGCCCAGCATGGTCTCGGGACGGGTGGTCGCAAACTCCAGGAACCTTGTCTTGGAGACGGAGCCGTCGTCCTCAACCAGCGGATACTTGATGTGCCAGAAGTGGGATGCCTGCTCCTTGTACTCCACCTCCGCGTCGGAGATGGAAGTCTGGCACTTCGGGCACCAGTTCACGATGCGGTTGCCCTTGTAGATGTAGCCCTTCTCATACATGCGCACGAAGGTCTCGGTGACCGCTCTGCTGCAGCCCTCGTCCATCGTAAAGCGCTCCCGGTCCCAGTCGCAGGAGGCGCCGAGCTTCTTGAGCTGGTTGACAATGCGGTGGCCGTACTCCTCCCGCCACTCCCAGCACTTCTTGAGGAAGCCCTCGCGGCCCAGATCCTGCTTGGTGATGCCCTGCTTCTTCAGCTCGTTGATCACCTTGACCTCGGTGGCGATGGAGGCATGGTCAGTGCCCGGCTGCCAGAGTGCCTCATATCCCTGCATCCTCTTGAAGCGGATGATGATGTCCTGCATGGTCTCATCCAGGGCATGGCCCATATGCAGCTGGCCGGTGATATTCGGCGGCGGGATGACAATGGTAAAGGGCTGCTTGGAGTGGTCCACCACTGCGTGGAAGTACTTCTTCTCCTCCCACTTCTTGTAGATCCGATCCTCAATGCCCTTGGGATCGTAGGTCTTGGCAAGTTCT
>JBJEYC010000516.1:0-4087 GCA_051886435.1 Lachnospiraceae bacterium
TCCACCGATTGTTCTGAGTAGGAAAAAGTGGAATTCAACTTTTCACTTCAGCTATATGAAAGAAGCGGCACCATGAGGTGCCGCTTCTTCGTTTGCTTTTATGCCTCTGGCTTGGAATCCTGGTCTTCAGAAGGAGCCGGTGCTTCCTGAGGTGCCTGGGAGGTCTCCTGCGATGCTCCCTGGTTTTCAGCAGGGGCCTTGGGCACAGGTGCACCGTTCTTGACGATCTTCAGATTCATGGATCTGGCGATCAGTTCCATCGCACGGGCCCTCGGGAGCACAATGCTCTCGCCCCTGGGGTTGATCACAAAGCCATCAGTCTCCCGCAGGAACTGCACCGCGTTGCGGTACTGAAACTTCACCGGGCGGAACTGGTTCTTTCCGTTAAAGTTCTTTGCATACTCGAACAGGTCTGTGAAAATCGGGATCACATTCTGCTCAATCTCAGAATCCTGCGTCTTTGCCTTGAGCTTGAGCAGCGGGAACTTAACCTTGGGCTTCTGGCCCTCCGGGGTCTGCTCAGTTCCCTCCACATAGACGGGGATCACAAAGGTCTGCGTGGGGATCAGGGTATTGATCCGATCCATCTTGCGGCGGATCCGCTCATCCCGCTTCTCATAGCGAACCGGCCACTTGGCCTCGCCCACAAAATCGATCATTGCAAAGGCGAGCTCCGGTGCCGCCGGCGGAATCTTGGCGGGATCCGGTGCCCAGCTGGCAGGCGGTGCCGAGATCTCGGAACGCTTGATTGCCGCCTTGTACCAGCCATTGTCGATGATGATGTTCTCCATGCCCAGGTAGTAGAGATAATCAAAGAGCAGAACCGGCTTCGGTCCCTCCTCCGGCACCGGGGCACCCTCTCCTGGACGCTCCACGACAGCAGTCTTGCGGAACTGGGTCTCATAGATCTTGGCAGCCGTCTCTGCGTGATCCTTCTCTAAGTAGATCAGGGCAAAGCCCCCATCGATCAGGGGATACCCGGTCAACCTATCATAGAGAATGTAGAACTTCTCTGCCTCGTGAATGCGCCGCAGCAGATCGTTGTAGATCACCCGGTGATTGGCCTCATAATTCTCCAGTGCTGCCTTCCGGTTGAAGATCTCATGCGTATCCAGCAAAAAGATCAGTTCCTGAAGTGTGAAAGACTCCACGTCTGCCGGCGTGAGCACCGGCTGGTAGATCAGGTTTCCGATCTCATCCTTGCGCTCTGCGGAAATCGGGTCCTCGATCTTGGGTGTCTGCGCTCCCGGGGTGTTGATCTTCAGCAGATTCATTCGCATGACCCCAGGCCAGGTCATACCCTCGTGGGCCTGCTTCTGCTGGGCTACGAGCTCATCGACCGCGCGCTGTTTCTGCTCTTCGGCCTCCTTCGCTGCCCGCTCCTCGGCGGCCTTCTTCCGGCTGCCGAACTTGTCAAATAATCCCATATCTCAATCCTCGTGAATTTGTAGTGAAAGACCGGTTATATCTCGTAATCGATGCAGGTTCTGGTCTTGATGTTGGGGCGGACGACGCCGTTTGCAACCTCCAGATGATCCGGATGAACCGAATACCCCTTCAGGGATGCCTCATCCGTAAAGCTGCACTCCAGCATCAGATCCGCATTGGAAGAGGGCAGGCGCGTGGTCTGCACATGGATGGAAATAAGGCCCGGGATCTTGTCTGCTAGACCTTCAAGTCCCGCCTTGATCTTTCCCCGGATCTCTTCCTTCTGCTCCTCCGAGTACTCGTCCTTGAGCTGCCACAAAATGATATGTTTTACCATGTCTGTTCCCTTTCCTTCCGGTCTGTGAACTCTTTCTGCACTGTGAAGTATCATAGCACAAACGGGAGAAGCAAAAAAGCACCAATCGCAACCGCAAAGTCCCGGGGACACAGTTGCGTCACCACCCTTTGTCCGTCCCATGGTAATATGGATACAGAACCGCTTCGGGCCCGGAATACCCACCCGAAGCTATGGAGGGATCAATGAAATTACTGCTTGCTGATGATGAGGTGGAACTGACCAACGCACTGACTGCAATCCTGACTCACAGCGGATACACAGTGGATGCGGTAAATAACGGCAAGGACGCTCTGGCCTATGCCCGCTCCGGCAATTATGATGGCATCATCCTGGACATCATGATGCCCGGACTTGACGGAATGGAGGTGCTGCAGCGTCTCCGCAAGGACAAGAACTCCGTACCGGTGCTCTTTCTCACCGCAAAGGGTGAGGTTGGGGACCGAATCCGGGGACTCGACCTTGGAGCGGATGACTACCTGCCCAAGCCCTTTGATATGGGAGAGCTCCTGGCAAGAATCCGGGCAATGACAAGACGCCGTGAGGACTTTACCCAGCCGGTTCTTGCCTGTGGAAACGTTTCTTTGAACCGGGCAACCTGTGAACTTGAGACCACCGGACAGGAGCCCGTGCGGCTGACCGCGAAGGAATTTCAGATGATGGAGCTGCTTTTGGAGTCCCCCGGCAGAGTGATCTCCGCGGACGGCTTTCTGAACAGCATCTGGCCCGACGGAGAGGCAGACGTCAACACGATCCGCGTCTATATCTCAAACCTCAGGAAGCGTCTCAAGGGGCTCGGCGCTGACATCGAGGTCCGCTCCACGAGAGGCCTTGGCTACTTTATTGAGAAGGTCTGATATGGAAACCCAAGAGGCAAAACCCAAAGCCAGGAAGCGGCGTCTCGGCCTGCTCTTTCGGCGTATATCCCCTTCAATGGAACAGCGCCTGCGCAACAAATTTGTCCTTACCGCGCTCCTGTCCCTGTTCATCATCGTGGTCCTGATCATCGCCTTTTTGAACATCCTGAATTTCGTCCAGATCCGCACCCGGGCAGACCATCTGATCGGGGTTCTGTACGAAAACGACGGGTCCTTCCCGCCGCCGGAGGAGAATGACACCCGGCCTCAGATTCCCAAAGAGCCGCAGATCACCTCCTGGCTCCTGCTCCTGAAGAATGACTTCTCCATCAACCGGGACCGGGAGATGCCCTTTGAAACGCGCTATTTCTATGCGGAATTCGATGCAGACGGAACGCTGACCCAGCTCAATACCGAGCATGTCGCCGCGATCACTGAGGAAACCGCAACAGAATATGCTACCAGGGCCCGTGATTCCGGCAGAAACAAAGCCTTTCTGGGAGGTTACCGATATGAGGTCTATACCAGCGAAGACGGTACCGCACAGGTCTTTTTTGTGGACTGCAACTCGGATCTTGCCGGGGCTGGGATCCTATTAAAGACTTCCCTTGTCATTGGTCTCCTCGCCCTGGGACTGATGTACGTGCTGGTGCGGATTCTTGCAGGAATTGCCACTGCCCCGGTGGTGGAATCTCTGGAAAAGCAGAAGCGCTTCATCTCCGATGCCGGTCATGAGCTCAAGACACCTCTTACCATCATCTCCGCCAACGTGGACGTTTTGGAGATGACAGGCACAAAAAATGAGTGGACAGGAAGCATCAAGAATCAGGTCCACCGCATGACCGCACTGATCACAAACATGCTGACACTGACCAGGATGGAGGAAGAGGCCTCCAAGGAGCTCTACGCCGTCTGCAATCTGTCCGAAATCGCAGAGGAGGCAGTGCGCAACTATGAGGCCGTCGCTGCCGCCAGCCACAAGACCCTGGAGACCAATATTCAACCCGGAATCCATGTTTTCGGCGAGCTCCGTTCCCTGGAGCAGCTGATGGGCCTGCTCCTGGACAACGCCATGAAGTACTCCGCTCCGGAGAGCCAGGTTCTCTTTTCCCTCTCCCAGGACAAGAAGATCCGCCTCATCGTAGAAAACACCTGTACGCAGGAGACGCTCCCGCAGGGAAACCTGGATCGGCTCTTTGACCGATTCTATCGGGGCGATGCTTCCCGCACCAGTACCGGCTCCTTCGGGATTGGGCTCTCCGCCGCCAGGGCGATCTGCCAGGGACACGGCGGCACGATCACCGCAGAGCGGGTTGGAGAGAATGCCATCCGTTTTACGGTGCTCCTGCCACCGGTCAAGACAAAGAAGGCGCAGTCCGCCCTTGGTTAAAGCAATCGCCTCCACCCGTAAAACGGGTGGTTCGGGATGCGGGCTATAAGCCCGCTT
>JBJEYC010000517.1:0-4072 GCA_051886435.1 Lachnospiraceae bacterium
GTGGGCTTTCTCGAGCGCTCCCTGCCCCGCACGTAGGGGACGATGCAGTAGGTGCAGAAGTTGTCACAGCCGAACATGATGTTGACGCCGGACTTGTAGGGGTATTTGCGCTCCGCCGGGAGATCCTCCACGATCTCCTTCGTGTCCTTCCAGACAACGTAGAGCTTTCTCCCCCGGGGATCAAAGTCGCCGTTTTGGTTCTCATAGACGTCTGCCAGGTACTCCGGGAACCGGAACAGGTTGTGGGTGCCGAAGACGAGGTTCACATAGGGGTAGCTCTTCTTGACCTTCTCCACACAGGCGGGCTCCTGCATCATGCAGCCGCAGACCGCGATCTTCATGTAGGGACGGCTCTTGCGGAAGTGGGCCGCCCGGCCGAGACGCCCGTAGAAGTGCTGGTCCGCGTTGTCCCGCACCGTGCAGGTGTTGTAGACCACAAAGTCCGCATCCTCCCGGTCGCTCTCCTCGTACCCTGCCTCCTTCAAGACGCCGCAGAGCTTCTCTGCGTCCTTGGCGTTCATCTGGCAGCCAAAGTTCACCACGCAGTAGGTGGGGGTGCGGCCAAGGAGCTCTGCGAGCTGTCTTGTCTGCTCTTTAGCAAGGTCCAAAAATGCCTCCTGGCGGCGGAGCTCTTCGTCGTTGGTCAGTGTCTTTGCGTCCTCCTCGGAGGCGTGGCGCCTTGCGTTTTCAATGATGGTTTCAGCGGTCAATGTCGTATTCTGCATATTTGTTCATAATCCTGATCAGCGTCTCGGCAGAGAGCGCAAGCTCCTGCCCGCTCACGTATTCGTAGCGGCTGTGATAGTTGTGGGCACCGGTAAAGAGGTTCGGGCAGGGAATGCCCCGGAAGCTGATGACGCACCCGTCGGTGCCGCCGCGGATCGGCTGGATCTTCGGCGCAACGCCGATCTCCTCCATCGCCTTCTTCGCATTCTCCACAAGGTGCATGTGGGGTTCAATCTTGGAGAGCATGTTGTAGTAGGAGTCGTGGACTTTCACCTCCACGGTGCCAGCGCCGTACCGCGCATTCAGCACCTTTCCGATCTTCTCCGCGGTTTCCTTGCGCTCCGCAAAGCGCTTTGCGTCGTGGTCCCGGATGATGATGGCAAGGTCTGCGCTGTCGCAGGTGCCGTGGAGCTCCTCCACGTGGAAGAAGCCCTCGTGGTCCTTCGTGTAGTAGGGGGTCTCCAGGGCCGGCAGGAGGCTGATGAACTCGTTTGCGACAAGGAGCGCGTTTTTCATCTTCCCGAAGGCAGAACCCGGGTGGGTCGAGAGACCGGTCACGTGGACATCGCAGGAAGCCGCGTTGAAGTTCTCGTACTCGAGCTCTCCCTCACCGCCCCCGTCCACCGTGTAGGCATAGTCGCAGGCAAAGCGGTCATAGTCAAGGTTCAGGGTGCCGTTCCCCACTTCCTCATCCGGCGTGAAGGCGATGCGGATCGTGGGATGCGCAATCTCCTTATGGGAGAGGAAGAAGGCAGCTGCCGCCATGATGGCGGTGACACCCGCCTTGTCATCTCCGCCAAGGACGGAGGTGCCATCGGTGACGACAAGGGTCTGCCCTTTGCGCGTTTTAAGATCCGGGTACTCAGCCGGGTCCAGCACGTATTTGTCATTGAGGCGGATGACAGTGCCGTCATAGTTTTCGATGACGCGGGGATGGATCTCATTCGCGTCCACCGCGCAGCTCGTGTCCATGTGGGCCATGAGGCCCAGGATCGGCGCGGTGTTCTCCCGGCGTTTCTTTGCGGCATCGGGAAGGGTCTTTACGGCTGCGGGATCACACTTTTCCTTCGGGAGATTCCCGGGGATTTCCGCATAGACGTAGCACTTGTCCTCATCAAAGGTGACGTCCTTTGCACCTATCTCCGTAAGCTCTTTTGCGAGGACCTTCGCGAGATCCCGCTGGCAGGGGGTGCTGGGGGTGTCCGGAACACCCTCTTTGGACTGGGTATAGATGGCGGCATAGCGGACAAAGCGCTCGGTCATCGCCTTGGGTTCAAAATGAAGCTTCATGGTTTCTTACTCTCCTTTTTCTGGATGGTCTTTCTGGACGGTCCAGAGATAGCTGTTTCCCCGCTTTCCGCAGCGGGTGACGACCCCCTGCTCCGCAAGAACCTGGAGCATCGTGGAGGGGGATACGGTGCGGATTTTTTTTCTTGCCGCCGCCTGGACAAACTCGCGGCTTGTAAAGGTGTCTGGCAGATCGTCCGGAAGAAAGGAATTATAATCGTCCGGGCCCCGGAGCACAAGTTCGTCCACAAGCTTTTCCGGGATCCTGTCATATCGGTGGGAGCCCCGTTTCCCGCCGCGCCCCCAGCCGTCCTGCACTCGATACTCCTCCATGTCGATGAGAAGAAACTGCAGGGTCAGGTTGGGATCCTGCAGGAAGGGCCGGATCTCGTATAGCTCCCGGAAGGCATGATAAAACGACCCCGTCACAGGCGATTTTGTCCGCTTCGACAGGGCCCCGCTTTCCGGATCAATCCAGGTGAGCCATTTTTCATGAGGGATCGGGTGCAGAATCGTCACCGGATACCTGGGCAGGAAGGCCAGGAGCTTTCTTCGCAGCGGGGCAAAGCTCCCCGTCTGGACCTCCGTAATCCGGGTTCCGTCAAAGAGATCTGCGATATACCCCGCCACCGGGATTTCCTGGTGGTCGGGATCGGGATCCACGTAGCGCTTGCACACCGCGTGAACGGTCTTCTCCATCTGGGTGCCGATGCCGTTTCTCTCCCGCTCTCCCGGCCGGACGATGGCATCCCGGGCTTTTTGAAAGCGCAGGATCTGTTCCGGTGTGAGTGACATCAGCGCTTCCCCTTCTTTTTCTTGTCCCGTGGGAAGAGAGGCTTTTGGTAGAGGTGGGCGCGGATGTACGCGTAGGTCTTCTCCTCTCCCTCATCCCGCAGCATCAGAAGGAGCTTCTCCAAAAGATCCGCGGTTTCCGGGTACAAAAAGCGCCGCGTGTTGCCCGTTGTGTAATACTTCCAAGGATCCGCGTCGGTATAGGCAGCGCCCCGGTAGACCTTGGAGGCAGCGACCCGGTCCAGGAACATCTCGACAACGTACCGGCCGGGCATCTTGCAGGGGATGATGCCGGAACCGTTGATTCCGCCATCGGTCCTCGTCGAGTAGTCGAGCCAGTACTCGTAGTGGTGCAGGTTCCGACCCTTGTGGTGGAGCCAGGCGGTGGAGACGCCGGTCACCTCCCGCTCCTTGTTGTTGGGGCTCTGGGTCCCCTGGTAGTAGCGGGCGCCGACCAGAAACTCCGTCGGCGAATACTTGCTCAGATCGTGCAGCAGGCCCTGCCGGTAGAGGCCGACCGAGAAGCACTCCCGGGCGACATAGACCTTGTGTTTGGTGATGGTCCGGAAGTGGCTCCAGGCCTTTTTTGCAGTGATCGGCGGAATGTTCTTTGTTGCCATTGCAGCCTCCAGACTGTCTTACAGGTCGCGGTCCCCCGCCGGGTGCACCAGGGCACTCGCAAGGGCCTTCCTAGGGATGTCCCTTGTTGCCAGGATGCAGACCGAGCGTCCCCGCACGCCGATGCTGCGCTGGTCGGACAGCGTCCAGGGCGTCTCCGGGAAGGACTGCTCCTCAAAGGTGTCCATGATCTTGACCCACTCCCTGCCCTGGGGCGGCGCCGGGATGCCCAAGAGCTGGTTGTGCCAGTGCATGTTGACGGCGACGTAAAGGAGGGAATCCGACGGATTCTCCTCCGCGTAGTGCTCATCGAAGAGGATGCCCACCGTGTGGCTGTAGTTGGAAAAGTCCGGCTTCCAGGCGTCCTTCCCGTGGAAGGACAGGTCCGGATACCCGGTCACCCGGTAGTCGGAGAACCGGAAGGGGGTGCGGCGCCGGAAGACACTGTGGGCCTTGCGGAAGGCAATCATGGCCTCCGTGAACTTTAAGAGCCGCCCCGCGTCCGCGGTGTCCTTCCAGGTCACCCATCCGGTCTCGTTGTCCTGGCAGTAGGGGTTGTTGTTGCCCTCTTGAGAGTTCATTCTCTCATCTCCTGCGAGAAGAAGCGGTGTCCCCTGTGACAGGAGGTTTAAGGCGAAGAAGTTCTTCA
>JBJEYC010000518.1:0-1522 GCA_051886435.1 Lachnospiraceae bacterium
ACAACGTCAAAGGAAGCAGCGGCAAACATGCTCCCTGCTTCCTTCACGTCACCTTCCACGATATCAATCTTTTCCTGCAGGTCGTTCAGGAGCACGCTCCTTCTGGCCATGTCCGCGCTCTCACTCTGGATCTCCAGCGCGGTGAAGTGCCCGGCGTCTGTCTTTGCGCTCATCAGGATCGGGATGATCCCGGTGCCGGTGCACAGATCAAGAACGCGCGCGCCTTCTCCCGCTGTGGCAAAGCCCGACAGCAGGACCGCGTCCATGCCGAAGCAGAACTTCTTCGGATTCTGAATGATCTGCAGATGGTTTCTCTGCAGATCATCGACATGCTCTCCGGGAAGGATCGGGACCGTCATGAGGGGTCCTTCTTCTCCGGTGCGGGATTTTGTCCCTGACCGGGCCTTCTGCGGCGCTTGTCATGGCTGCTCCTTCGGGGTGCCCCGCCGGGTGCGGATGCGCCCGTCTGGCCGTCTCCCTTCTGCGGCTGCTGGTTCTTCGGCGGGCGCTGCTTTTGCTTTGCGCCGCCCTGGTTCTGATTCTGGTTTTGGTTCTGATTCTGGCCGCCGGACGCCTTGGGCCCCTGGCCCTGATTCTGGCCGGGCTTTGCGCCGCCGCGGCGTCTTCGGTTTCTGGGGCGGTCAGCACCCCCCTCGGAGGCGGCCGGGGCAGCTGCGGATCCCGCATCCTGCTGCTCCTGGCGCTCCTTCAGGCTCTTATCGATCGCCTCCCGGACCACAGCGCGCTGGCCGCGATCCTCCTGGCGGGGCCCGCCGGAACGGGTTCCATCCAGATGCACCTCCGCGCCATCGCCTCTCCGGAACTTGGGCTTTGCCTGGCCGCGCTTTCTTCTGCGCAGGATCGTCAGATCCTTGGCCTCATACTCGTGCAGCTCCTTCTCATCGTTGACTTCCACAATGATCCGGACTCGCTGACGCAGGACATTGACGCTCTCCACCTCACCGGTGAGGCCGTCCGCTGCCTGCACCTCATCTCCGATCCGGGGCAGCGTCTTGTTCAGCTCCTCGTAGGTCTCTTCCTCATTTTTAAGGCAGCACATAAGTCTGCCGCAGACACCGGAGATCTTCGCAGGGTTCAGAGACAGACTCTGCTCCTTGGCCATCTTGATGGACACCGGCACAAAATCAGTCAGGTAGGCGTGGCAGCACAAGGGTCTGCCGCAGATGCCGTAGCCGCCCAGGATCTTCGTCTCATCCCGCACGCCGATCTGCCGAAGCTCGATCCGCATCCGGAAGACCTGTGCGAGATCCCGCACCAGATCCCGGAAGTCCACCCGCCCGTCGGCGGTGAAGTAAAACATGATCTTGCTGCCGTCAAAGGCGTACTCCGCATCGATCAGCTTCATATCCAGGCCTCTTGCCCGGATCTTCTCGGCGCAGACGCGATAGGCTTCCCGCTCATGTGCCCGATTCACTGCGAGTTTCTTGACATCGTCCTCCGTCGCCATGCGCTGGATGCGGCGCACCTGGGAGCGGATCTTCTTCTTGGGCACATCCATCGG
>JBJEYC010000518.1:1622-4064 GCA_051886435.1 Lachnospiraceae bacterium
TTGGGGAGTGCCATGGCCGGATCCACCGGCGGGTGATCAATGGTGATGGTCTTTTCTGTGACCGTCACCTTTCCCACCGCCACGATTTTTTCTTCTTCCATGTATGTTCCAACTTTTCCCGGAAAGCCGCTCACGATGCCCTGTCGTTGAGCGCATCCCGGATCTCCAAAAGCAGCATCTCCAGAACCTGGGCATCATTGCCGCCGCGGGCCCTGCGAAGCCGCGCCTTTGCCAGGCTCTCCTGGATGCGCAAAAGCGCCGGAAACCCTGTATTTTGGGCACTTTGAATACTATATCTTACCTCGTCCTGAAAAATCAAGGCACCGGTCTCCCCGGTCGCCTTCAGGACGGCGATGTCCCGGTACCAGCAGGAAGCAAGATCCAGAAACACCGGGGCATTTGTTCCAAGGTCTGCTGCGAACTGGTGGATCTGAAACGCATCCTGCCGGGGCAGTTCCCGCAGAAAGGTCACCGCCTGCTGCCGGAAGGCCGCGGCCTCCTCGTCCTCAAGCAGTGCGATCGCCCGCCCCGCGTTGCCGCCGGAGAGGCGTCCCGCGATCTTTGCGCTCTGTAAATCCGCCCCGCATCGCTCCATCAGCACCTTGGTCAGCTCCGCCTCAGGAGTGGGCTTCATCCTAAGGGCAATGCAGCGGGAGAGCACCGTCGGCAGGAACCCGGTCAGAGAGTCTGCAAGAAGCAGGATCACCGCGTAGGCCGGCGGCTCCTCCAGCGTCTTGAGCAGGGCATTCTGCGCCTGCGGCGTCATGCGCTCCGCATGGGGCACAATGTAGATCTTCCAGTCGCTCTGATAAGGCTTGATCTGCACATCCGCCCGAAAGCGGCGCACGTCATCGACACCAAGGACCGGTGTTTTTCCGCTCTCCGGAACTTTCGCGGGTGTCACAACGTTGATGTCCGGGTGGCTCCCGGCCTTTGCCTGCAGGCAGTCGCGGCAGGTTCCGCATGGCTCAAGCCATCCGTCTTCCTCTTTTGTTTCCCTGCAGACCAGGGTGTTGGCAAAGGCGCTGGCCAGTGCCATCTTCCCAGAGCCCTCCTCCCCCGCCAGAATGACTGCGTGGGGGATGTGCCCGGTGCGCAGGCAGTTCTGCAGGTGTGCAATGGCATCCCGTTGCCCGATGATCTCTGAAAACCTGCTCACGGCTTCTCCTGTTCCTCCCGGATCGCGACGCGAAGCTCTGCCACACAGGTGCGGTGATCCCGGTTTTCAAAGCGGCGGCTGATGCCCGCCTCCCGCAGTTTGTCCTCCGAGAAATCCTCACTGTCCGCAAGAAAACGCCGGCACATCTCCCGGTAGCCGGGATTTTTCTGGGCCCGCTCCCGGTCCAGCGCCCGCTGCAGCCGCTCCCCATCCTCTACGTAGAGATAGAGGGGAACCACCCGTGCGTCCCCGAAATAGTTCCGGATGTTCACGTAGGACTGCAGCACCCCCACCAGAAGGTAGGAGTTCTGCTCCAGATCGATCTGCCCGTCATCCTCGGTATAGTAGTACCAGGGGCCGTAGACCGTGTCATACCGGCGGTACTCGATAATCTTCCCGTCTTTCAGCGCCCGTTCAAAGGCCTCACGGGAGCGGAAGTGGTACTCCCGCCCCTCCATCTCGCCCGCGCGCATGGGCCGGGTTGTGTAGGGGGTGACGCTCCTGAGGGAAAGCGACGGATCTCCAATCAGGTCGCGGTAGACCGTGTCCTTCCCGGAGGCGCTCTTTCCGATCAGGCAGAAGATCTTCCCGGCCATGTATTACCAGACCTCGACCACGCGGATCATATTGGTGTTGCCGGAGATGCCAAGCGGCACGCCTGCCGTCAGCACCACCTGGTCGCCGCTCTTGACGAAGCCAGCGCGCTTTGCCTCGTTGATCGCTGCCTCAAACAGAAGGTCAGCAGAGGCCTCCTCCTTGATGATCAGCGGACTCACACCGAAGTAGAGGTTCATCTGTCTTGCCACCTGCTCGTCCATGGTGCAGGCGATGATGTGGCGGGCGGGTTTGAAACTTGCCAGCTTCAGGGCGGTGCCGCCGGAGATCGTCACCGTGATGATCGCGTCTGCATCGATGTCGTGGGCGACCGTCACCGTCGCGTGAGAGATGGCGGAGGTCACATCAGTCATGCTGGGCTTGTCGGCGTGGCGCTTGACCATGCGGCCGTAGAAGTCGATATCCTGCTCGGTTGTCTCGGCGATGCGGGCCATGGTGCGGACCGCCTCCACCGGGTACTTGCCGTTTGCGGACTCACCGGAAAGCATGATGGCTGTTGTGCCGTCGTAGATGGCGTTGGCCACGTCCGTTGCCTCGGCACGGGTGGGTCTGGGATTGTGGATCATGGAATCCAGCATCTGGGTTGCGGTCACGCAGATCTTACCGGCCTTCTCCGCCTTCTTGATCATGCGCTTCTGCAGGATCGGCACATCCTCGAGCGGAACCTC
>JBJEYC010000519.1:0-4056 GCA_051886435.1 Lachnospiraceae bacterium
CCATCGAGAACGGCGCCGACAAGATCCGCATCAACCCCGGCAACATCGGCGGGAAGGACAGAATCCGGGCCGTTGTCGACTGCGCAAAGGAGCGGAACATCCCGATCCGCGTCGGCGTCAACTCCGGGTCTCTCGAGAAGGATCTCGTCGAGAAGTACGGCGGCGTCACCCCGGAGGGCCTTGTGGAGTCTGCGCTCGACAAGGTCGGCATGGTGGAGGACTGCGGCTACGACAACATCGTGATCTCGATCAAGTCGTCGGATGTCCTGACCTGCGTGAAGGCCCATGAGCTCCTTGCAAAAAAGACGCAGTATCCGCTCCACGTGGGCATCACGGAGGCGGGCACGGTCTACGGCGGAAACATCAAGTCCGCGGTCGGCCTCGGCATCATCCTCTACGAGGGGATCGGCGATACGATCCGGGTCTCCCTCTCCGGCGATCCCGTAGAGGAAATCCGCTCAGCAAAGCAGATCCTTCGGGATTTAAAGCTTAGGCAGGGCGGCGTCGAGGTGACAAGCTGCCCCACCTGCGGCAGGACTAGGATTGACCTCATCGGCCTTGCGGACCAGGTGGAAAAGATGGTGCAGAAATACCCCTACAACATCAAGGTCGCCGTCATGGGCTGCGCCGTCAACGGGCCTGGGGAGGCGAGAGAGGCTGACATCGGCATCGCCGGAGGGGACGGCGAGGGGCTTCTCATCAAAAAGGGACAGATCGTAAAGAAGGTCCCGGAAGATCAGCTCCTGTCCGTACTGAAGGACGAGCTCGACCACTGGCAGAGCTGATTTCTGCCCCGCCTTGTGCAGGTCATGCACAGGCGGGGTTTTCTTTCCGAAAAAGGAGCAGGTTTTGGAAAAAGGAAAAGAATTTTTCTCCGTCTTTCCGACGCTGAAGGTGAACAAAACGCTGACAGAGCTCTTTCAGGGCACGAAGGTCGTGCGGGTTGCCTTCAACCGGGAAAACACGAGGCTCAAGATCTACGTGGAGTCAGATCACCTGATCCACAAGAAATACATCTACGAAATGGAGAAGGAGCTGACTTCCTGCGTGTGCCAGGGCACCGCGGTGGAGGCCGTGATCTCCGAGCGCTTTGTGCTCTCCTCCCAGTACACCCCGGAAACGCTGATTGACGAGTACATGGATTCCCTCATCATTGAGATGTGGCACCTCTCCCCGGTCAACGGCAGTCTCTTCAAGAACGGGAAGTTCGAGTTCCCCGACCAGGAACACGTCGTGCTCCAGCTTGAGAACACGCCGATCTGCAGGGATGTGGGCGGAAAGATCCGCGACATGCTCCAGCAGATCCTGAATGAGCGCTGCGGCATGGGATGCACGGTTGAGGCAGAGTACGTCCTCGAGCCGAAGCGCCGCATCCGTGCCGTCTACGACGACGTCTTCCCGCAGAATACCGTCACGGTTCCCGTGGAGAAGGAAGTGGAGGAAAAAAGCAGCACTCAGGCAGGCGAAGCGCATGGGGAGAAGATGCCGCAGAGGAGCCGGTTTGGTCAGAACAGCCGCAGCGCAAAGAAGTCGAAATGGGGAGACCGGAAGGACTTCGGCGGTTTTATCCGCTCCTCCAATCCGGACGTCATCTGCGGCAAGGATATAGAGGGCGAGCTCATCCCGATCTCCGACATCGTCGGCGAGATCGGTCTGGTCACGATCCGCGGCAAGATCCAGTCGAACGAGCGCCGGGACATCCGCAACAACAAGTCCATCCTGAAGTTCGTGCTGACGGACTTCACAGACTCGATCGCAGTCAAGATCTTCGCACCGACAGAAGAGGCCGACAAAGCGATGGAGCGGCTCTCTCCGGGCCGTTTTGTGAAGGTCCAGGGCTACACCAAGATGGACACCTTCGAGCACGAGATCACAATCACCTCCCCCTCGGGCGTCATGGAGATTCCCTCGTTCGTGAAGATGCGGGAGGATCACTACGAGAAGAAGCGCGTGGAGCTCCACCTCCACACCAAGATGTCCGACATGGACGGCGTCTCCGAGTGCAAGGATCTGGTCAAGCGCGCCTACCAGTGGGGCATGCCCGCGGTGGCGATCACGGACCACGGCAACATCCAGGCCTTCCCGGATGCCAACCACTTCGTGCAGGACACCATCGCGGACCTGAACAAGAAAAACAAAGCCGATGGGAAGCCTCCCATCGACCCCCAGAAATTCTTCAAGATCCTCTACGGCGTCGAGTGCTACCTGGTGGATGACCTCTTAAAGGCGGTCACCTACGGCAGGACGGGGGATGATCCTGCCTTCACCCAGGACGCCGCCTACACGCTCCCTGCCAAGGAGCTCGAGGCGGGGAAGACACCCGAGAAGATCCCGGAGAACTACGACATCGCCCGCGGAAACTTTGTGGTCTTCGATATCGAGACTACGGGCTTTTCCGCGGACCGGGACAAGATCATCGAAATCGGCGCCGTCAAGTATGAGAACGGCGAAGAGACCGGGCAGTTCTCGGAGTTTGTCAACCCGAAGATCCCGATCCCCTACCGGATCACGAGCCTGACCAGCATCACCGACGAGATGGTGATGGGAGCGGGAACCATCGAGGAGATCCTGCCGAAATTCACCGAGTTCTGCAAAGGCTGCGTCCTTGTCGGCCACAACGTCCAATTTGATATCAGCTTCATCCGAAAGAACGCCAGGGACCAGGGCCTTCCGGACTACTACACCACCGTGGATACCATGGACATGGCAAGGATCCTGCTGCCGGGCCACAAGAGCTACAACCTGGACGCAGTCGGCAAGATGCTCAATGTCGTGAACCCCCATCACCACCGCGCAGTGGACGATGCCCGGACCACGGCCTGGATCTTTGAGAAGCTGGTGAAGATGTTCCTGGAGCGGGACGCTGCAACCCTGGGCTCCATCAATGCTCTGGCGGACAACAACCCGGACATCATCCGCAGGAAGCGCCCCTACCACTGCATCCTGCTTGCCAAAAACGTGACAGGCAGGATCAACCTCTACCGCATGATCTCCGCCTCACACCTCACGTACTTTTACCAGAAGCCCAAGATTCCGAAGAGCCTCCTGGCAAAGAACCGCGAGGGAATCCTGGTCGGCTCCGCCTGCGTTGCGGGCGAGCTCTTCCAGGCGCTCCTCGACGAAAAGAGCGAAGAGCGGATCGCGGAGATCGTCCAGTTCTACGACTACCTCGAGATCCAGCCGAGGGACAACAATAAATTCCTGATCTCCAGTGAGCGCTATGAAAACATCCGCTCCATGGAGGATGTGCTGAACTTAAACCGCCGCGTGGTGCAGCTTGGCGAGACGTTCCACAAACCCGTCGTCGCAACAGGCGACGTCCACTTCCTGGATCCGGAGGATGAGATCTACCGCACGATCATCCAGTCGACGCTGGGCATGGGCTCCGACAAGGAGGAGCCCGCGCCGCTGTACTTCAGGACGACCGACGAGATGATGGAGGAGTTTTCCTACCTCGGCGCGGACAAGTGCGAGGAGGTCGTCATCACCAACACCAACAAAATCGCGGACATGATCGAGGCGATTTCCCCGGTGCGGCCGGACAAGTGCCCGCCCGTCATTCAGGACTCGGACCAGCAGCTGCGGGAGATCTGCTTCCGCAAGGCCCACAGCATGTATGGCGACCCCCTGCCGAAGATCGTGGAGGACCGGCTCGAGAAGGAGCTTGGCTCCATCATCAAGAACGGATACTCCGTCATGTACATCATCGCGCAGAAGCTCGTCTGGAAGTCGAACGAAGACGGGTACCTGGTCGGCTCCCGTGGTTCCGTGGGTTCCTCCTTTGTCGCGACGATGTCCGGTATCACGGAGGTCAATCCCCTGCGGCCCCATTACTACTGCGCAAAGTGCCACTACAGCGACTTCGACTCGGAAGAGGTAAAGTCCTACGTGGGACGGTGCGGTGTCGACATGCCGGACAAGGTCTGCCCGGTCTGCGGGGAGCCGCTCGTGAAGGCGGGCTTTGACATCCCGTTCGAGACGTTCCTGGGCTTCAAGGGAGACAAGGAGCCGGATATCGACCTCAACTTCTCCGGCGAGTACCAGGCCAAGGCCCAT
>JBJEYC010000520.1:0-4051 GCA_051886435.1 Lachnospiraceae bacterium
GCGGCGGCCGGTTTGACGCGGGCATGCTCTACTACTCCCGCCAGATCTGGTGCAGTGACAACACCGACGCCATCGACCGGCTGCGGATCCAATACGGCACGAGCTTCGGCTATCCCAACGACAGCTGGGGCGCCCACGTCTCCAAGGTGCCGAATGAGCAGAACGGCAGGATCACTCCGCTTGGAACCCGTGGCATCACTGCCATGGCGGGGACCTTCGGCTACGAATTCGACCCGGCAAAACTCACCGGCGAAGAGAAGGAAGAGATCCGGCAGCAGATCGCCACGCGGCACCGGTATGAATCCCTGCTCTTTTTCGGCGACTACCTGCGGCTGACCAGTCCCTACACCGATCCTGTGACCGCCTGGATGCACGCCGCGAAAGACCGGAGCGAGTTCCTGTTCTGCGCCGTGCGCACCGAGCTCCACTTCGGAGACGAGCCGAGAAAGTTCATCCGGCTCCATGATCTTCCGGAGGAGGCTGTCTACCGCCGCGAGGAGGACGGTGCCGTCTTCCCTGCTGCCGCCCTGATGGAGACCGGCCTTCCGCTTCCGCCGGAATCCGGTGACTACACCTCCTGGCAGTGGCACTTCGTGCGGGTCATGGACTGACATTTCAATCGTGCAGAACAAAACACAAGCCCTGTCCGGGATTGATCTCCCGGACAGGGCTTGTTTTCGTGATCAGGCAGCTGTTTTTTCAGATACCGCGGAAAGAAAACCGGACCGTGATGGGCTTTTCGTTGCCAATCAGGTACTGGGGATGCACCAGTGCTCCCCAGGTGTCGTCTCCGCCAACACCCATCTGCAGTCCCACACGGACAATCGTGTGGAGCACCGGCGGCAGTTCATCGGCGTGCGCCGCGTCGTCGATCTCATCCGGCGTATAAGGAAGAGCCGAGAAGACGAGGTCCGGCATCGTAAAGAGAAGGCCGTGACCCGCAGCATCCGTCACCTTTGCCCAGCGGGTATCCGTCTTTGCGCCGCTCTCCTGGGGCACCAGGTACCGGGCCATGTTGTCGGCAACCCGGTTCTGATAGATGCCGATCTTTCCATTGCGGCAGTCCGCGTAGGTGGACTCGGGTCCCCTGCCGTACCAGGTCAGCCGGTCATAGTCTGCATCCATGGTAAAGAGCACCGAGCACTCCGGCAGCTCTCCCACATCGGCGGATGCCGGAAGAGACAGGGCGGTCTCCACCGTGCCGTCTCCCGTCACGGTGTAGGACAGGGTGCAGTCCTTTGCGGGACGCACCGGCAGGTGGAGGGTAAAGGAGATCGTCACTGCGTCCTCCTTCTGATCCACCTGGCAGAATTCCCACTTTCTCCCGTGCTCGGTCTTGTGAGAGGCATATCTGCCTGCCAGCTTCCACTGTCCCGCGCGGAACGGCAGCTGATTCGCCCTGTCATTTTCCGTGATCGCCCGCCAGAAGTTGGGTCTTGGCATCTCGGTGATCATCTCCCTGCCATCATACCGGTAGGAGACAAGGCCGCCCTGCAGGGCCGAGAACAGCGCTGAGAAATGCTCCCCGTACACTCCCACGTTGTCATCCCCCTCAACCACAGTGAGCGGGCCGCACTTTTTGTTTGGTCTCTTCTGGTTTCTGCGGATGACGGTCTGCCCGTAGGCGACCTCATAGTCCTTCTCTGCCCAGGGCGTGTCCTCCTTGAGGCGGAAGGAAATCGTGACGACATACTCGCCGGGCTCCCGCGGAATCTGCATCGGCAGATCCATCTCGTACTTCTCCTGGGGCGGCACACTGATGCTGCCCTGGGTCTCGGAGAGGACTTCCCCCTCCCGGGTGAGGGTCACCACGCACCGGTAGGCGTCGGTATTGACAAACAGGTTCCGGTTGAAGATTGCAAGGTGCAGGCCGTCAAAGGTCAGGCGGATCGGCTGGTAGTCGTATTTCACCTCCTGCATCTTCGGGGTGGGCGTCCGATCGTCGGCATAGCAGATGCCGTTCCCGCAGAAACTCCCGTCATTCGGGCGGTCCCCGAAGTCTCCGCCATAGCCAAGAATCCGCTTTCCATATCGGTCGGTCTTCCACAGAGCCTGATCAATGTAGTCCCAGATAAAACCGCCCTGATACAGCGGTTCCTCCTCCGCAAGCGCCGTGTACTCGGCCAGACCGCCGATGGAGTTTCCCATCGCATGGGCATACTCGCACTCGATGTAGGGCTTGTTCCGATGGGTCTTCAGCCAGTCCCGGATCTCGGTCACCGGGGCATACATGGTGCTCTCGATGTCAGAGGTCGTCGGATATCTCCTGTCGTTGTGAATTCCCTCGTAGTGCACAAGCCGGGTCGGATCAGTCCCGCGCAGGTACTCGGACTCCCGGTAAATATCCCGTCCGCCAAAGGACTCGTTGCCGCAGGACCAGATGAGAATCGAGCAGTGGTTCTTGTCCCGCTCATACATGCTCTTTGCCCGGTCCAGGATCATCTCCTGAAACTCGGGGCGGTCGCCGGGCACCGCGTAGTCCATTTCCTTTCGTCCCCGCAGGATCGGATCCCAGCTTCCGTGGGTCTCGAGGTTGGTCTCATCGATGACATAGAGCCCCAGCTCATCGCAGAGCCGGTACAGCTCCGACCGGTTCGGATAGTGGCAGGTCCGGACCGCATTGATGTTATTCCGCTTCATGGTGACAAGATCCTTTCGGATCGTCGCCTCGTCCATGACCCGGCCGCGGTCAGCGGAGAACTCATGGCGGTTGACGCCCCGGAACACGATCCTGGCGCCGTTCAGCGTCATCAGGTCACGCCGGATCTCAAAGCGCCGAAAACCAATCTCCATCGGGACCTTCTCACGAAAAGTCCCGTCCTGGTCCATCACCGAAAGTTCCAGGTGATAGAGGTTTGGCACCTCCGCGCTCCAGAGAAGAGGTTCCCCGATTTCATATGACAGTGAAGTCTTCTCCGTCAGGGTCTCGGACCGCTCCAGCACCGGCTTTCCGGCAGGATCCAAAAGCCGCACTGCCACAATCCCCTGTCCTGTCGCGGCAAGATCCAGTGTAAGATCCGCGCTTTTCAGGTCCGTACGGGGAATGGCCCGAACACACACATCCGCAAGATGGAGCTTTGGAACCGTGTAGAGATACACGTCCCGGAAGATTCCGGAGAACCGAAACATGTCCTGGTCCTCACACCAGCTGCCGGCAGTCCACTTGAAGTCCTGAACCGCCAGCCGGTTTTCTCCCGGCTGCAGGTAAGGGGTGAGATCAAATTCGGAGGGGGTGAAGGAGTCCTCGCTGTAGCCGACATACCGGCCATTGCACCAGACAGCGATGCCGCTCTCCGCGCCCTGGAAGGAGATATAAAGGGGCCTTCCCTGCATTCTCTCCGGGACGGTAAAAAAGGTCACATATGTTCCCACCGGGTTGTACTTCTCGGGGATCTGCCCCGGCTCAATGTCCTCCACGCCGTCCCAGGGGTACTGGGTGTTCACATAGGCGGGGCGATCATAACCGCAGAGCTGGATGTGGGCGGGCACCGGGATCTCATCCCAGTCCGAGACATCAAAGTCATTCTGTTCAAAGCCCTGAACGGCGCTGGCATAGTTCCTGGCGTAGGAGAACTTCCACTTCCCATTCAGATAGACCCGGTCCTCCATCGGATCGCCGAAGGAGGCCGAGGGCGTTTCATAGTACGCATGATCCGAGTGCGCCGGGAGCCGGTTCTGTTCAAAGATCTCCGGATTCCGGACAATCCCGTATGAAAATGTCGACATTACACTACCCTCCATTGACAGATTCGCCCGCATTTGGGCATAAAAAGAGGACGCACTGCCATTTCCGCTGCATGACACCCAAGTGCTGCAGCGGCGGCAGCGCGCCCCCAGGATCAGCTTGTTTCAGAGTCCAATGTTCACTTCACCGCGCCGGTAATGCCCTCTGCGAACTGCTTCTGCAGCACGAAGAAGACCACCATGGTCGGGATCGAGCAGAACAGGACGCCCATCATCAGCATGCCGTAGTCGGTGGTGTAGCCGCCGGCCAGATCAGCGATCAGCATCGGCATCGTCTGGGCCCGGTTGTCGTTCATGACGACCTTCG
>JBJEYC010000521.1:0-4046 GCA_051886435.1 Lachnospiraceae bacterium
CTCCTTTGGCAATACGATGCTGATCGCGGTGGTGTCCACGCTCGTCTCCACGGCGATCGGTACGCTGGCGGCTGTGGGACTGTACCGCTACCGGTTTCGGGGCAAGAACATCATCAATTCCCTGCTCTACATCCCGGTGGTGATCCCGGAGATCGTGGTGGGCATTTCCCTCCTTGCGATGTTCGCAAGGCTATCCATCCCGCGCGGGATGCTGACGCTGATCCTTGCTCACATCTCATTTTCGGTGCCATACGTGGTGTTCAACGTGCGCGCGTGCCTTACGTCCTATGACGTTTCCTGTGAGGAGGCCTCGATGGACCTGGGTGCCAACCGGCTGCAGACATTTTTCCGGGTCACGCTCCCGATGCTGTTGCCTGGGATCACCGGCGGCGCGCTGCTTGCCTTTACGCTCTCCATTGATGACGTCATCATCAGCTATTTCGTCAATGGTCAGACCAAGACCTATCCCCTGAAGGTCATGGAGAGCATCAAGAGCGGCGTCGCACCGGATGTGAATGCGCTCTCAACGCTGATTCTTTTGGTGACGATCCTGGCAGTGGTGCTGACCCAGACCGGTCTTCTGCACGACATCCGGATGCGGCACCGGAAGCTTCACTGAAGCACAAGTCTGCAGAACGGACTGCAGAGAAGGAGGATGTTATGAAAAAGAAATGGCTGGCAGCAGGCGTGGCAGCGGTGCTGGGAGCAATGACCCTGGCGGGCTGCGGGAGCAGTTCCTCGGGTTCCTCCGATGCGGGGAGTCTCAATGTATTTGTCTGGACCGAGTATGTTCCCCAGTCGGTATTCGACAAGTTTACGGAAGAGACCGGCATCAAGGTCAATGTCTCCACCTATTCGTCCAATGAAGACATGCTGGCAAAGGTGAAGTCCGAGAACGAGGGCACCTACGACATCGTGCAGCCTTCTGACTACATGGTGCAGCTGATGATCGCTCAGGACATGCTGGAAAAGCTCGATCAGGACAAGCTGACCAACCTCTCCAACATCGGGGACAGCTACCTGAATCCCTCCTATGACCCGGGCAATGTCTACTCGGTTCCCTATCAGGGAGGCGTGGCGGCGATCGCTGTGAATACGAAAGAGGTGGATCAGGAGATCACAAGCTATGATGACCTGTTTGATCCGTCCCTGAAGAACACCGAGGTGGTTCTGGATGACTATCGGGCAGTCATTGGCATGACCGCGCGCAGCATGGGCTACAGCATGAACGAGACAGATCCGGATACGCTCCAGAAGATCTCTGACAAGCTGATGACCCTGAAGGACAACGTGAAGCTCTATGACTCTGACAGCCCCAAGTCCGCTCTGATTTCCGGAGACTGCACGGTGGGCATGTGCTGGAGCGCCGAAATTGCCCTGGCGATGGAGGAGAATCCAGACATCCAGATCGTGTTCCCCTCGGAAGGTGCCTACCTGTTCATGGACAACTGGGCGATCCCCAAAGGCGCAAAGAACTATGACAATGCAATGACCTTCATCAACTACATGCTCGACAAGGACACCGCAGTGGCAGTCTCGGAGGAGTTTCCATATCTGCAGCCCAATGCGGCAGCGGTGGAGGCAATGGGTTCCGAGTACTCGGACAATGCGGCAAAGAATCCGCCTGCGGAGGTGATCTCCTCCGGCGAGTATGTCCAGAACCTGGATCCGGACGTGCTCTCGATCTATGACGAGATGTGGACCAAGCTCAAGCAGTAACGGATGAAATGACTTCGAATGCCGGGCGGAGTGCGCTGCACTTCGCCCGGTATTTTTGAGAAAGGAGGGCGGAAGATGGAAAACCCGGGCATGCAGGAATACGCGCCTGCGGTGACGGGCCGGACACCGGCGCAGGATGGCTTTTTCATGCCGGCGGAGTATGCGCCACAGGAGAGGATCTGGATGATCTGGCCCTGGCGCCGCGACAACTGGCGAAGCGGTGCCGTGCCGGCCCAGCAGGCCTTTCTGGATGCGGCATGTGCCATCGCGTCCTGGGAGCCGGTCACCCTCCTTGTGCCCGCCCGGTCGCTTGCAAAGGCGGATCGGATGCTGGCCGCGCGGCGTGAAAAAGCCGCGGAGAACATCACCCTTCTGACCATGGAGAGTGATGACGCCTGGGCGCGGGATACGGGACCCACATTTCTTGTACATCCGGAAAAGAAGGAGCTGCGGGCGGTGGACTGGACCTTCAATGCCTGGGGTGGAACCTGGGATGGTCTCTACGAGGACTGGGAGGCAGACGATCGTCTGGCAGGGGAGATCTGCCGTCATCTTGGCATTGTCCGCTACCGTGCGGCGGGATTTGTCATGGAAGGCGGAGCCTTCCACACAGACGGGGCGGGCACGGTACTGACCACTTCGATGTGTCTTCTAAGCCCCGGACGGAATCCTTCAATGACCAGGGAGGAGATTGAGAAGACACTGCTCTCGTATCTTGGCGCCAGAAAGCTTGTCTGGCTCCCGATGGGGATTGACCCTCAAGAGACGGATGGCCATGTGGACGACGTTGCCTGCTTTACTGCACCGGGTGAGGCGGCCTGCATCTGGACTGAGAATCCGGAAGACCCCTGCTTCGCCGCGGCAAGATCAGCCTATGAGACGCTCTGCGCATCCACAGATGCCACGGGGCGTCCGCTCACCGTACACAGAATCTGCTGTCCGAGGGAGCCAGTTCGGATTGGAAATTTCTCCTACGTGACAAATGCACATGCGGTCCCGCGAAGACCCGGGGATCTCTGCCCCGCCTCGTACCTCAACTTCCTTGTAGTCAACGGGGCGGTGCTCGTGCCCCAATTCGGAGATCCGAATGACAGCCGTGCCCTGGCGGAGATTCAGGCACTCTTTCCGGACCGACAGGCGGTAGGGGTAGCCAGCAGGGAGATCCTGTACGGCGGCGGGAACCTTCACTGCATCACGCAGCAGCAGCCGAAAATCTGACAGGACGAAAGGAGCACAGAATGCGAAAGATCACCGTGGCATGCGTACAGATGGCCGTCACCTGGGACCGGGCAAAGACCCTTGAGCGGGTACAGGCAAAAATCCGGGAGGCAGCAGGGCGGGGCGCCCGGATCGTCCTGCTGCAGGAGCTCTTTGAGACGCCGTATTTCTGTCAGCTCCAGAAGTATGAGTATCTGGATCTTGCCACCACGATTGAAACCAATCCCGCCATCCGGGCCCTGCGGCCGCTTGCGGCAGAGCTCTCTGTGGTGCTGCCCGTGAGCTTTCTTGAGCGGGCGCCTTCCGGAAATCTGTTTTACAACTCGGTGGCAGTCATCGACGCCGACGGATCCCTCCTGCCCGGCATTTACCGCAAGAGCCACATCCCGGATGGGCACTGCTACGAGGAGAAGTTCTACTTCAGTCCCGGGGATACCGGCTTTTTCGTCTGGGACACGAAGTATGCGAAGCTTGGAATCGGCATCTGCTGGGATCAGTGGTTTCCGGAAACGGCACGGTGTCTTGCCCTGATGGGGGCGGAACTTTTGCTCTTTCCCACGGCGATCGGATCGGAGCCGGTATTGCACATGGATAGCTGCGCCCAGTGGCAGCGCGTCATGCAGGGCCATGCTGCCGCAAATATGGTTCCGGTACTTGCCGCCAATCGTGTTGGCACGGAGATGGAGAGCGCGGACGGCTCCCGCTTCGGAGAAAATCCAAAGGACAAAACAAAACCGGTGAGCGCGATGACGTTCTACGGGAGCTCTTTTATCACTGACGAGACCGGACAGATTCTGGCACAGGCCTCCCGGGAGGATGAGGAGGTGATCACAGCGGAGCTGGATCTGGAGCGCGCTGGGATGGCGCGGAGAAGCTGGGGCGTCTACCGTGACCGCCGGCCGGACCTGTACAGCAGACTCCTCGAAAAGTGAGTGAAAAGACCTTGATCATAAAATCAGACCCTGCGGACAGCGCCTGCGTGCCGGAAAACCGGTGTGCGGGCACTTTTTTTGCCCTTTTCGCACAACTGTCAGGAAAGCAACAGTTAAGTCAGAAAAACGACAAAGTCGGCGCCCGGACCCTGCTATGATGCAGGCATCGAAAGGAAA
>JBJEYC010000522.1:0-4041 GCA_051886435.1 Lachnospiraceae bacterium
TGTCTCCATCTCATCGAGCGCCGCGTCGAGAAAATCCGCAGCAAGGGAGGGGCGCTTGACAGCGCCTCTTGCCTGTTCTCTCGTAAAGATGGACCAGGCGTCCACCTCCTCGTTGGGGTGCGGCAGGTCTTCCCGCACGGTGACCGTGAAGTTCAGCATCAGGGTGTTGGAGGGGGCAAAGTAGCGGCTTCGGTTGAAGTGGAGGGAGGTCACACAGAGCCCCGTTTCCTCCATCACCTCCCGCACTGCGGCATGTTCCGCATCCTCTCCCTGGTTCACGTATCCCGCCACCAGGATGTAGGCATCTCTTCCGTACTGCTTGATGAGAAAGACCTTCGTTTTTGCCTCATCCATCACGATCATGCTGACCGCTGTCGAAAAAACGGGAAAGCGCCAGTCCTGGCAGACAGGGCACCAGGGAATCTCTTTCTTCTCCTGCTCGTGGTATTTCATCTCCAGTTTGGCACCGCATGCCATGCAGTGCCGCATCATCAACGTCGCCATAATTCCCTCCTGTCCAAATTCAGAAATGCCGCTCCAGATAGGCGCGGCGTCTTGCGTCTACCTGCGCAAAGGAGCGGATGCCTCCATTTGCTCCGGTTACCTCAGCGGTACAGGCGGCAGCGCAGGTTGCAAAGGCAGCAGATGCAAAAAGATCCTCTCCTTTAGATAGGGCTGCCATCATGCCGGCGCAGTAGGTATCCCCACAGCCGACGGTGCCAACGACTTGGGTCGTCTCGTCGGCGGGCAGGTATTTTTCCTTTTCAAAGTCTGTCACAAAGCTCCCCTTATCCCCGAGCTTGACCGCAAAGGCCCGGATCCCGGTGCCGGAGAGGATTTCCGCCATCTTCCTGGGATCTGACGCCCCGGTGATCTGTTTTGCCTCTTCATAAGAGGGAAGAAAGAGGTCGGTCTCCTGCAGAACTTCCCGGATCTGGTCCATCGCGTTTCCTCTCCGGCAGATCATGGTGTCGAGGACGGTGCAGGCGCCGTGTTCCCGCGCTCTGTGGAAAAGATCTGTTGCCGGTGCTCCGTCCACCAGCGGCATGCGGTAATAGCTGTTTAAGGAGACAAAGCCGACCTTTTCAAGGAGCTCATCCGAAATCCCCGCTGGGGTGATCCTGGAAAAGCAGTCCTGACAGGTCAGAAAGTGCCGCTCTCCGGAGGGTTCTGTCACCACAATGCAGGCAGCGGTAGCGGTGTCTGAGAGAATTCGGACATTGGACGTGTCCACGCCGGCATCCTGCAGGGCAGAAAGAAGCAGAGTCCCGTTCGGGTCCTTTCCGACAGCAGAGCAAAGATGTGCCTTCAGGCCAAGCGCCGCAGCATTCAGACAGACATTCACCGCGTCCCCGCCGGGATGGGTGGAGAGCTGTACCGGGATGGAGTCCCGGTCAAACAGATCCCGGGTCACCGGCCCTGCGATCAGATCCGCCACCGCCATGCCGATGGAGAGGACAGCGCCTGTTCTTTGCCTGATCTCAAATCCCATGATATCAGTCCTTTCGGATGTGCACATCCAGCTGGTTGAAGGGGATCTCGATTCCTGCCTCGGTGAGACGCCGGTGCACGGTCTCATTCAAATCCCACAGGGTGTCCAGATATTCGTCTGCCTTCACAAGGCCGCGGATCCCCAAAACGATGGCGCTGTCCCCCAGGCTGTCCACGTAGACCCGGCCCTTGCCGGGCACAAGGCGCGGTTCCCCGTCCTTGATCTCCTGCAGGATCGCCTGCGCTTTCGCAAGGTCCGTGCCGTAGGCAACGCCCACGGTGATTATGAGGCCCTTGAGGCCCCCGCCCACCAGATTTTCCACGGACTTGCCGGTGAGTTCCGAGTTGGGGATCGAGATCTTGTCCCCGTATACGTCCACGATCTGGGTGTAATACATGTCGATCTCGGTCACCGTACCTTCGAGGGAGGAGTCCTTGAGGCGGATGTAGTCTCCCACCCGGAAGGGATGGAGCACCAGAAGCAGGACGCCTCCCGCAAAGTTGGACAGCACGCCCTGCATGGCCAGGGAAATGGCGACGCCGGCGGAGGCGATCAGCGCTGCGATCGTGGAGCCCTCTACGATGTTGAGCTGCACGATCATCGTGATCACAACCAGGATCGTGACGCTGTAGTAGATCAGACGGCCGAAAAATTTGCGTGCAGTCGTCTCCACGCCCCGCTTTTCCAGATGGGAATCAAAGTTCCGGATAATCTTCTTGAGAAGTTTTGTGACAATGAAGTAGATGGCGATGCAGATGCCGAGCTTGATCGCAAAGGTGATGAGCTTCTCGGTCATGCCTGAGAGCCAGGTGAACTGCTCTTTTGCGGTGTCGGCAATATCTGCCGCGCTCTCAGTCAGTGAGGCAATTGTGGTGCTCTCGGCTGCGGATTCGGTGGTCATAGGGCTGCTCCTTTTCTATCCGTTTTGACTGCCTGTCGGGACCATGCGGATGTCCATGTCCACATCCACGTCGGAGGCGATGCCGTCCACGGATCCCGTGTGGCTGTACTGCCAGTATTCAAAGTGATAAGCGGTCTGAGGCGTGTCGGTAAAGCCCGCAAACCAGACGATGGTGTCCTGAAATTGGGTCATGTCGAGGACATTCTTCTGCCACTCCCGGTTGGCGTAGATCCCGGCGGTATAGCCGGCATCCTCAATCGCCTGTACAAAGGCCAGGGCATTGGCAGTGATCTGCTCCCCAGTCAGATCTGCGGTCCTTGCGGTTTCGTCGGGTGCATCCTCCGGATCATAGATGATGGGGAGGGCGAGGTCATACCCCGAAAGGTTCTGGATGCAGAAGGCCGCCTCCTCCCGTGCTTCGTCCTCATTCACAGCCTGGGAGTAGAAGTAGACACCCACCGGGATCCCCTGCTCTTTGCAGGCATCCATGTTTTGGACAAAGTGGGAGTCAAGACTGATGCCGCCCTCGGTGTAGCCCCGGTAGCCGAGACGCACGAAGGCAAAGCGGATGCCCGCGGCCTTCACTTTTGCCCAGTCGATGTCCCCGGTGTAGGAGGAGACATCGATTCCCTGGACGGACACATAGTTCTCATCCGAATAGGACATCAGGGAGCCGTTCCGGACAAATTTCGAGCTGTCATAAGAGGCAGCGGGGTTTACATAGGTGATGCTCTCCCATGCCGGCAGGGTCGCAGCCTCCGAAGATATTTCCGTGGTGCTGCTCTCCTTGGCGGGGCGGAGGAAATGAACCAGGCACAGGATGAGCATTACCGGGACGACAATGAAAAGCGCCCGGAGGGCGAGGGCTTTTTGGTTGCGCTGCACAAAGCGGATGAGCTTTCGCAGCGTCCGGGAATCGTGGGTTCTTTTCATGGAATGTTACGAGAGCTCATCGAGGGTGCGGCCGTAGGGCGGCAGAAATTCCTCGCAGAAGACCCGGACCTCCGGGAGCTCCTCCTGCATCGCATCGACCGCCTTCTTTGTGCTCTCCATGGCGGTCTTAAACTCCTCGTTTCCGGACTTTTCCTCCTCGATGCACTTGATCAGGGCGGACAGCTTGTCTGCTGCCTTGACAAGACGCCGCAGGTATCGGTCCTTATCGGTTCCGGTTCCCCGGAAGATCTCCTCATAGTCGGGCCGAAGGTCTTCGGGAAGGCGCGCAAGGAGTGTGTCCTGTGCACGCTCCTCTACCGCCTTGTAGGCATTTCGGATCTCCCCGTTGCAGTACTTGACCGGGGTGGGCATGTCACCTGTGATGATCTCAGAGGCGTCGTGGTACATGCCGATCAGGGCGGCTTCCTTCTCGTCCAGATCCTTGCCGAAGCGCCGGTTCCCGATGACGCAGAGCGCATGGGCGATCACCGCGGTCTCGAGTGCGTGCTCCGAGAGGTTTTCCTCCCGGGTGTTGCGCATCAGTGCCCAGCGGTTGATGTATTTCATTCTGGAGATGGTGGCAAAAAATGTGTTGTCCATGATGATCCCTTTCTGTGATGGCAGTATACCACATGTGGAGACGCAAAATTCCCCGGGCGGAAGGCCCGGGGAATCTTGCAGGAAACATATCGAATCAGGAACGGAAACGGAAGGG
>JBJEYC010000523.1:0-4035 GCA_051886435.1 Lachnospiraceae bacterium
GACCGTCGGTCATCACCAACGGGCCCTACGCGGGGAAGACCCTGCAGCAGTACATTGACGCGGAGGGCTTTTCAGTTCTCGGCACCCACTGCAGGCGGTTCCGGGAGTTCCCGATCCTGACTAAGTTCATCGACGCGAAGGACAACCTCTCGATCCAGGTACATCCCGGCAACAGCTACGCCTTAAAGCACGAGGGCCAGTACGGAAAGACTGAGATGTGGTACGTGCTTGACGCCGAGCCCGGCGCCTTTCTCTACTACGGCTTCAAGCGGGAGATCAGCAGAGAGGAGTTTGCAAGACGCATCCAGGACAACACGCTCCTGGAGGTGCTCAACCCGGTGCCGGTGCACAAGGGAGACGCGCTCTTTATCGAGTCCGGCACGATCCATGCGATCGGCAAGGGAATCCTCATCGCAGAGATCCAGCAGAATTCCAACGTCACTTACCGGGTCTACGACTACGGCAGGGTCGGGAAGGACGGAAAGAAGCGGGATCTGCACATCGAAAAGGCTCTGGCGGTCACCAACCGGGTGCCGATGGCGCACAGCGGCGCCAACTACCCGCATGTGGCTGACTGTGATTACTTCACGGTGGACAAGCTTGACCTCGACGGACGGATCACAAACCGTATGGAGGGAAACGTGGGAGATGCCTCTTTCCTCTCTATCCTGATCCTGGACGGATCGGGGACCATCCGCTGCGGCGAGGAGCGGCTTCCCTACCAGAAGGGCGACAGCCTGTTTCTTCCCGCGGGGAGCGGAGACTGGCAGATCGAGGGCACCGTGGATGCCCTGCTCACCACGATTCGCGAAAAGGCAAGCCCGGTCCGCGCCGGCATCACGATCGGCAGCAGTGAGATCCAGATCGGCCTGGTGGATGACCATCAGCGGCTTTTGGATCTGGACAGTTATCCGACGGACCGCAAGAAGACCGCGGCAGAGATCATCCGCGAGGTTGCGGACCGCACTCTGGCGCTCCTTGCCAAGAACGAGATCCCGCTGGATCAGTGCATCGGTGTGGGTGTGGGCGTCCCCGGAACCATCGACCGGCGTCAGGGGCGCGTCATCTACTCCAATAACCTGCGCTGGGAGGACGTGGAGCTGGCATCCCAGCTCGGGAGCGTCATTCCCTGCCCGGTGCGCATCGCCAATGACGCGGACTGCGCGGCCCTTGGTGAGGAGACCGCGGGCGCCGGCAAGGATTACAGCGATGTGGTCATGTTTACGCTGGGAAACGGCGTTGGCGGCGGCATCATTTTGAGCGGCGAGGTCTTCGAGGGCGGCATGATGGGCGGCTCCGAGGTGGGCCACCAGGTGATCCGGGCCAACGGGCGCCTCTGCACATGCGGACGAAAGGGATGCCTCGAGGCTTATGCCTCTGTACCGGCACTTCTTCGCTCCGCTGCCGCAGAGGCGGGAGAGCCCCTGACGCTCGCAGAGATCTTTCGGCGGGCAAAGGACGGAGACACTGCGATGAGCGAAGTTGTTGAGAATTACACGCTCATGCTCGGTCAGGGCATCGTCAACATTGTGAACCTGTTCCGTCCCCAGCTGGTACTGCTTGGCGGGGAACTGTCCGCCTACGCGGATCAGCTGATCGGACCTCTGGAAAAAATCATGCAGGAGGACTGTTTCGGCGGAGAACACGGTCAGATTCCCGTAATCGCAAAGGCTCAGCTGGGCAGCCATGCAGGTCTGATCGGGGCAGCAAATCTGTAAATTTTTCATCTTTTGTTACATGGGGAGAGAAAGCCTCCGGCTTCGGCCGGAGGCTTTTTGCTGCCTTGAAAAAGCGGCAGGAACATGAAAAAACCGGCCCCATCCGGGACCGATTTCCAAGGGGGAATCATTTATGAAAAAGAATAGCCTGTCTCTCAGGAGGAGAATTCCATGCGTCCTTCTGATGATTACAGAATAGCAGGGGATTGTGGCTCTGGTTTGGACAAAGTGTGAACGGGGTATGACGAGAAAGCAAAATCTTTTTGAAGGAAAACAGAAGAAGCTGTCTGAGACAAAAAAGCGCCGATTCCGGGGGAAGCGGAATCGGCATGAGGGGGAGTAAGAAAATGAAAAAGTCTTTTTCGTCTTTGGGGAGCTCTGTCATCTCCCTTTCGACAATGACATCATATCAGGGGCTTATGGACAATGTATGAACAAATTGTGAAAAGTTTGTGAAATCGTATTCACTTCATTTTCAAATCAGAATTCAAAGACGACGCGCTCTGTCAGAAGACGAGCTGTACCAGGAGCATGTAGGCAACGGTGCCGGCCAGCATGGAGACCATCATGTTGCGCTTCCAGACAAACAGGCCGGAGGTCACAAGAAGGCCCACAAGCTCCGGGATGCCGTGGGTGCCGCCCGCGGCAAAGGGGGTGAACAGGTCGGTGTTCCGGAAGCAGTAGACAATCAGAAGACCGAACACGGCAGGCCCCAGAACCTTCCCCAGATACAGGACAAAGGGCGGGATTTTCCGCCCCTCCGGAAAGGCGAGGTAGGAGAGAAAGCGGGTGAAAACGGTTCCCGCGATGACGATTGCGACGGTGATCACCGCCTGCGTCAGAGTCATGGTCATTTCGCTTCTCCCTCCTTTGCCTTTTCCTCAAACCGCAGGTCGTCCGCTGCGGGCTCTACCTGCTTTCTTGTGAGCGCCAGGATCGCGAGGATGGCGATCATGGACGGGATGATGAACCGCTCCGGTCCGAAAATCACAAGGCAAAGGAGCGAGGCGCCAACGCCGGTCACCTCCGGTGCATGGGAGAGAAGCAGCGCTCTCCAGGGAATGTGCTTCCCGTAGCGGAGATGGAGATTGTCCGAATCCCTGAGCCACTGGTTCAGGAAGATGCAGATGAACATGGCGGTCATGACAAAGTCGAGACCCTCAGTGTTGAAGGTGAGAAAGCCGCCAAACAGCGCGCCCAGGGCAGAACCGGCGACCCAGTACATCTGATCCAGAAAGGAGACCCAGAAGTAGTACCGGGTCCTGCTGAGTCCCTCCGGGATCCTCGCGTCGCAGTTGAGCGCAAAGGTCTCGTCGCTTGTCGTGTAGATCAGGTAGAACTTTGCCTTTCCGGTGCCGCGGTACTTCTGCAGCATGGACAGGCCGTAGAAGATGTGTCTTGCGCCGACCATCAGGGTGGTCGCGAGGACGGAGAACGGGTTGAAAGGGGAGAGCAGGATCCCGACAAGAAGGAACTCCATGGAGCCCGTGTAGACGACCAGGGCCGTCAGAATCGGGAGCCAGAAGGGAAAGCCGCTGGTCACCATCAGAATGCCATAGGTGATGCCGAGAAAGAGATATCCCATCAGGACCGGGATGGTTTTGGGAAAAGCTGCACGCAGTTCACGCATGGAAAGTGCCTCAACAACATGGTTCCGAATATATTGCCGCAATGTCAGTATTCTAATCTGAAATCCATGCTTTGTCCATGGAGTTGATTATTCTGCCAAAGCCCGCAGGAGGTACTGTTTCCGGAGAAAATACCAGCCGTATTCCCCAAGATCCGCCAGGACCCAGCCGATCGGTATGGCCATCCAAATGCCGGTCTCTCCGATCCTCGGCGCCAGCGCATAGGCCAGCACGACCCGGGTGCCGAGTTAGACCACGGTCAGAAGAAGGGAGATGCCGGGACGACCGATCCCGCGGTAGAAGCCGTACAGGAGAAACAGGCAGCCGATTCCCACGTAGAAGGCCCCCTCGGTCTGCAGGTAGCGGACCCCGCAGGTAAGGACTTCGTTTTCCCCTGGCTGCACGAAAAGCTGCATCAGCGGCCGGGCAAAGCGGCAGACAAGAAGTGAGAGCAGGGCGGAAAAGCCGGTGCTGATGAGGGTGGCAGAAAGAAATCCCTTCCGCTGCCGATCGGCCTTTCCGGCACCGCTGTTTTGCGAGATGAAGATGGAGAAGGCGTTTCCGAAGTCCTGCACCGGCAGGTAGGCGAAGGTGTCGATCTTGACCCCGGCGGCAAAGGCGGCCATGGTGACCGCTCCGAAACTGTCCACCAGCCGCTGCACCAGGAGAATTCCGAAGTTCATGCAGGA
>JBJEYC010000524.1:0-20161 GCA_051886435.1 Lachnospiraceae bacterium
TCGAGATCCAGGAGGTGGAGAAAAGAACCGCCTTCTTTACCATCTTTGCGTCCAGACCATCGAGCCAGGAGGCGAGATGTTTGTCAAGGCCGTAGGCGTACAGGGCGCCGCCCACAAACAGAACGTCCACCGGCTCTTTGATGGCGGCAGCTTGTGTGTCCACGGATACCGCCTGGACGCCTGCTGCCTGCGCCAGATACTCTGCGACTTCCTTTGTCTTTCCACCTCTCGAATAATAACGGACTGCTGTGCTCATATCTTCCTCCTGGGGACCGCCCATATAGGTTGTGTACAATTAAATTTACTACAATGCGATTATAGTCCGATCCGGGTGCCTGTCAACTCCTTTTTCAGGACTCGTTGACGAGCTTTCCCGTCATGTGGTCGATCGTAAGCTCCAGGATCTGGACCGAGGAGGCCGTGCGCTTTACCTCCTCCTCCACAAAGTCCGCCGGGTCGTACTTGAGGCCGATCTTCCTCGTCATCTCCTCTCTCTTTGCGGGATCCTCCACGGGCTGAATCCTGCCGAAGATGATGACACTTTTGATGTTGAGGCCAAGCTTTCCCTCTTCCCGGTATCCCTTGTCATACACGCAGAAGGAAACCCGGTTGTCCTTTTTCAGAGCATCGATCTTGTGGCCCTGTTTTGCGCCGTGGAAGTAGAGCTTTCCATCCTCGTAGAGGAAGTTGACGGGCATCCCGTAGGGATAGCCGTCTTCTCCGTGCACCGAGAGGACGCCCCGCGGCTCCTTTTTGAGGATCTCTTCACACTCGCTGTCTTCGAGCTGTTGACGGAATCTTCTCATTGGTCGAAACATAGTCTGCCCTTCTGACCGGTTTCCTCTGGGGAAAGCCGGAATCTTTTCGTGCTGCCTTTTGCAATCCATCGATGCCGAAAAAAAGAGGGAGGCGGCACGGTTCCGCCTCCTTCCCAGTGGCTTTTTATTTCATGTACTTCTCGCGGTATACCGCGCGTACCTCGTCGATGACCTTCTGATCCTTCTCGCTGCCAAGCATCTGCTGGACCGAGGTCTTCATGTAGTCGGTGCCGGTTGCAAGTGCTGCCTTGCCCGCTGCAATCCGCACATCCGGATCGCTGTCCTGAAGCTTTTCCGTGATGAAGTTGATAGGATCCTCTCCGCCGAGTTTCCCACAGATCTCCAGTCCCTTGAGCAGAGTATCCTTATCGGTATTCTTCTTCCGAAGGAGCTCTACCACCTTGTCTCCCTTGCCTTTTTCTGCAAGCTTTTCCAGTTTCTCTGCTTCATTTCCGCCAAACAAACCCATTGCATTCTCCTTGCTGAGCTTTACGGAATCCCCTCTGTTTCCGCTCTCACCTTTCTGAAAATCTATTTTAGTCCCTATCTGGAAAATTGCAAGGAAAATATTAGCACTTGCGTTAATTGAGTGCTAATGTCGAAATACTATCTTCAACTTGCAGAGCTGTCACACAAGCGAAAGCAGGATCAGAAGCAGCACAGAGATGCCGTCGACGGCAAGCGGCACCATGGCAAGATAAAAGGCACGGACCGCTTCCACGCGGTAATAGAGGACGTACAGAACCATGCCCGCCGCGAAAGCGGCAAGGTTTTCAGCAAACAATGCAAAAAACCGCCCGTCTGTAAGCAGTCCCGAAGCGTTCAGGGCATTGACGAGTGTAAGCTCCAGGACAAGAAATCCCGTGATGAGAAAGAGCTCTGTGGTAACGGGACGCTGGAAGATCTTCGAAGTCACAAACAGCATAACAACGTAGAGGATGATGCCCGCAAGGCAGATTCCGGGACCGCTCAGCTTTGGCGTTCCTGCGGGGAGCGCATTCATCCCCATCACGGACAGGTACACACCGGCAAGGCCACAGACCGCCGTGACAAGAAGGAGGATGCCACGAAAGCCGCCAACGCGGTTGACCTCCTGTCCCGGGCGGAAGGAGACCGACCACCAGATGAGGTAAACAATGCAGCAGACAACCAGAAGGATCTGGCCGATGAGAACGCGGTGAAAGGCACCGGATGCGGGTTCCATGATAACTTCCTCTTTTCTGCCAGGTTCCGATCACCCAAAAGACCCTGCAGGACCTGGCAGCCAGCAGAGATCCTCCACCGCTTTAACGCGGGGGATCTGTCGCACTCCGCAAGTACCATGACCGCATGATACGGATGCAGATGGCGAACTGAAAAATGGATTATCCCCTGGATATTATATCCCTTTCCCCCTGTTGGAGCTGCCTGTTGGTTTGATTCCCTACTTTGCAGCTGCCCGGCAGGCGGAAAACGCGGGGCCTTGCCGAAAAACACCGGATCGTCACAAAACGCTGGCCCTTCTTTGCTACAATACCCAAGGTTTTATTTTCGAAAGGAGTTCCCTATGCAAAAATCGGCGCAGGATGACACATCCCGGCGGCGGCACCTCATGTTCCTCGTCGGCATCGCCTTTCTCGTCGCGCTTGGCTGGCAGATCCTGACAGGCAGCCGCTCCTCGGTGTCGTTCCATACGGAGGACGACGCCTTCACCTTGACAGGGCCCGGCGGAACAAGCGCGACGATCGCCTACGCAGACATCGAGGACATCAAGAGCACCGATTCCTTTGACCCCGGCACCGCAAAGGGCGGCGGTACCAGTGGGTCAGTCTGCTATGGCACCTGGGAGAACGATTCCCTCGGCACTTACACTGCCTTTGTGGACACCGACATCGACACCGTGATCTTAGTGGAAACCGATGAAGGAACCTATGCCTTTAACTATGAGGACGAGGATACCACGAAGGAGCTCGCCGCCGCGCTTCCCGACTTTGCCGCCCAGTGACCGGGCTTCAAATTCATTTTTTTATACATTTGTGGCAAATTTTGACGTTTATCCGATCCTGTCCTATATGGAAAGCCTGACCTTGCACTGCTAGAATAAAAGCCGTGTGCGGCAGCAGTTAGCTGCCGCGGGAAGGCGGCCTTGTATGCCAAAGATCAGAATCGTGGCGGAGACGGGATCGGATCTGACTCCGGAGCTTGCCGGGACGTACGGCATTGAACTCGTGCCGATGCACGTCTCCTTCGGGTGCAAAACCTTGAACGACGGCTCCTTTGATCCCCGGAAGATCTACGAGTACTACCGGACAACCGGAAAGACGCCCACCACCTCCGGTTCCAACACAGAGGACTTTGCGGCGGTCTTTGACCGGATCCACGAGAGCGACCCCGCGGCGCAGATTCTCTACCTCGCCTACTCCGCAGTCACCACAGTCTCCTACTCCAGCGCCCTGCTGGCGGCGGAGGAGCGGGACTATGTCACCGCGGTGGACACAAAGATGGTCACCGTGGGACAGGCCCTTGTCTGTGTCTGTACCGCAAAGGCGATCCTCGCCCATCCCGGGTGGGGCATCGCGGAGGCCAAACAGGCGGCGGAGGAAATCGCAGCGCGTGCCCACGTTGCCTTTGTGCCGCGAAACCTTGACTTTCTGCGGGCCGGCGGGCGCTGTACCAACGCCAAGGCCCTCCTTGGCGGCATGCTCCACATTGTCCCTCTGATCGATGTCCTGGACGGAAAGCTCGTCGCCACCAAGAGCTACCGCGGAAGCTTTGCCAAGGTCATCCGGAGGATGATGGCAGAGTACGCGGAAAAATACGTTCTGGACCGGGAGCTTCTCTTCGTCGCCCTGACCCCGGACTTTGAGCCGGAACTCAAAGCCGTCATCGAGGAGACCGCCCACGCCCTCTCCTTCCGGAACATCTCCTTTCTCCCCACGGGCGGTGTCATCACCTCCCACGGCGGAATCGGTGCCTTCGGCATTGCAGGACTCTCCGCTGTCTGAGAGGGGCATAAAACATCTCAACACTAAAAAAACACCCTCCGTGTGCGGTCAGGAAGCCGCATACGGAGGGTGTTCTCATTGTGATTCAGGCACCATGGTGTCCGTGTCCGCCATGATGGTGATCATGGTCATGGCCGCCGTGACCGTACCCGCCATGGTGGTGATCCGAAGCGTCTCCGGATTCGGACGGATTCTCTCCGGCAAAAAGGCTTCTTCCCCTGCCGCAGGAGAGATTCGTCTCCGGACACTGATTGGGACACTGGGCGCAGTGACGCACGCCCTGCTCATCGGTAAACATCAGGTTTGATTCCATGGGATCCTCCTTTTGTATGCTGTTATTCCGCCTGTCGGTTTTCGATCAGAGCGGTCTTTCTCTTTACCTCTTTGCGGATGGCAAAGAAGCTATACACAAATGCGACACCCTCAGATGCCCAGAAGGCAAGCCAGGTGATGGGAAGGCCGAAGGCCTTCGTCAGCACATACATCAGAGGGATCAGCACGATCAGCTGACGCAGGGCGCCGGCAACCATGCTGATGACGCCGTTCCCAAGGCCCGAGGCCAGATATCCCCAAAGGATCGTCATGGTGGAGAACAGGAAGGTGATGCTGATGATCCGCAGGGCCGGGATCCCGATTGCCCGCATCTCCTCGCCTGCCGAGAACAGAGACAGAAGCGGTCCCGGGATCGCAAGGAAGATCACCGTCGCAGCCAGGGCAAAGAAGATGCCAGCCCGGGTCAGGATCTTCTGCAGGGAACGGATCCGATCCGCGTTCCCGGCGCCCAGGTTGAAGCCCGCGATCGGGATCGCCGCCTGCCCCAGGCCGTTCATCGGCATCATCAGGAAGTTCTGCAGCTTGTAGTAGACGCCGAAGGCCGCCACCGCCGTCGGTGAGACCGACAGGAGGATGCTGTTTGCCGCAAAGTTCATGACGGAGCCGATGGCCTGCATGATAATGGTGGGAAGGCCGACCCGGAAGATGTCCCCCACATCCCGAAGCCGAAATACATAGCCCTTCAGCCGCACATGAATCAGGGGATTCTTAGTCCGGTTGAACAAAAGTGCCGCAGCGGCGCTCGCGCCCTGGGCGATGACCGTCGCTGCTGCCGCGCCAGCCACGCCCATTTCCGGACAGCCAAAGTAGCCGAAGATCATGATGGGATCCAGGATGATGTTGACCACAGCACCGATGATCAGGGAGACCATGGAGAGCACCGTGTCACCCACGGCCTGCAGGAGACGCTGGGCGTAGGTCTGCAAAAACAATCCCCAGCACCAGACCAGGTTGATGGAGAGGTAGGAAAGGCAGTCTGCCTGCAGAGAGGGGTCATCGGTGAGAAGTCCCGCCACCTGCTGCTTTCCAAAGACGCCGACCAGGCAGAAAATCAAAGACTCCGCAAGTACCAGGAAAAGGCCCGTGGTGGCCACCCGGCAGGCGTCATCCACCAGCTTCTGTCCGATCTTGCGGGAGAGCAGGGCATTGAGACCCACAGCCGTACCAACACCCACCGCGATCATTAAAAACTGCACCGGATACACCAGCGTGGTCGCCGTCAGCGCCTGCTCCGAATACCCGGCAACGAACATCGAATCCACGATGTTGTAGAGCGACTGAATCAGAAGCGACATCATCAGCGGCACCGACATCGTGACAAGGAGCTGTTTCATTGGCATTACTGCCATCTTGTTCTGTCTGCTGTCCATTACATTCCTCCATCCTGCTGCACAAAAAAAGAGACGTACAAATCCGGAACCCGTCGGACTGGTTCTGGGCATTGCCCCGATTTTTGTACGTCTCGATGATTCAGTTTTCCGCGGATCAACATGTAACATGTTAATCCTTTTCGGATGGCCCTATCTTAGCAGAACGGGGGCTTGGCGTCAAATCTTTTCTGCCTGCAGCAGGGCAAAGAGCCCTGCTTCTCCCTGCACTGCAAGATCCGCCGCCGTGCCTGCGGGGTTCTGGGGAAGAAAGGGCTGGACAAAGAGGACAGCGCGCCAGCCGGCAGCCTTTGCACCCCGGATGTCCGTCTCCTCTCCGTCACCGACAAGGACAGTATCAGCAGGATCAAGGGCGCAGCGCGCCTCCATCATCCGGAAGATCGCGGGATCCGGCTTCGAGGTCCCCGCCTCCTGGGAGATCAGGATGTGGTCCCGCGAAAACCAGCGGGAAAGCCCCAGTGCCTCAATCTTTCGAAGCTGCCTTGCGGTGGGGCCGTTGGTGAGAATCCCGAGGACGCGCCCTTGGCTTTTGGCAAGATCCAGGATCCGGATCATGGCGGGGCGAAGGCGGATTTTTTCAAGGAAGGCCGCATAGGTTTGTTCAAATATAAGGGCCTCCTCATCAGAGACGGAGATTCCAAAAAAAGCGAGGGTCCGCACAGTCCTGGCGATCTCCATCTGCCGCATGTCGATCTCTCCGCGGATTCTCCTCTCATACTCCTCGTTGCCGATGAGTCGGCTCTTTCGAAAGAGCGCGTCCTCCGGGATCTCCGGCCTTTCCCCAAAGCAGGCGTGAAAGGCCGCGAGGTATGGATCTCTTCTCTGGTAGAGCGTGTCGTCCAGGTCAAAGATCAGGGCCGACGGGTGATGTTCCATCTTTTGCATCTTCAGGTTCCTCTGTCCCTGCATCGGGAAATCGTGTATACTGATGGTTCAGTAAGCAAATATGGAGGGCTATCATGACGATTACATATCCTGCCGTCTTCACCAAGCACGAAGACGGGAGCTACGAAGGTTATTTTCCGGATCTGGACGGCTGCGTCTTTTCTGGAAAGGACATCGACGAGGCGATCAACTCGGCCATCGAGGAGGAAAAAAACTGGATTGCCGTGGAGCTGGAGGACGACAATGGCCTCCCGTTTGTCTCGGACCGCGAGGACGTGGAGCTGGCGGAAAACCAGTTCTGGCGCGACATTGCCGTCATCGTTCACATGACGGAGGGCTGGGACGAGTAAGCTCCCATCCGATCTGTTCCAAGTACCGCCTCCCGGGCACGGCCCGGGAAGCGGTTTTTCTATGCCTTTTTGCTCAATACGCCCTTTCCCATCCACTTCTTTCCGGCCAGGCGGATCAGAAACAAAACGCCCCGGAAGTGGAGCTCGATGCACATGGCGAGCCAGACGCCGGAAAGGCCCATGGAACCGGTCAGAAGGGCGGCAAGCGGAAGACGCACCGCCCACATGGATACCAGGCCCAGGATGCTGGGCACCAGGGTGTCCCCTGCGCCGCGGAAACACCCGCCCGCCACAATGGAAGCGGCAAACCAGGGCTCCGCAAAGGCCTCAATCCGAAGCACCCGGGTGCCCAGTTCCTGCACGGCAGTATCCACCGAGAGCGTCGCCATCATCAGGCCTGCTTCCCGGTAGAGTATGATGCCGGAGAGGGTCTGCACCGCCATACCAAAGACCGTGGTCAGCACCGAGAGCCGCCGCACCAGGTCCATGCGCCCCGCTCCGATGCTCTGACCGATCATCGTGGTGGCTGCCGTCTGGATGCCGTAGCCGGGCATGTAGCAGAGAGCCTCGGCGGTGACTGCCAGAGAGTTCGCGGCGATGGCAACCGTTCCCAGAGGAGAGACAATCGTCGTGGAGACGATCTGCGCCCCGGACTGAATCGCCTGCTCGAGCCCCACCGGCAGAGCAATCCGTGCGGCGTTTTTCAGATCCCTTGCGTGGAGCCTCCTGTCCTCCCCTCTCCGGATCTTCAGAATCGGAGAGAAGAACAGAAGGCAGACAAGAAGGATGGCGCCGGTGACCACCTCCGCGCAGACTGTGCCAAGCGCTGCCCCCGGCACCCCAAGGCCCATCCCCGCGGCGCCGGGAAAGAGGTGCCCCGCGGGGAAGATGAACAGGGCGTTGAAGACAACGTCCAAAACACACATCAGAATCTCCAGTGCACTCGGCAGGATCATATTGCCGGAGCACTGGAGCATCCCGGCGGCAAAGGCCGTGAGCTCAATGGCAGGCGCCGAGAGAGCAAAGATCCGAAAGTACCCTGCAGCATCTGCACGGATGTCCTCTCCCCCGCCAAGAAGTCCCGGGAGCGGCCCCGAGAGGGCGGCCCCCAGAAAGGCAAGCACCAGCGAAAAACAAAGGCAGACCACGAATCCCTGATGGCGGATGGACCTTGCCCTTTCCTCCTGTCCTGCCCCGATGTACTGGGCAGTCTGCACGGTAAAACCCGTGCAGAGAGCACGCAAAAGTCCCCCGAAGAGCCAGGTGCTCGAGGCGACGAGGCCGATCGAGGCGGAGGCGGAAGCCCCCAGGCTCCCCACCATCGAGGAGTCGATGTACTCCATCACGACCTCGGTGATCTGAGCCAAAATGGCCGGGATGGAGAGCTGAATAATCAATAGGAGCTGCTCAGAACCCCGCAGGGGCTCCCCGTTCCGCAGGCGGAGCAGCAGCGCGTTCTGCTTCATGAAACCATTTCCTTTCTGTCTTACCAACTGCCTGAACTTTCATCGTACCGCAGCCTAAGCGCCCGGGCAACCGGGTTTGCCAGAGAGGAGCAAAGCCATATAAGCCGCCCATCATGAAATACTGTTATGAAACTTTGATTTTCGGGTTGCTTTTTTTATGCTGTGGGTTCATCATTATCACTTGGTGCCGTCGGCTCTGCCGGCCGCACCCGGACTTTCAAAATCAAACTGGCAATGGCGTCAGGAGGTGCTTTTCGATGAACAGACAGGCAAAAGGTGCCCTGCTCACAGCGGGCGGCGGTGTCTGCTGGGGGTTGTCCGGCTCTATGGGACAATTTCTCTTCTCAAACGAAGGAATGGATGCAAGATGGCTTACGCCGGTACGACTGGGCGGAGCAGCGATCCTGCTTCTCTTATACAGTTTCTTTCGATATGGCATCTCCTACACGGTGGAGCCCTGGCGGGACCGGAAGATGCGCCGGGATCTTGTCATCTACGGACTCCTTGGCGTTTCCTGCTGCCAGTTTCTCTACTTTGAGACAATCCAGCTCTCCTCCGCGGCAGCCGGCACGATCCTGCAGGACCTCTCCCCTGCGATGATTCTCTTTGTGGGCTGTATCGCGGCAAAACGGCGCCCGGCACCCCGGGAGATCGCCGCAATCCTGGTGGGGCTTCTTGGCGTATTCTTTATCACGACTGGCGGCAGACTTGATCAGATGGCGGTTCCCGCCACGGCTCTTGCCACCGGCGTCCTGTCGGCGGTCTGCGTCACCATCTACAACGTGGTTCCCGCAAGACGTCTCAAAAAGTACCCGGTGATCCTGCTTCAGGGCTGGGCCTTCCTGATGGGTTCCGTGGCCATGACCGTGATCTTCCGTCCCTGGCAGTACTTCGTTCCGATCCGGCCGATGGGCTATGTCGGAATCCTGACGGTGATCGTCGTCGGCAACGTCTTCGCCTTCACCCTGTACATGAGCGGCATCCGCGACATCGGGCCGGACAAGGGTATCCTCTACGGCTTTGCGGAACCCATGACTGCCGCCGTCGTTGGGGTGTTCGTCTTTGGAAACGCTTTTACCGCAGCAGACTTCGCCGGCTTTGCCCTGGTGTTCTTCATGCTCTACCTGATCTCCCGCAGAGAGAAGAACCACACAAGAAGCTCCCAGGTCACCCGCAGGGTCTCCTCTTACACGCAGGAGAAAAAGCTCGCAAGCTGACAACCGCATCATTCTCCTTTTCGCATGAGAAAGACAATCTCCCCCGCAGCGCCGATTGGTGCCGCGGGGGAGATTTTTTCTGCTGGGAAGGAAGACTGGCTGGCGGAAGCTGCGCAAAACAATTGCTCCGGGATCGTGGCCTGGTGTAAAGTTTTTATAAGGTACCTTGGAGGGAAGAAAATCATGCACCTATTGAAGTCTTTCATTCATATCATCCGCTATTTCTTCAGCAGAGCAGCGCTCACCATCTTTGCCATCCTGATCGAGCTCTTATTTGTTCTCGCCATCTTCAACGGTCTGGAGAGCTCCTTTACCTGGATTGAGTCCGTCCTGCACCTGCTTGCCCTGATCGTGGCGCTCTATCTCGCTTCGACGAGCCGTCACCTCTCGAGCGATCTGCTCTGGATCATGCTCGTCATCGCCTTTCCGGTGGGCGGGTTTCTGATTTATGCCCTCTTCCAGGGCATCTCGTCCCGCTCGAGCAGACTCTACCGAAACATCATTGCACAGACCAAACGCGCAAAGCCGTACTACCAGCAGGATGGCGCGGTTCTTGCAGAGGCAAAAGCCGCTTCAGCGGACTATCCCGGGCAGGTGGACTATATCTCGACCTGTGAGCATTTCCCCATCTACCGCAACCAGTCCTATACGTACTACCCCTCCGGTGAGAAAGGCTACCCCGCCATGCTCGAGGCGCTTAAAAGCGCCGAGAAGTTCATCTTCATGGAGTACTTCACGATTGAGCCGGGCAGGATGTGGGACGGGATCCTCGCCATCCTTGAGGAAAAAGCGGCGCAGGGTGTGGAGGTGCGTGTCATGTACGATGACATGGGTTCGTTTCTCTCCCTCCCCATCAGCTATACCAAAGAACTCGAGAAAAAGGGCATCCGGAGCACCTGCTTCAACCGGATCAATCCGTTTCTGAACGGCATCATGAACCACCGGGACCACAGGAAGATCCTCATCGTTGACGGGAAGACGGCTTTTACCGGGGGGATCAACATCGCAGACAAGTACATCAACGAGACCCATCCCTACGGCTACTGGAAGGACAACTGCGTCAAGGTCACCGGAGAGGCGGTCTGGAGCTTCACGGTGCTGTTTCTCACCAACTGGAATGCGGTGCGAAGCGATGATGACGACTTTGCGCGCTATCATGTGCAGCAGGATGCAGGCGGACCTTCCGACGGGTTTGTCGCGCCCTACGGAGAGACCCCGCTCGATGATGAGCTTCTGGGGCAGTCCGTCTACATGAATATCATCAATCAGGCAAGACACTATGTCTACATCTTCACCCCCTATCTTGTCATCGATTCCGACATGCGCAACTGCCTGATCGGCGCAGCGCAGCGGGGCATTGACATCCGACTCATCACGCCCGGCATTCCCGACAAGAAGGTGGTCTATACCATCACCCGATCGTTTTACCGCGAGCTCATCTCCAAGGGAGTGAAGATCTATGAGTTCACACCGGGCTTTGATCACGCGAAGGTCTTTGTCTGTGACGATGTGATCGCGACAGTCGGCACCCTGAATCTCGACTACCGGAGCCTGTACCTGCACTTCGAGAACGGCACGTACCTGTACGGCAGCAAAGAGGTGGCAAAGATCCGGGACGACATGGAACAGTCCATGGAAAAGTCCCACCTGGTCGGTCCGGACGAGCACAAAAAGAAAGCGTTCATCGGCCTGTTCTACGCCATCTATGTCGGCTTTCTCCGGCTCCTGGCGCCGTTCTTCTAAAGAAACCAGCACAGACGAAAAGGCGGAGCAAAGATCTTCCGGGCACCCGGAAGGCCTTTGCTCCGCTTTTGTCTTGGCAGATTCCCTGCCGTTTTCTAAAATTCCCTGGGAATTTGTCCCGGCGTCTTCTTTTGCTGCTTTCGCTGCTGCACCCTAAGACGATCCGCCCTGTCAGAAAATCTCGATGAATGTCTGGTAGTAGTCGTAAGTCTCGCCGTCCTCTGCGGCGCAGAGAAGAAAGCGGCTGAGGATATCCCCGGTCCGGTGGCGTTTCTGCACCTCATGAAGGAGAGAGGAGAGATTGTTGGGAAATCCCTCTGTGATTTTTTCCTGCATCAGGCAGGTCACATATCTTCCGCCATGTGCTCTCCACAGGACAGACGGGCCAGAGAGACAATCGTCCGGAAAGGCGCTGCCATTCTCCTTCGTGACGGCAAGCCCCCGGTGTTCTTCGCTGGGATTTCGGGAGTGCTGCACCCTGGAGTAGAGATACGGGTCCTCTATGTACTGGAGGAGTTTCTTCTTCTCGACAAGTTCGAAGGAGACCATGTACTCCGCACCGGGATCCGCCTCCTGGAACGGATGCCGCCGCAGTTCTTCCAGGGTGTTCAGCGCATGCATGTGCCGGGTGAGCTTTGCCATCTGCCGCTCAAGAAGCGCCCTCTGCCGCTCGATCTCCTCCATCCGCCCTGTCAGGAGCTTTCGGTGCTCCTTTGCAGTGGTCTTCTCCATTCCCCCGATCTCAGACAGGGAGAGGCCAAGGTTTTTGTAGAACACGATATCCGAGATCGTCATCAGATCTTCCACAGAATACATCCGGTAGCCGTTTTCCGCCTTGCCCGGGCTCAGAATCTTCTTCTCCTCCCAGTACCGGAGCGTTGACTCCGGGATGTGAAAAAACCGGGAAATCTCTCTGATTGCAAACTTCTCTGCCATCCCGTGGTTCCTCCTTCTCCTGTGGCTGGTGCCAACCTCTGTCCAGGCCAGCGCACAACGCAGGCCTGCCCCCTCCCGGCTCTGGCGCCCCTTCTGCCCGCTTAAGTCTGCATCATATCCAATCGGCGCTTGACCTTCAAGCAGCTGGAAGGTTTAGCATCCCTGCAGGAGGTTCCCCATCATGATACTGCACAGAGAAAAACAACACGCAGAAGGCGCCATCTTCCTGCCAAAATCCCTTGGGGCACTGCTTGTCTTCGCCCTGCCGACCTGGCTCACCTCACTCTTCAACACGCTCTATACCATCGTGGACGGTGTTTTCGTCTCGCGCTATGCCGGTACCGATGCACTGGCTGCCATCAACACCGTATATCCCCTCGTCAACATTCTGACCGCAGCAGCACTTTTGTTTGCTGCGGGAGGCAGCGCCCTGGCCGCAATCGCCCTTGGTGCTGCCAATCAGAAGCGGGCAGACCTTGCCTTCTCCACCGGCATGACGGTTCCCCTCCTTCTTGGCGCCTGCTTCAGCGCGGCAGTTCTTTCCCGCTTTTCCTCTGTCCTGTCCTTTTTGGGTGCAACGGATCGGACGATGGCAGACTGCAGGATCTATGCCCTCTGCTGGCTTTTGGGATGCCCTGCTGCCATCGGAAAGGAGCTCCTTGCCAGCTTCATCCGGGTTGCCGGCTCGCCTGCGTACAGCTTTGTCACGGCCCTCTCTGGCGGCATCGCAAACATCGTTCTCGACTGGCTCCTGATCGGCGTCCTCGATATGGGCGTGCTGGGCGCAGGGCTTGCCACTGTGCTGGGGCTTGTCCTCTCCTGCGTGATGGGGATGCTCTGGTTTGCCCAGCCCGGAAGGAAGCTGCACTTTTCTTTCTCCCGCATTTCCCTTCCCTTTTCCCTCCGACTTGCCGCGAACGGCCTCTCGGAATGCGTCGATCAGGTCGCCACAGCTGTGACAACCGTCGTCTTCAACAAAGCAGCGCTCTCCTTTGCCGGAGAGGATGGCATCGCCGCCGTCTCCATCATCATGTACCTGCAGTTTCTTGTGATTGGCGTGTACTTTGGCTACTCCCAGGGGATCTCACCGCTTCTTGGCTTTGGTCTGGGGCGCGGAGATCTTTCCTACTGCAGGGCGCTGGAGAAGCGCTCCCGGGCCCTTCTTCTGGTGCTTCCGCCCCTTCTGTATGCTCTGACCTTCCTGTCGGCCCCGGTCCTTGCAGGCTTTTTCGCCGCGGAGGGGAGTCAGGTTTTCCAGCTTGGCGTCCGGGGGCTTCGCCTCTATGGGCTGGGCTTTTTGTTCTGCGGCTGGAATATCTTTTCCGCAATCCGGCTTACCGCCTACGGGCAGGGACACCGGGCGGGGCTGATCACCTCCCTGCGCTCCTTCTTCCTGCTCCTTCTGTTTCTGTGGCTGCTTCCCAGACACCTTGGTCTGGACGGCGTCTTTTTCAGCGTCCCCTGCGCAGAGGTGCTGACGCTTCCCGTCTCTGTCTTCTTCCTGCTCCGGGATCCGGACAGGGGCCGGGCTGACCGATTCCTGCGGGACAGCACTGCCGCTTGAAAGCGCCGATGCCGCGCTGCCTTCCCAAGGCAAAAAGATGCGGAGGACCTCCCATGGGAAGCGCCTCCGCATCTTCTTTGTCCTTATGTATCTGTCCGGCTGCGCACCGCCGTGACAGAGGGCGGCCATGCAGCGGATCGATTTCTCCGGTGCATCTTCCTTTCTTATCCTTGTGCCTGCTGGACTACCTCGGTGACATCCTGAAGGGCCGCCTTCTGCCGCTCCAGCTCCCGCATGCAGTGGGTAAAAAATTCTCTGGCGCTGTCGCCCTGCATGGTCAGCTGGCTGCTGGCAAAACCGCAGAACCAACGAATCAGGTCGACGATCCCCGGCTCGTCGATGTTTGCCGTCAGCACGTCTCCGTCCCTGCCCGCCGACTCCAGCGTCACCTTGCTGTCCATGGCAATAAACGTAGCGCTGCTGGATGGATTCAGGGAAGGGATGTCCACCAGAAGGAAGCTTCCCGCCTCGTACTGAGCACTCCAGCGCGTCATAACCTCGATCCGCTCCTGGATGGAGCAGGGCTTCATGATCTTGCGGCTGACCTCTCCCACATAACCCGTCTGGCAGAAGTACTCGATTCCCTGCTTGGTGCAGAGGATCCGGAAGGATTCCGGATTGGACGCAAACAGAGCCTGCTGTCTCGCGCTGTAGTGATAAAAGGCTTCCGAGAGGTGTTTGAGCACCTCCTCCGGCAGAAAAAAGTGATCCTGCAGCTGCCCCGGCAGCTCCTCCCGGTTCTGAAACAGCACCGTCAGGCAGATACCCGGGCTGAAGAGATAGGTGGGCGGATCGCTCTTCTTTCCCGATGCGGCAAGCTCGAGCGTCTCCTCGGCGTTCTTCCAGAAATCCTGCGCCGGAACCCGCTCCAGAAAGGGGACCGAGGTCGAGCGCAGCTTGCCGAAGATCGAGCAGGAGTAACTGATCCGGTCCGGCTCCCGCTCCAGAAAGCCCCCGCTCCCGTCCCAGGCAAAGTACACCGTGCCGCGGGAAGTGAGCAGCATGTTTTTGGGGAGAAAACGCAGGCTCTCCAACGAGTTCACGCTGGCGTAGATCCCGCGCACCTCCCAGTTCGGGCACCCTGCAACCGACGGGAAAACGCTGCACAGCATATCCAGGTTGAAAATCCGGTTGTCACTGGTCAGGTGTCCCGAATTGTCCAGCACCACCATCTGGGTTACCTTCACCCCGGGGCAGGCCGCACACAGGTTCCGGATGGCGGAAAACCAGTTTCCGATGCTCCCGGTGGAGAAGATACAGATCTGCCCGTCCTTGCGCTCCGCCTGCTCGGCGGCAAGGGAGAGGCAGGCCTGCCGGATCTCGTCGGCGCCAAGAAGGAGCCTTCCTGACGCGAAGTCCTCTTTGCTCTCTACCTTCACCGGGAGGGGAGAGAGCGACCCCTCCGCGCTGATCGCGCTTAAGAGCTCAATCAGCTGCTCCGTGCCGCAGTACTGCTCCGGCGTGAGGATGGTGTAAAAATAGGAACGCAGGAACTCATGCCGCTCCCGTTCCGTCAGGCGCAGGCAGTAGGCGATCCGATCCACCATCTCCCGGCCGGAGGGCTTTCGGGCTCCGGACAGGACCTTGTAGAGGACGGAGTGGTCAATCCCGGTGTAACGGGCAACCTCGTTCACCGTTCTGCCCTTCTCGTCCATGAACTTTTTTAACATCTGTGAAAAAACAAGCATTGAATACTCCCCCGTACGCTGCATGAATGCCGGTTATTGGGCCGAGCTGGTGCGATCTTTTTCAATCAGCTTTCTGACCGCCCCGATGGCAACCCTCACCGCGGTGTCCGTGTCATGGACAACCGGATTGGGAAGGCCGGCCGCCTCCCGTTCCTGGTTTGCCACGACGAGAAAGCAGGAGCCGCAGCGCACATGCCGCGCCGCCGCCACCGTGAAGAGCGCAGCGCTCTCCATCTCGGAGGCAAGGCAGCCAAGCTTTTTCCAGGCATCCCACTTTGCAAGCAGTTCATACCCTACCGGCATGGACTCGGGGCTGTGCTGGCCGTAGAACGAGTCCTTGCACTCCACAACGCCGGTGTGATAGGGGACCCCGAGTTCCTCTGCGCTGCCTACCAGCGCATTGACAACATCCAGACTGGCCACCGCCGGCCACTCGATCGGGGCATACTCCTTGGATGTGCCCTCCATTCGGATGGCGCCGGTGGCGATCACCGTGTCCCCGGAGAGGATCTCCTGCTGCATGCCGCCGCAGGTGCCGATACGCACAAACGTATCCGCTCCCACCTTGATCAGCTCCTCCATCGCAATCGAGGCGGAAGGTCCGCCGATTCCGGTGGAAGTGACGGAGACCTTTTCCCCGTCAAGATATCCTGTGAAGGTGACAAACTCCCTGGAATCCGCGATAAACTGCGGCTTGTCAAAATACTTTGCGATCTTCTCGCACCGCTTGGGATCTCCCGGAAGGATCACGTATTTTCCCACATCCCCGGGTCCCACCTGGGTGTGATACTGCTTTCCATTGTCCGAATAATGCATATAGCCTCCCCTTTCCGCAAAGGGCGCTTCTCTCCCAGAGTTCCCAAAGGGAGCGCGCTCTGCACTGGATGTGATTTCTCCCGGCGCAGGGCCCCCGCCCGCGCCGGATTGGTCCTGTTTCATTATCGCACAAATGTGCTATCATAGGGAAGATCTTCCCGGAAAGTGAGGTTCAAGGCGTTTGGAAGTTGTACGAAGAAAATCTGACCGGCCGCCGGTTCTACTGGTCCTTGTCATCCTGGCCGCCATCGTGGCCGCGGCAGTCGGAATCTCTGCCCTGGCGAACAGTCCCAGTGCAAAGCTCTCCCGGGCCCTGAAGAAAGCCGAGAAGTCCTATGCCGCGCGGGATTACGACGGCGCGGCAGAGGCCGCCCAGGAGGCACTCTCGCTGGATGCTTCCAGCACCGCCGCCTACCGCATCCTGATCGATACCTATGAGAAGCAGGAGAACTACGACGCCCTCTGCGCCGCCTACCAGGACGCAGCGGACCGGCTCCCGGAAGAGGATGCCAACGCACTTCGAAATAAGGTGCTGACTGCCCTGAACACTGCCGCCCAGGCAGCAGAGTCCTCCGGCGACAATGACACTGCAAAGAGCCTCTATCAGAGCGTTGTCTCCATCGCCTCGCCGGGCTCCCAACTCGCCACCACCGCACAGGAAAAGATCGACGCCATGAACCAGGCAGCCGAGGAGGAAGATGATCCCCGGACGCAATACGAGGAGATTCTAAAGACTGATCCGGACAACACTGATGCCCTGCGGGGACTTGCTGATGCCTGTGAGGAGGAAGGGGACAGCGATGGCGCAAGATCTGCCCTCAAAAAGCTCATCGATCTGGACACCACCGATGACGAGTCACTGCTTTTGGAGTACGTCTCCCTCTGCGTTGAAGATGAGGACTATGACGCAGCCCTGGAAGTGCTGAACGCGGCCTACGCCAGAACGAAGAGCCAGACCCTCTATGCCAAGATTCTCTCCTGCATGGCGGCCAAGGCAAAAAGCGCCACGGGGACCGAGGCCGTGGACCTGTGGCAGGCCGTGCTCCGCAAGAGTCCCAAGTATGTGGACGCCTACATGGGCCTCTCCGATCTGTACTATGACCTGGGAGAATATGACAAAGCCGTCCACATCCTGGAGACCGGATATGAGCTCACGAAGGACTCCCTCCTCTCCAAGCAGCTCTCCGCGCTGAACAAGAAGCTCGCCGCGGCGGGCATCACCGTGGACGACGATGACACCAACAACCCGGTCGAGGAACTCGCCCAGTATGCGGCGGAGAACAACTACGCCGATGCGCTGAAGGTCATGGCCAAGAAGGAGTTCCAGGACAAGATCACGGAACTGGCGGACACCGCCGACGAGAAGGGCCGGATCACCCTCTCCTCCGAGGACTTCCCGGAGACAGAGGATGCCAATGAGAGCGATGACGAGGCGTCCTCTTCCACCGCTTCCTCCAGCTCCTCCGGCAGTTCTTCTTCCTCTTCTGCCTCCGCCTCTTCCTCGGCGTCGACAGACGAGGATGGCGGGGATGAGGAGGACACCGAGCCCGTCACCATCAAGGTGGTGATCAACGAGGAGGACAAGCAGTTCTATATCAACACCGAGGACGGGACCGAGGTCACCGCCTACTGGCCCGCCGTCACCGACACCGCAGGCCGCGTGGTCATCGGAGAATACGGCGAGGACAGCTACGGAAACGCCAACTATGAGCTCTCCGACGGAACCGTGCTTACCGCCTACGAGTACCTGGTCAAGTACGCACCATAAGGTACCGGAAGACCAAAGAACAGAATACAGGGAGACGGACACCGCAGATTTTTCTGCGGCGCCCGTCTCTTTTTCTGCCTATGTGTTCTCCCGCACGATCTTCACAAAGTCCTGCATCAGCGGCGTCTGCATCTTGTCCCGGTTGCAGACAATGAAAAAGGCCTGCTGCATGGCAATTCCCTGAATGGCGCCCCGGTACACACGCCCCTCCCGGGCGGCAGAAGCTGCCGCAAGGCGGGGCAGGACTGTCACGCCAAGTCCGCTCTCCACTGCATGCAGAAGCGCGGTCGTGCTCGTCGCCTCCCAGAGGGGCGTCACGGCCTCAATGCCATGCTCCGCCATCACCCTGTCAAAGACGTCCCGTGCGCCGCTTCCCTTTTCCCGAAGGAGGAGATTCTCCCCCAGGAACCGCTCTCTGGACATTTCCAGACCCGCGCTGTATCCGGGCAAGGCCGGCATGACAAGGTCGAGACAGTCCGTGTCGTACTGCAGGGCCTCCAGCTCCCTGTGGTGTACCGGTGTCTCCACGATCGCCAGATCCAGGTCATTGACCAGAAGCATTTTTTCCAGATCCCGGGAAAAGCCCACCCGGACAAAGACCTTCACCCCGGGATGCGCCTTCTGCAGGAGCTTGACGTATTCCGGCATCTTCTGCGAACCGATCGTGATGCTCGCCCCGATGCGGATCGTGCCATGGGCATTCCACCCCTGCAGCTCGCGGTCCATGTCGTCAAAGATGGACGCAATGCGCTGGGCATATTCCAGGAATTCATAGCCCGCATCGGTCAGATACAGTCTGCGGGAGAGACGCTCAAACAGCTGCACATGGTATTCCCGCTCGATCTCCTGAATCGCCACACTGACGCTTGGCTGACTCAGATACAGGGCTCTGGCCGCCTCCGACACATTGTTGTTGTGGTGCACCACCGCAAGAAAAATCCGGATATTTCGAATCGTCATGGCATCTCTTCTCTCCCATTGCAGGAGTCGTTTCGCAGGTCATAGCATAAATACTATTACTTTAATAATTTAATAGTATTTTACATATTTACCTCCTGCCTTACAATGGGACCTGAGATCGAGGAGGAAGACCGGAGATGGAAAACCAAAACACGGAAGTGTCCAAGATGCCAAAGGATAAAAGAGCGGTCCTGAAACAGCTGTTTTTTGCGACCCTCTATCTCTCCACCTTTACCTTCGGCGGAGGATACGTCATCGTCACCCTGCTGAAAAAGAAATTTGTCGACGAGCTGCATTGGATCGATGAGGAGGAGATGCTGGATCTGGTCGCCATCGCCCAGTCCTCCCCGGGCGCCATCGCCGTCAACGGCTCCATCGTCGTCGGGTATAAGCTCGCGGGCATCCCCGGCGTTGTCGTATCCGTCCTGGGGGCCATTCTTCCGCCGTTTGTCATCCTGACGGTCATCTCCTTCTTTTACGACGCATTCAAAAGCAACTTCGTGGTTCAGGCGATGCTCCGGGGGATGAACGCTGGGGTTGCCGCCGTCATCATCTCCGTGGTCTTTGACATGGGCATGGGAGTGGTCAAGGCGCGGGATGGTCTGCTTGTTGCCGTCATGATCGCCGCCTTTGTCATGAACTACTTTCTGCACATCAATGTCGTCTGGATTATCCTCCTGACCGCCGCGCTCGGTGCGGTTGTCACCATCTTGCGCGGGCGCCGGGGAAAGTCCGCAGACAGCACCCCAGGAAAGGACTCGGAATAAGCCATGGCCGCTACTTATTTTGAACTGTTTCTCGCCTTTCTCAAGATTGGTGCCTTCTCCTTCGGCGGCGGCTATGCCGCCATGCCTCTGATTCAGGCGCAGGTCATCGACCGGTACGGGTGGCTCTCCACAAAGGACTTCACCGACCTTGTCACGATCTCCCAGATGACGCCCGGCCCGATTGCTGTCAATGCAGCGAGCTTTGTGGGAAACCTCGTCGCGGGCATCCCCGGCGCGATTTTCGCCACTCTTGGCGTCATCCTCCCCTCCTGCATTTTTGTCACCCTCCTCGCCTACCTCTACAACCGATACCGGAACCTGACCATCATGCAGGGGATCCTTGGATTTCTCCGGCCGACTGTGGTGGCGCTGATCTTCGTCGCCGGACTGGACATTCTCCTGCCGGCGGTCTTTACCGCGGGCGGCGTTGATATTCGGATCGTCATCTACTTCATCGCAGCACTCGTTGCCCTTCGAA
>JBJEYC010000525.1:0-4009 GCA_051886435.1 Lachnospiraceae bacterium
GCAAGCGGCATACTGGCAAGACCGCCGACCGTGGTACCGATGATCAGAAGCGGGAGCGATGCCTTTGCAAAGAAGAGCAGCAGGTATCCGCCCATGCCGATGATGCTGAACCAGAACACCATCCGGCTCATGGAGCCGAGCTTTTTCATGATGACCGGGAAGGTCAGCATGATCGGCAGAATGATGATGGTGAGGGCGGAAGTCACGGACATCAGGGCCGTGTTGCCGATGATGTACTTGTAGTAGTAGGTGCTAATGCCGGTGGCCGTGGTCACGTTGTAGGCGAGCATCATCAGCGCGTACAGCCAGACGTACGGATTCTTCCGGAACATGAGGAAGATCTCCTTCGGGGAGACCTTTTTGTACTCATTGCCTGCGTCAACAGCCGGATCCTCCTTCAGGGTAAAGAAGCGGATCACGCCGAGGAACGTCAGCGGGATGGCAAAGATCAGGATGGTCTTTCTCCAGCCGGCGGCACTGGTGGCATAGCGGGTCATGACGATCGGGAAGAGCATGTTGACAATGATCGCGCCCAGCATCGTGATGATACCGCCGTAGGAAGCCACCTTCCTGATCAGTGTCTCGTTGTTGTGGAAGATCCGGATCGTGTAAGGGGTCGATGCCGCGCCGCGGAGCGTGGTAAAGACGGAGAACACCAGCGTGTACATGAGAAAGATCCAGATGTTCTTCAGAGCGCCGCTCCAGGCAGGGTTTCCGGAGAACAGAAGCACCGAGCACAGCGTGGTGCCCACGATGCACAGGTCATACGGCCGGCCCTTGCCGAATCTCGTGTGGGTGTTGTCCACCAGCCAGCCGGCGAAGACGTCGGTCACGGCGTCCACGATCTTGGACACCATCAGCAGAACGCCCACCATGGCCGGATTCATGCCCATGGTGTCCGTGCAGTAGACAGTCAGGAATCCAACAACAATGGTCTGGATGCCAGACTGGGCCACATCGGAGCTCTTGAATTTCAGCAGCGTTCCAAACCCGAGCCGGTTTGGATCTTTTTCTTTTTTCTTCTTCATATCTGTCCTCCCTTTCCCTTTTCGGTTTACTTTGATGTCGCACATGATACCGAAATGGGCTCCGATCGTGGTAGAATGATTCTTGCACGATTAGAACGATTCGACAGCTTTCGGCGGGGTTTCCCTGCCGGGGAAAGGACAGATCATGGAAAACACCATGCAGGATCAGACGAGCCTCCTCGCCTCGATCCTCACCCGGCTCCTTCGGGTGGACGTGCGGATCTGGACAGAGGGCGACGCCGCACCACTTAATGATTTTGAGCGGCTCTATTGCTTTGCCCCCTCGGTACAGCCCTTCTACCGCAGCAGAAATCTGGCGCTTCTTCTCTCCTCAGCAAAGGAGGAATGTATCTATGAGCTGCAGGATCAGGTGGGGACATGTCTGATTCTGTTTCGGTTTGGCGGACAGGTTCTCTTTGTCGGCCCCTACGTGCAGAACCCCTTTGACCCGCTTTGGGCAAGGCAGTTTCTTGCAAAACACCACGAGAGCGCCACCCGGATCACCGCCTTTCAGCTCTACTACACCGCCCTGCCTCTCATCAGCCTGCAGGCAATGCTGCACACGTTAAAAGCCTGTCTCGGCGCCCTGGGGGATGACAAAAAGGTGTACGCCTATCAGCCGCTTCGCGGAATCCAGGAGCAGAGCACCGGCACCGGGATTCTTCTTTCCGGAGAGGATCAGGAGACCTTTGAGGAGCTGAAAAAGAGCTATGAGGCCGAAAACGCCTTCTCCGACGCCATTGCAGCCGGTGATGTCGATGGAATGCTTGCCGCCTACCATGAGATGGGCCATCGCCCGCCGCAGCAGACCGTCGATACCTTCATCAGCCATGCGGATCCGGTTCTGGGTCTCACCGTGGTACGGACCCTCGCCCGCAAGGCAGCGGAACGGGGCGGTCTCTCCATCCTCGACATCAACCGCATTACCCAGAAAGCCGTGCAGTGCCTGCGGGCCGCCCGCACCTTCTCCGATCAGAACCGGATCACAAAGGACATGCTGGTGGAACTTGCCGAGGCGGTCCGCGCAGCAAGGGAACGTCTAAGCGGGTGCTCTTTCCCGGTCCGGCAGTGTCTCGAGTACATCCGCCTGCACTTCTCCAATGACATCCGGATCTCGCAGCTTACCGAACTGACAGGTCTGTCCGCCTCCCGCATCAGCACCCTCTTTCGGGAGGAGACGGGGCGGACCGTCACCGACTGGATCCGGTCGTTTCGCTGTCAGGAGGCCGCACAGCTTCTCAAAAACTCGGATCTTGCGATCCAGGAGATCAGCACCTACGTCGGCTATCCCGACAACAACTACTTTGTCAAAGTCTTCCGCCGGGAGATGGGATGCACTCCGTCCGACTACCGGGCGGGAAAGGATAAATCGGAATGACAGCAAACGCGGAGCAGAACCCCTTCAGGTTCTGCTCCGCGCTCCGTTTTCACTATATATAGGGTTTTTCCTGTCCCGTCTCCGCTTCCTCAGCGGTTCAGGACCGCCGCAGCCTCAGCGCCGGTCATGCCGTCTTTTACGCCGAGTGCTCTGGCGGCAGACGTTGCATCCTTGATCGGATTGGACAAAACCGCTGCAAAGTCCGCACCGCCGACAAGCACTGTCGCATCGCCGAACTTCTCTGCCGCCGGAAGGTTCAGGTATCCGCACATCAGATATCCCTTTTTGCACTGGATGAGGATCAGATTCGGATGACCTTCGCCGCCCATCTGCTCCACCAGAAGGCCCTGGGCCTGTGTGCCGTTTGCATCCACTGTGTCGATTTTAACCATATGCTTTTCCTCCATCTGACTGTCTGTCACTGCGCTGTCTGTGAAAGATCGGGCTCGAGTCCCGTCTCCTCCCCAAGGTATTGATCATACGTGGTAAAGAAGGAAGAGGTCTTGATGTTGTCGTCCGTCACCAGGGTGATCCCCGAGAGGGCGGTCTGGTCGATTCCGCTCTTTGTCTTTTGCAAAAATTCGTCACAGGCGCTCTCGTACGCCTCTTCTTCCCGCTGTTTCTGGATCACGGCCTTGTTGGCCTCGGTCTCGGCATCATCCGAAAGGCTGATGCACTTGAGGATGTAGACATTCCCGTCCGACGACTCCACAGGGTCGCTGATGCCGTTCAGCTCCAGGGAGAAGGCCGCCTCGATCAGGGCCTCATCCGAGGATGCCCGGGAGATGGACATCGTGGAGCTGCTGTCCTCGTTGTACTCGGCGATGTACTGCAAAAAGGTCTTGCCAAGATTCTGGTTCATGCCGTCAGTGATCTCCTGGCGGACCTGCTTTGCCCTTGTCATGGCGTCATCCGCGGCCAGAAAACAGATATACTGGCAGGTCACGGATCTTGCTTCATCGTCGGACACTTCGATCCCGGAGGAGGAGAGAATCGACTGGTACTCGGCCCCGGCGAGGCAGTAATCCTCGTACATCCCGGCAAAGTCCGCCTCCGAAAGCCCAAAGTATTGCTTTTCCGCATCGGTGAGGGATGCGTAGTAGGCATTGGCTGCACTTCGGCAGGCATCGGTTTCATCCTCCGATAGGGCAACGCCATCCTCTCCCGCCATCTCGTCAAGCACGGCCACCTTGGAGATCTGGGCCAGGGCATTGTCCCGGACCACCGTCCAGAGGTTCTCGTTCCCCTCCTTCTGCCAGATGTCCGCGCCGAAAAGCGCCTCGTACTCCCGCTGGAGATTCTCATAGTAGACGGAGAGCGCCTGCTGCGTGACCATCTTCTCCCCTACGGAAAAGACCGGGGTCCCGTCTTTGCCGGTCAGGAAGACCACGTTTTCCCCGCAGCCGGAGAGCGCAAGCGCCGCGGCAGAAAGCACCGCGGCAAGCCATGTTTTTCTTCGTATTGCCATTCTTTACTCCGGAAGATCCAGGATGGACCTTGCCACCGCAAGGCCGTTCGCAGAAGCCTGCTGCAGGCCCCTGGTGATGCCGGCGCCGTCGCCGATCGCATACAGGCCGTGCACCGAGGTCTCAAAGCCCTTCGT
>JBJEYC010000526.1:0-3987 GCA_051886435.1 Lachnospiraceae bacterium
CCGGGGGATTGGAGAGGGCCTGCAGCAAAAGGATCGCGTAGTCCATGCCGGAGAGGATTCCGGAGATGCGCATGCCCGTCCTCTTGTGGAGCACAAGCGGCGGGATATCACAGCCGCCGGTGCTCGCGCCCTCCCGGATGACGATCCCCAGCGAAGCGCCGATCCCAAGGCCCGAGAACACCGTGTTCAGCATGATGTTATCGGTGAGCACAACACCCGCAAGGAGCTTTTCAAAGGTCCCCAGGGCAAGGGGATAGACGAGGGTTGAGAGAATGGTGGCCAAAAAGAACTTGCGGCCAAGTTCAAAGCCGCCCCAGATCAGCATCGCGGTGTTGAATAAGAGCACAAAGGCAGAGAGCGAAAACCCCGTCAGCGCGCGCACGAACAGGGCAATGCCTGTCGTACCGCCGGTGGGTAGCCCTGCAGGCTCCAGAAACAGCTGTACCGTCAGGGCGTAGAGGACGTTTCCAAAGATCACGGCAGCTGCCGTGCGGATCTTCGCGCCCATATCTTTCCCGGCAAAACGGCGCCCCCGGGAATCCGGCAGCGCCGCACGTTTGGTGCTCATCTTACATGTCCTCTCCCGGCACCCAGATGCAGGGCAAACCAGCACTGCTTTTCCAGCCGGTTTTTCGACTTCGCATCCAGGTATCCCGTGTCCTCCATACAGTGATAAAACAGGCGCAGAGACTCGGTGATCTCCCGGATTTCCTGACAAGAGGTGCCGCCCTTTCTGCAGGTGCGCAGGTAGGGAAGGAGGCGCACGGCGCCCTGCTCCATCTGCTCTCCCTGCCCCGATAAAAGGTAGGTGTTCAGAAAGCCCTCTGCCTGTTTTCTTCTCTTGAGCGCCTCCCCCGCGGGGATTCCGCTCTTTCTCAGATCTGCGTAGAAATCATCCAGCAGGATCTCGTTTCTTCGCCTTTCCCCCTCTTGCGTCCTTGTGCACTGACTCACACGCCTTCCCCTTTCTGCCTCATTGTGTTCTTCCCCCCAACAAGCCGTTCCGGCGCGCGGACAGTATACGAAACTTTGCCGGCAAAGACAAGGGACAGGGACTGCCCGCCTGTCCCTTCTGTCCTGTTTCGGGCATAAAGAAAGGACCCGGCTTTCGAAAAGCCCGGCCCGTTTCTGCACTTCCTGTTCCGCCGATGTCAAAACCTGCTGTCTTACCACGGGAACAGGGAACTGCCTGATTGTCGGTGTGCCCCTCTCCCCTTCTTCAAGTCATTCACAGGACGTCCCCGGAGAGTTCAGACTTCACCACAGATGATTGTACGAAGAGCCCGGTATGAAGTCCAACAACTCTTTTCCGGTTCCCCACAGGTTCTTTCCTGTGGGCGGGGCAGACATCAAAAGACGCCACATGCAGTGGCCCGCATGCGCCGCCCGTGATATACTGCTTTCAGTGGAGGAATGGCCTCCGCCGGCATAGGGGGCTGATTTTTGCATGAACATCCGTAACATCCGATATTTTGTCACGATCGCGCAGGAGCGCAGCATCAGCAGCGCTGCCAGGAGGCTCTTCGTCTCCCAGCAGTCGCTGAGCGAACAGCTCAAAAAGCTTGAGGAGGAAGTGGGAAGCCCGCTGTTCCTGCGGGAGGTGCCGCTTCGGCTCACCCGCGCGGGGGAGGTTCTGTTTCGGGATGCGCAGGTCCTGCTGCAGAACTATGACACCATGCTGAGCGACCTCAAGGAGGTCACGACAGCGTCCCGGCCCGTGCTCACCCTGGGCATCTCCACCTACTCCCATCCGCCGTTTCTCTCGGAGCTTCTCTCCCGCTTCCACCAGATCTGCCCCGACACGTCCGTTCGCGTCGTGCGGCGGCCCCACGCCCTGATCGGCCGATACATTCAGGACATGGATCTCTACCTCAGCTACTTCCCGCTGCCGCGGGAAGTGAAGTCGATCATCACCATCGACATGTCCCCCTTCTGCGCCTGTTTCCGGGAGCGTCTCGCACTTTCCCGCTACGGCAGCGGCTGGGCTGCAAGGCGCCAGCGCCTTGAGCGGACCGGGGATCTTGCACTGCTTCAGGACCTCCCTTTCATCCTGCTCCTCGACGGGGAAGGGCAGATCGCCATCGACAACCGCGCCTGCTTTGACACCGCGGGCTTTACGCCAAAGGCCGCCTTCTCCTCCGAGAACTGTGAACTCAACGCAGACTTGTGCCGGAGCGGCAGTGGGGTGTTTCTTGCGCCAAAGGACTACATCCAGCGCACCCTCGCCCCAGAGCGGGACTTTTCCATGGAGCAGGACAACCCGCTCCTGTGCTTCCCGGTGCGGCTTCTGGGCTTTGTGCCGCAAATCTCCCTGAGCTGTGGAAGAAACCAGAAGCTCACAGACACGCAGCAGACCTTTGTCTCGGTCTTCCGGGATTTCTTCTCCGAGGAGGACGCCGCCACCCACAGCGCGTGACGAAAGGCAGACAGGGAATGCTGCCAGAAGAATTTCCAGGATTTTGGATGCCTTCCAGTTTCCGCGCCAAATTGTCCCAAAGTCGCTGTATTGTCCTCTCCCGCGGCAGAACATCCGGGATCTGTCCCGTTTTCGCAAAAGACGCATGACAAAAGCGCCCTGACCCGACACGCATGGTCGAAGTCAGAGCGCTGTATTTTTGCTGTTTTTTCGATTGCCTCAGTTTCCCATCATCACATCAAAGGAGACGGAGTCCAGGATCTGTGCGAGGACGCAGCGCGCATTCTCCTCGAGCACTGCCCGGGAGAGGGTCTTGCCGCGCTTTTTGCCGGTGTAGGTGACCGTCCTGCTGCCGTCCGCCTCCTCCTTCACAGAGGCGATGCCGCGCTGGATATACTCCTCCGCCTTTTTGGCAAGTTTCTTGCCCGGCGCAACCTTTGTGCTGACCGTATCCGGGCCGCCCTTTTCCGGTGTGAAGGTGTTCCAGTTCTCCACCTCCTCGGTCATAAAGCCGCCGTAGACCCGGAAGCGGTCGATCTTCACATAGCCGTCATCCGCAAAGACGGGATCCCAGCCCTCAAAGGCCGCCTGCAGGAAGGTGCTCCGGTAGCCGCCCATGATCAGGTTGTTGCCGGCCTTCAGGTCCTCGACCTTGTCGCTGGTCGTGCCCCAGTCGGTCATCACGCACCCGTCGAACCCCCACTCGTCCCGCAGGATCGAGGTCAGGAGGGTTTTGGAAGACGAGGTGTGGCAGCCGTTGACCTTGTTGTAGCTCGTCATGAGGGTCCTGGGATGTCCCTCCCGGACGCAGATCTCAAAGCCGCGAAGATAGAGTTCCCGCAGCGCCCGCACCGAGACGGTGTTGTTCTCGTTTGCCCGGTCCGCCTCCTGGTTGTTGCAGCAGAAGTGCTTGATGCAGGCTGCAACGCCGGGATTTTTCTGGAGTCCTCTGGTGATGGCAGCGGCCGCCCTGCCGGAGAGAACAGGATCCTCCGAGAAGTACTCGAAATTCCTGCCGCAGAGCGGATCCCGGTGGATGTTCATGCCGGGCCCCAAGAGGACGCTCTGGTGGTAATAGGCGAGCTCTTTTCCAAGGGCCTGTCCCATCTGCTCCAGGGCAGCCAGATCCCAGGTCTGGGCCAGCACCATGCCCACCGGCCAGCAGGTCGCGCCGCAGAAGGGGATGTGGGCGCCCGCCGGGCCGTCCGTCACAAACCAGGCGGGGATCCCGAGGCTCTTTGTAAAGAGCGCGGTGGTGGCGCCGGAGGAGGACGGGGCCTTCACCTTTTTCACATGGAGGCCGCCCCGGGGAGATACCTGATACTTCGTCTCACTCCCTGCGCCGGCAACCAGACGGTAGAGCACCTGTTCATCCAGGGATGCCGTAAATTCCGAAAGAGTGGCCTTCCCCGCCTTCACGTCGGGCAGGGTCACAGCTTTGGGCTGTGCGGCCGGCTCCGGGGCTTTTTCCCCCGTCTCATCTTTCGTCACGCATAAAGCGGCGTCGAGGGTGACGACAGGGATCCCCTCCGGCGCTTCCCGCTTCTGGGGCGGCGCCTGCAGAAGATCCA
>JBJEYC010000527.1:0-3978 GCA_051886435.1 Lachnospiraceae bacterium
ATTTAAATAAGTTTAATATTTTAAATTAAATTTGGCAAGATAATTTTATGGCTCCTTTGCCAGCATGAAGCCGAAAAGCCGGTTACTGCAGCTATTAAGACGGATCGCGAGTCTGAATGCGCCATTTTTGAATTTTCGAAGCACAATTAGTTAATCTCGGCCCTGGGAAAGGAATTGCGATAAAACATCACGATATCTTTTTTATGATCCCTGATACACAGTAAACGTCAAACCATCCGCCCCTGCCAAAAGTAAAGCCGTCGATAGTAGTACTGCTTGGAATCAATGCTGTTATCCAAAAGCCAATAAGATGCCGGCTGGCCTTCAGGCCATGCTTCGCACAGGCGAACGATATCTTTCCAGTACGAAAGTCCAAATTTCCCTTGTAGATTTATCCATATGGACCTTCTTGAAAAACTCCTTGAAGAGAATCTTGGTTTTTTGTGTTTTTTCAAGTGTTCTATAATCCGACGGCGTTGCCTGGACGCACGGTTTTACGTGTACACAGAAGCATCTACGCAGTAATAAGAAACAAAATAGAAGGCAGTAAAAATGGCAGCCGGCCCTGACCGAAAAGTCAGAGCCCGACTGCCATTTTAATGATCCAGATGATGGTCAGATGGGCGGGATAAAAAATGTAGAAGAACCACTTGTGAAACTTATGGTGGGATTTTGCGGGCTCTCCACTGCAGCCGTATTGGACCACAAAGCCGGCAAGCAGAGGAGCAAGTCCCGCGAAGACGGCGTTACAGATCCCGTATGGGGTGATCACAGCAGGAAGCGAGGTCAGGCCGACAAGGGCGGAGAGCACCGGCCATGCGATGGCAAGAGCCCTTTTGTCATTCCGGTACCGGGCAAATACAGCGGTAAACAGCGGTGCCAAAACTGCCCAATCCGTGAAAAGGGAGAGACCAAACAGAAGCAGGACCAGGAGCTGCCGCACCACCCCGTCCGGCACATAGACCAGAACGCAGAGCAGCAGAAGACACAGCGCAAGGGAAAAGAGCATATCCAGCTGCACAATGTTCAGACAGTTCATGTAGGGAATCTGGGCGATGGCAGCAAAGAGAAGGAGCCGCCCCAGATAACGTCGGATGCTGTGGGTGTGATAGAAGCCCTCTACGAGAAACCAGCACATCGTGATGGCAGTGACATATCCGATGTTGACAAAGGCGTCGTGCAAAACGGTGCCCTCTGGCACCAGACCCGCGTTGGCCACGTGGTTGAACACCATCGCGAAGGCTGCCAGGTACTTGACGCCGTCCCGGCTGAGCTTTCTCATTGTGCTGCCCCGGAAGGGCTTTTAGTGATCGGATCGGGGGCAATCGAGAGCCCAAATTCGGAGGGTAGGAACCGGGGGCAGACGTTCTCTCTGGTGGCGATGACAGAAGCGGCGAGCCTTGTCCCGATGCCGCAGGCCTCCTCCAGGGTTTTTCCGTAGGTCAGTCCGATTGCAGTTCCTGCAAAGAATGCGTCGCCGCAGCCTGTGGTGTCGATGACATCTACCTTCCAGGCAGGGACATAGCCGGAAGGTCCGTTCTTTTCTGCGTATACAGCACCCTCACTCCCAAGAGTTACCACCATCCGATGAATGCCAGAGGCGTTTACCAGCTTCTCCAGGATGGTGACCATCTCTTCAGGAGAGTTCTCCTGATAATTGCAGGAAAAGAGCAGCCCTGCCTCCTCCCGATTGCAGACCACCACGCCGCAGCGGGAGAGAAGGTCCCGGCGCTCCATGGCAATGGACATGTTGGAGACGACGGCATAGACCTCTTTGTGATAGCGTTCAGCAAGGTTGAAGACCTTGCGCAGGATCGAGGAGTCCATATCGATCTCCACAACCACGCTGTCGGCGTTTTCGATGATTTCATCGCCCTGCTCGTCCAGGATTTTCCCGATTTCAGACAGGTCCGGGCGCTTGGAGATCGAAGCGACCACGTCTCCGGTGTTGTCAAAGATCGCAAGCCAGCTGCCCAGACCGTCTTTTACGCGGCGCATATAGGAGGTATTGACCTGGTGGCGCTTTAACTTGGCAATGACGTCTGTTCCGGTGCCGGTTTCGTCTACCAGGCTCACAAACGTGGGTCTGAGTTCCACGTTTGCGATGTCCTCCACCACGTTTCGGGAGACACCGCCGTGCACCTCCACCACCCGGCCGACATTGCGGCCGCCCGGGATATACTGCGACAGGGGATAGCCCTTGATGTCGACAAAAACTGCTCCGAATACAACTATGCCCATGAAATGTCCTTCCACTTGTTTAACATCTGATTCTGCCTTCCGGCGATTCGAAAAGTATAGCAGAATCCGAACAAAACGCCAATGTACCGGGCGCCTGTGTCAATGAGAACCGGCGAAGGAAAAAGAAGGCAAAGGATTCTTCATTCCGCTGCGTTTTGCCATTGCCAAGCCAGCATGTCAGGTCTATAATGTAAGCACTTACACAAAGAAAACATCGAAATGATGCGAACTTGTTACATGCAAAAAGAAAGGGGTTACACATATGATACTGGACACATGTGACCACATGGGGACCTACCGGGCACTTCCGGGAATGGAAAAGATCATCGCATATCTGGCGGAGCACGATCTTGCGTCGATGCCGGAGGGGACTTATGAGATTGACGGTCAGAACCTGTACGTCATGATTCAGAATCCTTCGCTGAAGGATCCGAAGGTGGCGGAACCGGAGGCTCACAAGCTCTATGCGGATCTGCAGCTTGTTCTGTCTGGATCCGAATACATGGGCTACGCACCGCTTGCGTCTCTGGGAGATCCCGTGCGGGATCCCGAGGGAAAGGACTTCGCCTTTTATCGGGGATCCTTTGATTCATTCCGTGTCCCGGCGGGGAGCTTTGCCGTCTTTTTCCCGGAAGATGGCCATGCGCCGTGCCTTCAGGGAGAGGGAACCGGGACGCAGGACAAAAAGGCCGTGTTCAAAATCCGGCTCTGAGAGACTACCAACCTAGGTGAGATTCCTGCAGGCGGCGTGCGCTGCAGGGGAAAGCGTGAAAATTATGGCGGAGTATATCCGGATCACAGATCATGACAACGTAGTGGTTGCCCTCCACCCGATCGCAAAGGGTACAGCTGTTGCGGTGGCGGGAAAGACGGTCACTGCCCTTGAGGACATCCCCCAGGGCCACAAGATGGCTGTGGAAGAGATCAGGGAAGGCGGGCAGGTGGTCAAGTACGGCAATGCCATCGGTCATGCCACGAAGGACATCACAGCAGGATCCTGGGTTCACACCCACAACATGGCCACCAACCTCTCCGGAGAGGTGACTTACACCTATCATCCCTTCTGGAAGGAGCTGGAGAAGAGAGAACCCAGAACATTCCAGGGATATCTGCGTGAAGACGGCAGAGCGGGTGTCCGGAATGAAATCTGGATCATCCCGACGGTTGGCTGCGTCAACGATGTCGCAAAGAAGCTGGTGGAGCAGAACCAGGATCTGGTACAGGGCACCATTGACGGGCTCTACACCTTCCCGCATCCCTTTGGCTGCTCTCAGACGGGAGCAGATCATGCCCAGACGAGAAAGCTCCTCGCAGCCCTGGCGCGCCATCCCAACGCGGGAGCAGTGCTGGTGCTCTCTCTTGGCTGTGAGAACCTGACCCATGAGCAGTTCCTCAAGGAGCTGGGACCTTACAACCCGGAGCGGGTGAAATTCCTGACCTGCCAGGATGTGGAGGATGAGTTCGCAGCGGGACGGAAGATCCTGCAGGAACTCGCTGCCTACGCTGGGAAATTTTCCAGAACGGAGCTCTCCGCAGACAAGCTGGTTGTTGGCTTAAAGTGCGGCGGCTCTGATGGCCTGTCCGGTCTCACCGCGAACCCGACTGTCGGCAGGTTCTCGGATCTTCTGGTCTCCATGGGCGGTACCACCATCCTGACTGAGGTGCCGGAGATGTTCGGCGCTGAGAGCATGCTGATGGGAAGATGCCGGAGCGAGGAGGTCTTTGACAAGGCCTGTC
>JBJEYC010000528.1:0-3964 GCA_051886435.1 Lachnospiraceae bacterium
CAGGTTCTCTGCCGGGATGTGCATATCCTGGAAGATCAGCTCATAGGTGGAAGATCCGCGGATACCCATCTTGTTCTCCTTGGTTCCGAAGGTGAAGCCCGGAGTTCCCTTCTCAACGATGAAGGCGGAGAACTTCTTCTGCTTTCTGCCCTTCTTGTCCAGGACGATGTCGGTGTAGGCGATGATGATGTAGATATCAGCCTCTTTGCCGTTGGTGATGAAGCACTTGGAGCCGTTCAGGATCCACTCCTTGCCGTCCTCGGAAAGGACTGCCTTGGTCTGGACACCCTGGGCATCCGTGCCGGCGCCGGGCTCGGTCAGACCGAATGCGCCAAGCTTCTCGCCCTTTGCAAGGGGAACGAGGTACTTCTGCTTCTGCTCCTCGGTACCAAAAGTCAGGATCGGATCGCAGCACAGGGAAGAATGTGCAGAGACAATGACGGAGGTGGTGCCGCAGACCTTTGCGAGCTCCTCAACGCACATCACATAGGTGAGGGGATCGCAGCCCTGGCCGCCGTACTCCTTCGGAATCGCGATGCCCATGAAGCCGTACTTCTGCATCTTTTCGACGGTCTCTCTCGGGAACTTCTCGGTCTCATCGGTCTCGATCGCGAGGGGCTTTACTTCCTTCTCTGCGAAATCCCTGAAGAGGGATCTTGCCATTTCATGTTCTTTGTCCAACTGAAAGTCCATGTTTCATTCTCCTTTGTTGAGATAAATCGGAGGGCGCACCGCCGTGGGTGCGCCTTCCGTAGCTAAACCTGATTCGGGGCTTTTCGGGATCAGAGCTGATCCACCGGGGTCTTGGTGCGGTCTGCGTTGTACTTGTAGAAGCCGATGCCGGTCTTGACGCCCAGGTGCTTTGCGCGGACCATCTTGCGAAGGAGCGGGCTGGCAGCGTACTTGTTGTCGTGGGTATCTGCAAAGAGCACATCCATGATGGCCAGGACGACATCGAGTCCGATGTAGTCGCCGAGCTCAAGCGGTCCCATAGGATGGTTGCAGCCGAGCTTCATGGCAGTGTCGATGCCGGCGATATCAGAAGTGCCGGTGTAGTAAACGTTGATGGCCTCGTTGATCATCGGAACCAGGATACGGTTGACGACAAAGCCTGCAGCCTCGTTGACCTGAACGGGGGTCTTGCCGATGGTCTCGGAGATCTCCTTGACCTTGGCAACGGTCTCATCGGGGGTGTTGGCGCCCTGGATGACCTCAACCAGCTTCATGACAGGAGCCGGATTGAAGAAGTGCATGCCGACGACGGGCTTGGAGAGGCCGGTTCCGATCTCGGTGATGGAGAGGGAAGAGGTGTTGGACGCATAGATGCAGTCCGGATTCTTGACGATGTTGTCCTGCAGGTTCTTGAAGGTGGCCTGCTTCAGATCCATCTTCTCGAGGACAGCCTCGACCACGAGGTCGGGATCCACAGCGATGTCTGCAAGTCCGGTCACAACCTTGCCCAGGATGGCATCGGCCTTGGCCTGATCCATCTTTCCCTTGGCAACCTGGCGGTCCAGATTCTTCTTGATCTTGGCCTTGCCGCCGTCTGCGAACTCCTGCTTGATATCGCAGAGATAAACCTTCTCCACTGCATCACTCTGTGCGAATGCCTGTCCGATTCCGGATCCCATAGTGCCGGCGCCGATGACTGCTACCTTCATGATATGTTTTCCTCCATTTATGTTTTTGACCCGCACCGCGCTGTCGGCGCGGGGTGAAACCAGGTTCGACTTACTTGTTCTGGAATGCGACGTGCTTGACCTTTGTAGGGTCATCCTTCTTCTTTAAGAAGTTGCCCATGCCAGCCCGCTGGTCCTCTGTCTCAAAGCAGCTGCCGAAGAGCTTCTCCTCGGTCACAATGGCATCGTCCATGTTCTGCTCGAGGCCCTCGTTGATGGCCTTCTTGCAGGCGCGGACAGCGATCGGCGCATTGCCGGCGATCGTTGCAGCGAGCTTCTTTGCTGCAGGAAGGAGCTCCTCCTGCGGATAGACGGCATTCACAAGACCGACGCGCAGTGCCTCATCCGCCTTGATATTTCTTGCGGAGTAGATGAGCTGCTTTGCATAGCCGGGTCCGATGAGTCTTGCCAGTCTCTGGGTGCCGCCAAAGCCGGGGGTGATGCCGAGGCCGGTCTCGGGCTGTCCGAAGACCGCGTTCTCTGCTGCCAGGCGGATGTCGCAGCTCATGGAGAGCTCATTGCCGCCGCCGAGAGCAAAGCCGTTGACTGCTGCGATCGTGGGGATCGGAAGCGTCTCGATCTTGCGGAACAGGTCATTTCCCTTCTTGCCGAACGCCTCGCCCTCTGCCTTGGAGAGGGTGCTCATCTCTCCGATGTCTGCGCCGGCCACAAAGGACTTGTCTCCGGCACCGGTGATGACCAGGCACCGGACTGCCTCCAGATCCAGGCCGTCGATGGCTGCGGAAAGATCGTCCAGCACCTCGGAGTTGAGCGCGTTGAGTGCCTTCGGGCGGTCGATGGTGAGCACCGCGACGGCGCCCTCAGTCTCTACCTTCACATATCCCATGGTTTCTTCCCTCCAAATGAATTCTGTTTGATGCATGGCACATCAATATCCTGCAGGGCTTGCTTGCTCCCTGCAGGATACTGCGTTTGCTGTTATGCTTCGTATCTCTCAACAACCGTTGCGCAGCCCATGCCGCCGCCGATGCAGAGCGTTGCAAGACCTCTCTTGCTGTTTCTCTTCTGCATCTCGTAGAGCAGGGTGGTCAGAATGCGCGCACCGGAAGCTCCGACGGGGTGGCCGATGGCGATGGCGCCGCCGTTGACGTTGAGCTTGTCCATGTCGAAGTGGAGTTCCTTGCCGACTGCGACAGACTGTGCTGCGAATGCCTCATTGGCCTCGTACAGATCAAAGTCGTCGATGGTCAGGCCGGTCTTTGCAAGGACCTTCTTGGTTGCGACAACCGGGCCGACACCCATGATCGCGGGATCCACGCCGCCGAGTGCACCGGCAACCCAGACAGCCATCGGCTTCACGCCGAGCTCCTTGGCCTTCTTCTCGCTCATGACAACCAGAGCGGAAGCGCCGTCGTTGATGCCGGAGGCATTGCCAGCGGTGGTCACGCCATCCGGATTGATGGTCTTGAGCTTTGCGATGTCCGCAGCGGTCTGTCTGCCTCTGGGGCCCTCATCCTTGTCGAAGACAACGGTCTGCTTCTTCATCTTGACCTCGACGGGGACGATCTCATCCTTGAACTTTCCGGCCTCCTGTGCCTCAGCACACTTGGTCTGGCTCCAGGCGGAGAACTCATCGAGCTCCTCACGGGTCAGGTTCCACTTTGCAGCGACATTGTCTGCCGTGCGGATCATGTGATAGTTGTTGAATGCATCCCAGAGGGCATCGTTGACCATGGTATCCACCATGGTGGCGTTGTTCATACGATAGCCGAAACGGGCCTTGGTCAGCGCATAAGGAGCCATGGACATGTTCTCCATGCCGCCTGCGACGACCACATCAGCCTCACCGGCCTTGATGATGTCGGCCGCAAGGTTGACAGCGTACAGACCGGAGCCGCAGACCACGTTCAGGGTGACAGCGGGGGTGGTCACCGGAAGGCCTGCATTGATGGAAGCCTGTCTGGCAACGTTCTGTCCCTGGGCAGCCTGGATGACGCAGCCCATGAATACCTGATCCACATCCTCGGGCTTGATGCCGGCGCGGTTGACTGCCTCGCGGATGACGATCTCACCGAGCTTGGCAACGGGGGTGGTGGAGAGGGTTCCGCCCATCTTTCCAACTGCGGTACGGCACGCACTTGCAATTACGATACGATCTTCTGACATGATAGCCTCCCTAACCTTTCATTTTGGTTTTCTGGAATTGTTATTGTGTGCTTTGCCAATCAACTTTGTTAAATTTTTATCACACTGTGGAGCATTATAGCATAAGGCTACAGTGTTTTCAATCGCCGATCCCCGGTTTTCCGTGAAAATTTACAGAA
>JBJEYC010000529.1:0-19775 GCA_051886435.1 Lachnospiraceae bacterium
CCTTTTCCACGCCGAAGCAGAAGCCCGCAGTCCTGGCAGTGATTACCTGCGGGCGCCCTTTTTTTTGGGCAGCAAGATTCAGGATGGTCTCCACCACCTGGTCGATGGTCATATCTGAGCTGTCAACAAGGACGGCATCCTCCGCCTGGCGAAGGGGACTCTCAGCGCGGTTCATATCCCGCGCATCCCGCTCCTTCACATCCTTCTCGATGGCATCAAGGTCAAGATCCTCCGGGGAGAGCTCTCTTCCCTTCTTCTTCGCCTCCAGGTTCTCCAGGTACCGGCGTCTTGCCCGAACCCGGCTGTCCGCGGTCAGGTAGACCTTGACGTCAGCGTCCGGCAGCACGACAGTGCCGATGTCCCGGCCGTCCATGACCACCGAGGTCTTTTTGGCAAGTTCCTGCTGTAACTCCACGAGGCGCTTCCGGAGCTTTCCCACACCGGAACTCTTCGATGCCATGTCGGAGACTTCCTGGGTGCGGAGTTTTCCGTTGACGTTCTCCCCGTTCAGGAGAACGACCTGCACACCATCCCGGTACTCGATCGAGATCTCCGGCTCCCGGCAGAGTTCCTCCACCTTTTTCAGAAAGCCCTCCGGATCGCTCTCTGCCATTGCCGGGTCCAGGCCCTTCTGCAGAAGATACAATGCCATTGCCCGATACATTGCCCCGGTGTCCACGTAGATGCTTCCCATCTGCGCCGCCACCTGTTTTGCAATCGTGCTCTTTCCGGCACCCGCCGGTCCGTCGATTGCGATGTTAAAACATGCTCCCATATTTTCTCCCTTCCATCTCATTCTTTCTCATCCGATCCGGCAGCCGATGCTCCCGCAAGGTGCCCGGTGCTCCAGGCAATCTGCAGGTTGTAGCCGCCGGTCACAGCATCCAGATCCAGTACTTCTCCCGCGCCGTAGAGGCCGTGGACTTTCTTTGCCTCCATCGTGGCGGGATTCCATTCCTTAATGCTGATGCCGCCTTTTGTGATGATCGCCTCCGGAAAGCCCCGGGTGCCGGTAATCGTCATGGGAACGCACTTCGTGAGGGCAGCAAGGGCATCCCGCTCCTTCTCATTGAAGGTGACAGCCCGACACTGGATCTCCTCTTCGGGATTCCTGCCCGGCCGGACGGATTCCACAAATAAGAGCGCCATCTCCCTGGCAAGCCGCTCCGGGAAGAGGGGCCGCAGGGCATTGACAAGAGCTTTGTCCCGGGAAAGGGCAAACTCCCGATCGATCCTCTCCCGCAGCTGCTCTTGGGTAAGCGCCGGCTTGCAGTCAAGCTCCAGCCGGTAGCCCTGCGGGACCTTCGCAAAGTCGCAGTAGGTCGAGGCCGTCAGGATGAGGGGCCCCGTCAGTCCAAAGTGCGTGAACATCATCTCGCCAAAGCCCTCCCAGATGGGCTTTTTGCGCTTCTTTTTCGCAGGTTTCTGCGGGGAGTTTTCCTGTGTTTCTACTATATTTATATCCGGGTCCCGCTCCCAGAGGGAGACCGAAACGTTCTTGAGGGAAAGTCCCTGCAGGGTTAACGGCCAGGCTTCCTTCGTCACAAGAGGGACCAGCGACGGGGAGGTGGGCGTCACGGCAAGACCCGCGCGCTGCGCCAGGCGGTACCCGTCCCCGGTGGAACCGGTGGAGGGATAGGAAAGACCCCCTGCTGCAAGGATCACCGCATCCGCGGCGTATTTTGTTCCATTTTCCAGGACAACACCCCGTACCCGCTTTTCTTCCGGATTTTCCGGATCCGCTTCAAGAAGAAGATCCCGCACGGTCTCGTGATATCGGATCTTTCCTCCGTGTTTTTTGATGTATTCCGTCAGGGCCTTTGTCACATCGGATGCGTGATCCGATTCCGGGAAAGCCCTGCGTCCCCGCTCCACCTTGGTTGGACAGCCGTTTTTCTCGAGGAAATCGATCATTGCGCTTGGCGGGAAGGCATAGAGTGCGTGGTAGAGGAACTTCGGGTTTCTACGGACATTCGGGAAGAACTCCTCCGGTTCACAGGCGTTTGTGAAGTTGCACCGCCCTTTCCCGGTGATGTAGATCTTCTTTCCCGCCTTCTCGTTCTTCTCCAGGACGGTCACGTCCGCTCCTGCCTCGAGCGCCGCGCAGGCGGCCATGAGGCCCGCGGCGCCGGCCCCGATGATTACGATCTTGCGCTTCATGCTGTTCCTCCTTTTTGCCGACGAGAACGATGATACCACACCCGCGGGCACGCGAACAGGCAAAGCGGACGGATCCCATGGTTTCATCATGCAACTTTTTAATCTGATAGGCACTTTTCTATATCGACAGATCCCGCAGATTTGTTTTTCCAAAGTGTGTACTTCGGACGCATTCCCGCTGTTTGAATCATTTGGCATCCTTTCCCAGCAAAAATTCACTTTATGGGATCCAAGGTGCCTTGTTTCTTCCTTTAGAGCAATCAAGACACCTGTAACCATCCTGTGCGAATTGCATTGTCTTCCTGTCCAAAGGTCATTTCACAGATTTTTCGCAAATATTTTTTCTCTTACGCTTGCAAAGTGACTATAAAAAGCATATCTTAATAGCATAAGGAGGATTTTCATACATGGCACGCAGAAGAATTCCGGTTGATGAAAAGATTGCTACTCAGGAAGCGAAGGTCAATAAGCTTCAGGAAAGACTTGATAAGGAGACTGCCAAGCTGAACAAGCTCAAAAACACCGCTGAGGCGGCAAAAAAGAAAGAGCTTGCTGACGAGATGATCAACAGCAGCAAGACCTACGAGGAAATTAAGTCTTTCCTTGAGGGATGAGCTTCGCTCCCACAGCACGCTCCATGCAAACGAAGGCGCGTTTCGATGGTAAATCGTCGAAACGCGCCTTTTTGTTGTCTAAAATTGAATTAAACAGAATATCTTCGCGCAAATGCGGTCATTTTGTGCCGAATCCATTCCCACGGCAGCGTGTATCTGGTTTTGCTGCTCTTTTCCTCACTGCAGGAGTGCGAAGTTTGCCTCTGTGAAATGCACCGTATTATACAGAAGCAGCACATCTGTGACGTCATATTCGTCACAGATATCTGAAACCTTCTGCTTCAGATACCGAAGATCCACAAGGACGATGCGGTCATAATGATTTGCCAAAAAAGGCACCAGGCAGTTCGCAAAGCTGTCCTTGATGACAAGAAGGGTCTTTTCATTGTGTTTCTTCTCATCATTTGTATTCGTAATCACCGCGAGTGCGTGGTTTCCACCAAGAAAGGTGCTGTACTTGTCCTTGGTATCCAGGTACGAAGTGACGTACAGAGAGTCCTGATCCAGCGTCCCGTCCGCCGTGAGGTGGAAAGCCTTTGCATCCTGTCCGGTGGGTGTCCAAATCTCAAGTGTGTCCTTCTGCCTGGCATAGCCCACCTTGGAGTACACCGTGCCAAGAAAGTCATTCGAAGCCGCCGTTTTGGTAAAGTCCTCCACGGGAAGCGGTTCCTCTCCCAGCGCCTTCTCGTATGCCCCATATCCGTAGTAGGCGCCCAGGGTTGTCCAGTGATGGTCCGTCCGGTAAAAGATGGGCTCCTCTTTGTGCGCCGCGAGGGCGCTATCCACATCCACCCAGAGCGGGGACCCGCCCCCGCTTCCCGACGCGCAGTCCTCCCGGAAGGTGGAGATCAGCTTTTCCTGATCCCAGGTCACCGCGTGGGCGGGGAGCTTGTCCGAAAGGACACCGGTCGCCGCGGGAACGAGCATCATCTGCACGTGCGAAGAGCCAAGCTCTGCCGCCTCGTTTCGAAGAAAGGCCGCGGCTTTCTCGGCATTCTCCTCTCCCGCCGTCTCATCCACTGAGAGGTGCGTCTCAAGAAGATAGTTGTCCGATGCAAAATAGACGCCGTTCACCTCACGCTTTCCCATGGCAAGCTCTGCCCGGGTCTTTAAGCTGATCCAGTTGTCCCGAAGCGGGAACTGATCGGTGAGATAATTCTCGAAGTCCTCCTCATAGGAGCCGTCAAGAATCCCGGATAGGGTCAGCTTCGGCTTCTGCGCAAGATTCCGGTTCTCATTCTCCGAGAACGTCCGGGGCTTGGTAAGAAGTCCCGCCGCCATGCCGCCCAGCAAAAAGACAAGAAGCAGGATCGCCGGAGCAGGCAGGCGTCTTCCTATTGATTTCTTTTCCATTTCGATCTCCCCGCACCAGGATCAGAAGCGAAAGTACAAAAACGGGTTGTAGGTATCGCTGACAAGAAAGGCCGTGGCAAAAAGCAGGATTCCCGCCATGGCAATGAGTGTGAGCACTCTTCCCGCGCGGTGCCTGACAAGGTTTCGATAGATTCTTGCCGGCAGGTCCGATGCCGCGACAAAGAGGACGAGCAGCAATGCCGCGTACCCGGTGAGCGAAAAGATCCCGTAGTCGTTCACCGCGGGAAGTCCCGCAAGTCCGAACATCCCCCTCAGGTAGGCAAGACATGTCCCAAGGTCGTCACAGGCAAAGATCACCCAGCTGATGACCGCAAGCAGGAAGGTGTACACCACTCCCACGACGCGGGGCAGACGGGACAGGGCCTTCTTGAGGAAAAGCTTTTCCAGAATCAGAAGAAACCCGAAGTACAGTCCCCAGATGAGGAAGTTCCAGCTTGCCCCGTGCCATATGCCGGTGAGGGCCCAGACGATCAGGATGTTGCGGAACTGTTTTGCCGCGCCTTTCCGGTTTCCGCCCAGTGGGATGTAGACGTAGTCCCGGAACCAGGCACCCAGGGAGATGTGCCAGCGGCGCCAGAACTCGGTCACAGAGGCGGACAGATAGGGATGATCAAAGTTCTCCAGGAAGTGGAAGCCGAACATCCGTCCCATGCCGATCGCCATGTCGGAGTAGCCGGAGAAATCAAAGTAAATCTGGAAGGTGTAGGCAAGGGCACCGAGCCAGAGAAGAAGCACGGACGGCTGGGTATTGCTGCCCAGGGTGAGGGCGCCCTTTGCGCTGTCCCAGAGGAGGCCGATCGAGTTGGCAAGAAGAACCTTCTTTCCAAGGCCCGCCACAAAGCGAAGCGACCCGGAGGAGAACCCTTCCGCGGTGGTCTTTCTGCAGTGGAGCTCTTTCTCCACAGTCTTATATTGGACAATCGGACCCGCAATCAGCTGCGGGAACATGGCCACATACGTTCCGAAGGTGATGGGGTTTTTCTGTGCCCGCACCGTTCCCCGGTAGACATCAATCGTATAGGACATGGTCTGGAAGGTGTAAAAGGAGATGCCGATGGGAAGGGTCACCGCGGGGAGCGGAATCTGAAACCCCGGCGCGATCTTTCCAAGAAGAAGGTTGATGTTTGTCACCGCAAAGTCCGCGTACTTGAAGTACCCAAGGCAGGCGATCCCAAGAACAAGGGAGATGATAAGCGTTCCCTTTGCGGCGCCCTTTTTTCCTGCGTGCCGGAAGTGCGCAATCGCAAGACCCGCCGCGTAGTTCTGGGCAATGGAAAAAAGCATCAAAAGAACGTAGACCGGTTCCCCCCAGGCGTAGAACACCAGGCTTGTGAGGAACAGGACCACGTTCCGATAGGGCAGATAATCATCGCTTTCCCCCACGGCACCACCAGGTCTTTTCAGAACCATCCGAAAGAGCGCAGGCGGCACAAAGTAGAGCAGAAGGACCACCGGGAAGAAGCGAAAGAGAAAGAGCAGACTTGAGAATACCATCGGCGGCCACTCAGCGGAACTCGCTGTCGATGATGCCTGCCGCCGCATCTCCATCCGCAGGGATGCAGCAGAGGACGTACGCGCCGTTTGTCTCGACCGTGGCGGCCTCGAGCTTGGTCACCTCATCCGGATCGTAGTCCTGGTAGGTCTCGATCTGGTCACTGACGTAGGACGAGAGCATGTCCTGCAGGCTCTTTGCCGCGTCCTCATCCGCAGTCGTAAACACCGCTGCCGTCTCTGTGGTGGTGCCGTCCCCGACATAGACCACCGCATCGGTGTAGCTGTCCTCGGGAATTCCATAGATCGAGGAGATCAGCGAGTTGTCAAGCTGCGTCATGGTTCCAGAATAGGCACCGCTTGCGACAAGGTCGGCCACCACTTTGGCGGGATCGATGGACGCCTGCGCAGCTTCTTCCGTTGTGCCTTCTGATGCAGCAGTCTGCGCTGCAGCCGCTTCCGTGGAAGCAGCAGAACCCGCGTCAGAACTTCCGCACCCTGCAAGAAGGGTGAGGGAGAGGCCAGCTGCCGCAAGGATGGAAACGATTGGCTTTTTCTTCTTCACATTCATAAGAGATACCCCAAATTCATCTGTACAGAAATGCTTTGCTTAATCTGTCACCGCATGGGTCAGCCAGAAGTCGCGCCACAGATACATGGACGCCTGGTTGACATGGACGCCGTCAGAGGTCAGGCCATCTGCCATGTGTCCGCTGTCATCCTTGAATACACTGGCGGTGTCGAGGTAGACGCAGCCCTCGTCGATGGCAAGCTGGCGCAGATCCGCGTTCAGCGTATCAATGCGGGCCTGGTTCACCTTGGGGTACTTCTTCTTTGCGCTGGGATTGACAGGAAGAATCGAGTTGATGTAGATCACGGCGTTGGGGTTGACCGACTTCACATCCTCAATGATTGCCTTGTAGTTGGCAACGAACGAACTCTCCTTGTCCGTCAGGTCATTCAGGCCGAAGTTGATGTAGGCCTTGTTGAAGGAAAAGAGACGGATTGCCTCCGGGCCGGTGTACTTCTTTCCGTTGATGGCGATTTTTTTCTTGGTGGCATAATCCGCGACGCGCCAGCCGACCCCGACCACGGCCTGCAGGTTCGGAACGCCGGAGTAGAGAACAAATCCTTTCATTCTCGAATTGCCGATCAGGATGGCATCCTGCAGATAGGATTGATCCACGGTCTTCCAGTAAGAGCTGTTGTAGGCATTGACGCTGGTATCCTGCGCCGCTGCCTGTGCCTTCAGTGTTCCTGCTCCTGAAAAGACTGTGCCGAGAAAAAGCACAGCAAGAAGCGTCCAGGAAAGGACAGATTTTTTGACAGAGATCTTTTTCATCGCGATTACCCCCCTACGTTCGGTACGCAGCCTGGAGTTTCCTGCTGCGTCCAGGTTGTCAGCTTGCAAAACAGCGTCATCACAAAACAAGCTGTGTGTTCACGACGACTGCAGTTTCTAACATACACCCCTGCCGGCCTGCCATCAACCCGATCATGCAAGAAAACGGGTCTGATTTCACCCATTTTGGACATAACACGACATATCCTGTCGGAGAAAGCCGGGGTCCCGGCACCTTTCGGCTCCGGTTTTCATTCTGCGTGCATTGTGAACTGCCCACCCGCTGCTTTACATTCCAAGCCATTACAACGCAAAAGGCAGCGGCCGCAACCGGCCGCTGTCTCAAATCGCTGTGATAGGAATCCATGTTTTGGGCTCAATAGTAGCCGCTCACCGAACTTACGTGAGCGGAGATGTCCTGCACCGTCTGGGAAGGGGTGTAGTCCGTGTCGCCAAAGAGCTCCCCGTGCAGCCAGGTCACATTTTTGGCCAGGGTAATCGGAATCACACAGGACTGGTCCCCGATGTAGCCCACCGTGCGCAGATCCTCATTGGGGAAGCCTGTCGACTCCTGGATGTTAAAGCGGAAGGCCTGGATGGCCAGAGTAAAGAGCTCTCCCATATTCATGGAAGTCTTCACATAGCTCATCAGGGCATTGGCGCTTGCCAGGGCTTTGAACGGATTCTTCTTGATCTTCTCAAAGACCTTGGTCAACACCTCCCGCTGGCGCTCCGTGCGCTTGAAGTCATTGCCCTCGGTGTAACGGATACGGCAGTAGGCGGTGGCCTGCAGACCGTTCAGGGTCTGAAGGCCCGGCTGGGTCACCGGGATATCCTCCATGCCGGTCTCCTGAGACATGGTCAGCTGGTAGTTGTTCAGGTGCTCGATCTCATCCTGCTGGACGTCGATCTCCACGCCGCCAACGGCATCTACAATCCGGGCGATTCCCTCAAAGCCCACCACTGCGTAGTCGGTGATGTTCAGATCCAGGTTTTTGTTGAGCATCTCCACAGTCTGGGTCGGACCGCCGTAGGCGTAGGCCGCATTGGCCTTTGCATAGGTGCCGTCTCCCACGTCCAGGTAGGTGTCACGGTACACGCTCATCAGCTTGATGGCTCCGGTCTTTTCGTTGATGGAGGCAATGATCATCACATCGGATCGGTTGTTCCCCTCATCCAGGGAACCAGTGATGGAATCCACGCCAAGGATCGCGATGTTGCGATAGCCCGCCATGGGTCCGTTGGACATGCTGTTCTTGACTTCCTCACTGATGGAGTCCGCAACGTCTGTAAAGGAAAGGCCGTCCGCCTGCATGCCCCGCACCTTGGCAAGGAGCCAGACAAGCGGCAGTCCGATCACCAGGATCAGAATTAATAGCACGATGGGAAGTGCGCGGTGCTTCTTTTTCGGGCGTCTCCTGTTCTTTCCTGGCGCTTCCCTGCGGCTTCTCTCAGGTTCCCGGCTTTTTTCCCTCACCCAGCCCTTTTTCTGGTCATAGTGGTAGCGGGGCTTTTCACGGTTTTCCCGATATGGTCCGTCGTACGCATCCTCATCGTCATCCCGGTACCTGTCATAATCCTGCCCCGGATCCTCATAGCGGTCGTATCGATCATAGGCATCGTACCGGCCAGACCCGGGATTTCTCTCATATGTCTCTTCGTCGTAGGAGCCGCTCTGGTACTCATCGTCCCAGAGTCTGGCGTCCTCGTCGTCCTGATCTCGTTTCTTCATGCACTGTGCTCCAAATCTTCCCTGCTCCCGACAGGGATCTCTCCGACATTGTAACCGGCCTACGCATCGGTTTCCAGAACGGGATTATTAAGATTCCGGAAACTCCCACTTGCATAGACAACAATCCGGCCGCAAAGGTTGCACCCTGACCGCAAACGCTTTCCCATTTCCCTCCCCGCCGTAGTATAATGCACTTTTGTGACGAATGGAAATCGGGAGGAGTAAAATGAGAAAACACCTTACGAAACCGTTGTTATCCGCTGTCCTTGCGGCGGGCCTTTGTCTTGCCCTTTCGCTGTCTTCCTGCTTTGCCCTGCCGGCACAAGCCAAGACCGCGGACGGAAAAACCGTGATCGTGCTGGATCCGGGACACGGCGGGAGTGAAAACGGCGCCATCCGGGCACCCTTTGTGGAGAAGTCCATGTCTCTCTTTCTTGCCCAGTGGGTGCAGCTCTATCTGAGCAGCTATGACAACATTGAGGTCTATCTGACCCACACAGATGATGTCGATATGTCCCTGAAGGATCGGGTAGACTTCGCGGAAGGCGTAAACGCAGACTTTTTCGCCTGCCTTCATTTCAATGTCAGCGGCGGGGAGGCGACACGGTCCGGATCGGAGGTGTATGTCACCATCGATCCCACTCTGTTCCCGCAGGAGGCCTACTTCGCCCAGACCGAGCTCGACGAACTGCATGCCCTCGGACTGGATGTGCGCGGCATCAAGTTCCGGGTGGGAAGCAGCGGGAATGACTACTACGGCATCACAAGACGCTGCACTGCCTACGGCATGGAGTCCGCTCTGATCGAACACTGCTTCCTCGACTCGGCAAAGGACCGGGCTTTCCTCGGAAACGGAGACACGGCGGCTCTGACGACCGCCCTGCAGGCCCTCGCCTTTGTGGATGCGGATTCGATCGCAAAGCACCTGCATCTGAAGTCCACCATGACCGGTATCGACTATACAAACTATGTCGATCCCGCGATCACCTGGCCGATACTGCCCTACTCGGACACCGACTGAGACGTTCTGACCAAAGTTCAAAGACGCAAAAAGCGCTGCAAACTGCAGCGCTTTTTTCATGTCTGAATCCATTTCCAGACTATATGTTTTGTGTTTTGCGATACCGAAAGAACGATCTGGTTCGCTCTTTTGGTGCTTCAGAGGGCTTCCTGTTTCTCCTGCACCGAAATACTCTTCATAAGTGTCTCCACCTGTTCCCGGGAGGCAAAGCGCTCACAGAAGGCGCTGGCGCTGCCGCAGGCAAGACCAAGCCGCAGTGCTTCCCGCGGATCACCCGTCTTGATCCAACTGGCCGCAAACCCCGCCACCATGGCATCCCCGGAGCCCACCGCATTGACAAGTTTTCCTTTCGGGGCAGGCGCAAGATAGGTCTTTCCGTCTGTGGCAGCAAGTACCGCCCCATCTCCGCCAAGGGATACCAGCGCATTCTCTGCGCCAAGATCCCTGAGTTTTTTGGCATAGGGTACCACAGACGCCATGTCCGTGATCCGGACCCCAAAGAACGCCCCGAGCTCATCCCGGTTTGGCTTTACCAGGAACGGATGGCAGGGCAGGATCTTTCGAAGAACCTCGCCTGCCGCATCCGCCACAATAAGAACCCCGCGTCCCGCGAGGCGATCCGCGATCTTCGCGTAGGTGTCCCGCGGAAGAGAGGATGGAATGCTGCCGCAGAGAAAAAGGACGTCCCCCGCCTGGAGGCCGTCCAGCTTATTCAACAGCGCTTCATAGGAGCGCTCCGGGATCTTTGGGCCGCTCCCATTGATCTCCGTGCTCTCCAGATTCCGAAATTTGCAATTGATCCTGGAAAACCCCTCCGGAAGATTCACAAAATCTGTCACAAGCCCCAGATCCTGAAGCCTTGCCGTGATCTCCTTTCCAGTAAAGCCCGCCACAAAGCCAAGGGCCGTGGAGGAAATGCCGAGGTGCTGCAGCATCAGGGAGACGTTGATGCCCTTGCCACCTGGATAAATGGCCTCCTCCTGTGAGCGGTTGGTCTTTCCCGTCGCAAAGTCCGAAACGGTAAAGACATAGTCCAGTGAGGGATTGAGCGTTACCGTGTAGATCATCTGTCCAGTTCCTCAGTTATCATCGTCGCGAAAGTCCGGGTTTACGATCTGGATTGCAGCGCCATGCGCCATCCTCTCGAAGCCGTGCCGCTCGTAGAAGGGAACATTGTCCGCATTCTCCGGCATACCCTCGATATAAAAGAAATCCCTGTAGTGCTCCCGGATCTTCTCGACGAGCGCTCCCGCGATGCCGCGCCCCTGATAGCTGGGCCGTACCAGCACATAGTGTACCTGGGCGAGTATCGCCCCGTCATCGATCGCCCTGGCAAGGCCGACGAGTTCATCCCCGTCCCAGGCGGTCATGACCGTTTCGGAGTTTTTAAGCGCCCGGTACAGCTTGTTCGGATAGTTTGCCGACACCCAGCCAACCGAGGAGAAGAGGTCCTGCACCTGCTCCTTTGTAAAACACTTTTCTTCCGTGTATCGGATTGCATTCATACTGTTCATATTACCTCAAAACTCAATGAAGGGGCCGCCGCTGGGACGGTCCAGTGTAAGGGTGCTGGATGAGCCGCTGCTATCAAGCAATACCTCGACGCCGTCTTCAGAAGATGAGCGGGAAATCAGGGAAAAGTCCGAACTGGCCCCGTCCCGCAGAGTCACAAGGAGACCTTCGCATCTTCCGTAGATCTCACCGGTCGTCACAAACATGATGTAGTCCTCATACCAGTCGTACTGCTCCTTTGGCGTACCAGAGGCACTTCCCGCAAGGCGCACACAGTTGCCGGCATCATTGAGTGTGACCACCAGCTTGTGGTTCTCATCCTCGTAGGTCACTGTATTGCCATCTTCCGTGACCGTCATACCCTGATTTTCTGCCCAGGCATCCAGGTCGGAGCGCTCCATGGCAACATAGTCCTCCCCGGTCTCCAAAAGCCCGGGATCAGCGCTCTCTGCCTGCTGGGTATCCGCTTCCGTGGCAGCCTCCGTGCTGACCGCAGCAGAAGATGCGGCAGTTTCCGCAGCTTCTTCGGTGTCCGCCGTCTCAGCATCGGTGTCGGCAGCGGCTGCCTCTTCGGTGCTGTCCGAGGAGGCTGCGCTGGTCACCGGTTTTGCCCAGTCAGGAACGTCTTCCTCCTCTTTTTCCCGGGAAACGCCAAGTACCGACTGATTGTTTCCAGCATCCGACCGGTCCAAGAGCCGTGCTGTGGTGCTTCCCAGAAGGAGGCACACCACAGCCAGGGCACCCAGGTACATCGCCCTGGCCACCCGGTGCCGGTTATTATGATCCTGATCTGTTCCGTTCATATTTAATCCTCAGCAAAAGGCCGCAATAAGCCCTTTGTATATATCATAGGATTTTGGAAATCGATCGTCAACGAACCTGCGGGAAAAATAATCAAAAAAAGGGCCAGTCAGCAACAGCCAACTGGTCCTCTCTGATTTTACGATGTTACTTGTTTACCTGGTTACCGGACAGATCAGTCCTTGTAGTTGACGATCTTGCCGAAGTCAGGCTTTAATGCAGCGCCGCCGATCAGGCCGCCATCGATGTCGGGTTTTGCAAGGAGCTCCTTGCAGTTGCCGGCATTCATGGATCCGCCATACTGAATGCGAATCTTCTCAGCAGTCTCCTCATCGTAGATCTCAGCGATGGTCTTGCGGATTGCGCCGCAGACTTCCTCAGCCTGATCTGCGGTAGCGGTCTTGCCGGTGCCGATGGCCCAGATGGGCTCGTAAGCGATGACCATGGAAGCAGCCTGCTCCTTGGTCACACCCTGCAGATCGGACTTGATCTGAAGGCGGATCCAGTCGAGGGTCACACCAGCCTCTCTCTGCTCAAGAGACTCGCCGCAGCAGAGGATGGGGGTCAGACCGGCCTCGAAAGCCTTGAGAACCTTGCGGTTCAGGAAAGCATCGTCCTCGTGATAGTAGCCTCTTCTCTCGGAGTGGCCGATGATGACGAACTTGACGCCGGCATCCACCAGCATTGCTGCGGAGATCTCGCCGGTGTAAGCGCCCTTGTCCTGGTCAGAGATGTTCTCTGCGCCGAGCATGACGTTGGTTCCCTTGATGGCCTCACCGACAGTGGTGATGTCAATGGCGGGAACGCAGTACACCACGTCCACGTCCGGGTTGTTGACGAGGGGCTTTAAGGTCTCAACCAGTTCCTTTGCCTCGCTGGGAGTCTTGTTCATCTTCCAGTTGCCGGCAATAATCTTTTTCCGTGCCATGATATTTTCCTCCAAAGAAATGACTCAGTCCTTGTCGTCCGCTGCATACACACCAGGAAGCTGCTTGCCCTCAAGGAACTCAAGGGAAGCGCCGCCGCCAGTGGAGATGTGGCTCATCTTGGATGCGAAGCCGAGCTGGTTCACAGCTGCTGCGGAATCGCCGCCGCCGATGATGGTGGTTGCGTCTGCGTCAGCCATAGCCTGTGCCACGGACTTGGTGCCCTCAGCAAGGATCGGGTTCTCGAACACGCCCATCGGTCCGTTCCAGACAACGGTCTTTGCGGACTTGATGGCATCCGCATAGAGCTTTCTGGTCTTGGGTCCGATATCCATGCCCATCTTGTCAGCCGGGATCTTGTCGATGTCGACAACCTCGGTTGCGATGGTGGCATCATCGATGGGATCCGGGAAGTGGTCCGTGATGACCGCATCCACAGGAAGGAGCAGGGTCTTGCCAAGGCTCTTTGCCTTGTCGATCATCTCCTTGCAGTAGTCGATCTTGGTGTCATCCACAAGGGACTTGCCGATCTCATAGCCCTGTGCCTTGGCAAAGGTATAAGCCATGCCGCCGCCGATGATCAGGGTATCGCACTTCTCCAGAAGGTTGGAGATGACGTTGAGCTTGTCGGCAACCTTTGCACCGCCGAGGATGGCGACGAAAGGACGAACCGGGTTCTCAACAGCATTGCCCAGGAACTTGATCTCCTTCTGCATCAGATAGCCGACAGCGCAGGTGCCGCCCTTCTCACGGATGTACTTGGTGACCACGGAGACGGAAGCATGTGCTCTGTGTGCGGAACCGAAAGCATCGCAGACATAGTCATCTGCCAGATCTGCCAGCTCCTTGGCAAATCCCTCTCCTGCCTCGGTGGGCTTGGTCTCTTCCTTGCCTCTGAACCGGGTGTTCTGCAGAAGAATGACATCGCCGTCCTTCATCTCAGCGACGGCCTTGGTAGCCTCCTCGCCGGTGACATGGTAGTCAGCGATGAACTTCACTTCCTTGCCGAGCTTCTCAGAAAGGCGCTTTGCAACGGGAGCAAGGGACTCACCCTCGTTGGGTCCGTTCTTGACCTTGCCGAGGTGGGAGCAGAGGATGACCTTTGCGCCCTCACCGATCAGCTTCTGGATGGTGGGGAGTGCTGCCACGATTCTGGTCTCATCGGTGATCTCGCCGTTCTTGAGCGGAACGTTGAAGTCGCATCTGACCAGAACTCTTCTGCCGGCTGCGTTGAAATCGTCAACAGTCTTCTTGTTTAATGCTGCCATGATGGCCTCCTTACACAATGAATCAAAAAACGAGGTCCGGGCCCACGAAAGGCACCGGACCTCGTCTCAGATCATGATCTGATTTTTGTTCTGAATTACTTGTTCAGCAGAGAACCGAAGTGCTTGATGGTGCGGACCATCTGGCTGGTGTAGGAGTTCTCGTTGTCATACCAGGAGACAACCTGAACAAGAGTCTTGCCGCCGGCCATAGGAAGAACCTTGGTCTGGGTTGCATCGAAGATGGAACCTGCGGTGCTGTTGATGATATCGGAAGAAACGATCTCATCCTCGTTGTAAGCGAAGGACTCAGTCTCCTCAGCCTTCATCTGAGCGTTGACCTGGTCGACAGTGACTTCCTTGTCGACAACAGCATCAAGGATGGTGGTGGAGCCAGTTGCAACCGGAACACGCTGTGCAGCGCCGTTCAGCTTGCCATCGAGCTCAGGAAGAACAAGGCCGATTGCCTTTGCAGCTCCGGAAGAAGCGGGAACGATGTTCTGAGCAGCTGCTCTGGATCTTCTCTTGTTGCCCTTTCTCTGAGGTCCATCGAGAACCATCTGATCGCCAGTGTAAGCGTGAACAGTGGTCATGAAGCCGGACTCGATGGGAGCGAGGTCGTTCAGAGCCTTTGCCATCGGAGCGAGGCAGTTGGTGGTGCAGGATGCAGCGGAGATGATCTGATCATCAGCGGTAAGGGTGTTGTGGTTCACGTTGTAGACAATGGTCTTCAGATCCTTGCCTGCAGGAGCGGAAATGACGACGTGCTTTGCGCCAGCATTGATGTGAGCCATAGCCTTCTCCTTGGAGGTATAGAAGCCAGTGCACTCGAGAACGACATCGATGTCGAGCTTGCCCCAAGGAAGATCATTTGCATCCTTCTCCTTGTAGATCTCGATTTCCTTGCCGTCAACGATAATGGAGTGGTCAGTTGCCTCAACCTTTCCCTGGTATGCGCCATGGGTGGTGTCGTACTTCAGAAGATATGCAAGCATATCAGGGGAGGTCAGATCGTTGATCGCGACAACCTCATATCCCTCAGCCTTGAACATCTGTCTGAAAGCCAGACGGCCGATACGACCAAAACCATTGATAGCTACTCTTACTGCCATTTTAGTATCCTCCTAAAATTTTTGATTGATTTATCAGGATAACATTGATAAATTTTTGTCAGCGCCTATATATTAACGCAAGGCACCGGCCTTTTTCAAGTGCTCTTTGTGAACTTTTGCGAAAGTTTGGGGTCCTGCTGCTGACATTGGCTTTTCCAGCCCGCCCCGCCTTTCGGAAGGGGGTTATTATGGTTCTTTCCTGCGATTTTCATCTTCACTCCCAATTCTCCGCCGATTCTGAAACGCCCATGGAACAGCAGGTGCAGGCCGCGATCAAAGCAGGTCTTTCCTCCATCTGCTTTACCGAGCACATCGATCCCGACTGGCCCTATGACAACACACCGAAGGAGGAGCTCTCCTCTCCCTTTACCGTGGACATGCCTTCTTATGAGAACGAAGTAAAACGCCTTCGCGGAATCTACGGGGACCGAATCCGGATCGGCACCGGAATCGAGATGGGACTGGCTCCCGGATATGAGGAGATGGCAGAGGACTTTGTCCGCTCCCATGAGGAGCTGGACTTTGTGATCGGCTCGGTCCACTCCCTCGACCACAAGGACCTCTACTTTCCGGACTTCTTTGCAGGGTTCTCCGTGCAGGAGCGGGTGTCCTCCTATTTCTCCCACACCTGGGAGATGGCAGAGCGCTGCAGCTTCTTCCAGACCCTGGGACATATGGACTACATCCTTCGCTACGCGATCCGTCAGGAAGACCCGGACTTTCTCTCCTACCTTTCTTCCCGCGGCATCACCTACGGCAGCTACTGCTTTTCCAAAAACCGGCACGCCATCGAAAAGATTCTCTCCATCCTGATCAAGAGAGGCCAGGCACTGGAAATCAACACCCAGGCGATCGCAAAGGCCGCTGCCGCAGATCCGAATGACCTTGCGGTCTTTCGTGAGACCAACCCCGGGCGGGATACACTTCTTCTCTACAAGTCTCTCGGCGGGAAGTTCTTGACGACAGGCTCCGATGCCCATGTCCCCGACGGCGTCGGAAAGGGCTTTTCCGAGGCGGCAGAGCTCATCTTATCCTGCGGCTTTTCCGGAACCTTCCGCTACGAACACCGGGAGCCGATTTTTGTCCCGCTGTAACCATCCGCTTATCGTTCGTTTTCTTCTTTGCATGCTCTCCATTCTGGTCAGAGACTTGATCGCAAAGTCAGCAAAGCGCCGCAGGTTTCCCTGCGGCGCTTTTTCATGTCTCCCTTTCTCGTCTTCAGATCTTTTTCTCGATGGTGCCGCCCGCAAAGACGTGGTCGCCCTCGTAGAAGACTGCAGACTGCCCCGGGGTGATCGCCCGCACGGGCTTGTCAAAGACCGCGGTCAGCTCATCCTCTCCGGTCTTTTCTACTGTGCAGGGGAAGGCGGCAGACCCGTAACGGATCTTTCCCAAAAGGCGTCTCTTTTCGCCAACAGCAAGGTCCTCCACCGCCATGAAGTTGACGTCGCGGCAGACAAGCGATGTTCCAAAGACGTCGCTTTCCTCGCCGATCGTGACATTCCCGGTCGCGGCATCGATTCCCGTCACGAACACCGGGTGCCCCATGGCAAGTCCCAGGTGCTTGCGCTGTCCGATCGTGTAGTGGGTGATGCCCCGGTTGGGGCCAAGGTCCTTCCCGTCCTTTGTGACAAAGCGGCCGGGCCCCGGGACCCGGTCCCCGGCGTTTCGATCGAGGTATCCCGCGTAATCGTCATCTGTGACAAAGCAGATCTCCTGGGAATCCGGCTTTCTCGCCACCGGGATTCCCGCTTCTTCCGCGATCTTTCGGATCTCGTCCTTGTGGTAGTCCCCCACCGGCATCAGCGTCATGGACAGGGCCTTCTGGCCAAGCCGGTAGAGGGCGTAGGTCTGATCCTTCTTCGCAGTCACAGAATTCTTGATCGTATAGCGCCCGTTTGGAAGGCGCTCGATTCTCGCGTAGTGGCCGGTCGCCACGTGCTCTGCCCCGATCTCGGCAGCGGCCTGCATCATCGCCGCCCATTTCACGTCCCGGTTGCAGACAATGCAGGGATTGGGTGTTCTCCCCCGCAGGTACTCCTCAATAAAGGGCTGTATGACCTTTGCCGTGAAGATGTCGCGAAAGCCCAGCACATAGTAGGGGATGCCCAGCACCGCGCAGACGCGCCTTGCGTCGTCCACGGCACCCTGACCGCAGCAGCCGCCCTCCCGCTCCATGTCGAGGGAACAGGCCGCGTCCCAGACCTGCATTGTGACCCCGATTACCTCATATCCCTGTGACTTCAAAAGGTATGCCGCGACGGAGCTGTCGACTCCGCCGGACATACCCACAATAACCCGTTCTGCCATGCTCTTTCCTTACTTCTTCTCCTCATCGTCCGCCGCGGGATGATTCTGCGGAAGAGACAGGTCGATGTAGGAGGTCACATCCCCCGGATCCGGGGCAGGTGCCTTGGCCGCAGCCTCTTTCTTGAGACGCGCGTCCTCCTTCATGGCCTCGCCCGCAGCGTGAACCAGTGTGTCCTCGGAGGGGAGGTGTACCTCTTCGCCGGCCACATCCGCCGCGGCCTCCGCAGTGCCGAAGGTGTAGTCGGTCTCATCGCCGATGCTGACATGTCCCTCGATGGCCTCCTGGGCCTGGATGTCGGATGCGATCTGACCGCGCTCCTCTTCCTCTTCTTTGACAGCCAGCGCTTCCTTTGCCTTCTGCTCCAGGGCAAGGGCCGCCTGCCGGTCCTCTTCCTCCTGGCGCCGCTGTTCCTCCTGGCGCTCCCGCACCTCTGACGGATAGACAATGCCCATCTGGCCGCGGATGAAGTCCATCATGTGCATCTCAGAGAGGCTCTGCCGGTGCGGCATCAGCTCAAACTCTGTGCGGCCCTCCCGGATCGCCCGAATCGCAGCGGCGAGCTCATACTCATAGCCGTTCTTCTGCCGGGGCCGCTTGTAGACGGCGAGCCGCTTTCCGTTCGCGTCATAGACAGAGAGGGACTTGAAGTTCACGATGTCGTCCACCACCGCATATCCCTTGGTGCCGGTAAAGACACCCTGTCTTGGCCCGCACCCCACCATCGAGGCACTCAGGGTCGCAACCCTGCCGTCCCGGTAGATCAGGGTGATGCTGTCCTGCTCATCCAGCCGTCTGTCGGTATAGGAGCAGACGGAATTGATCTTGTAGATGTCCTCGCCAAAAAACATCGAGGCGAAGTTCAGCGCGTAAATACCGGTATCAAGCAGGGTTCCGCCTGCCAGCTCCGGATCCGTCATGCGGGGCACGGAGCGGATGTTCCAGCCAACGTCCGCGGTGAGCGACACCGGATCCCCGATGGCGCCGCCGGAGAGTACTTCCCGGATTCGGTCGGCAAAGGGCAGGAACCTGGTCCACATGGCCTCGCCGAGGAACAGGTGCTTTGCATCCGCCGCTGCCACGAGCTTTTTGGCCTGCTTCTCGTTGATGCAGATCGGCTTCTCCACAAGGACGTTCTTACCCGCCTCCAGCGCTGCCATCGCGTTTGCGAAGTGCTCGCTGTGGGGTGTTGCGACATACACCAGGTCGACCTTCCGGTCTGCCAGGAGATCCTCATAGGAGCCATAAGCCCGCTTGAAGCCGTTCTTTTTCGCAAACTCCACCGCCCGGTCGAGATTTCTCGACCCCACGGCGTAGCATTTCACCTTCCGCGCGGACTTCATGGTCTCCGCCATCTTCTCCGCGATTTTTCCAGTTCCCAGAATCGCGCAATTGACTGTCCCAAACATGTGTCCCGCCTCCTTTCCGGCGTATCTGATCCGCTTCCCCTCACGAATCCAGCGTCACATATTCCGATTTCACATAGGCATCTTCTCCATCGACAAGGATCTCTGTCCAGCCGTCTCCCGCATCACCCACGTACTCAAATTTCTCGCCCACGGTGGTGACACGGATGACGTCCGCGTCCTCGCTGGGCTCCTTGCGGATGTTGACGGTGTCATTGGCGGTCACGTACTGGCCGGTGCCTTCTGACTCCGTGGAACTCTCCGTTGTGCTCTCGAGCTGTGCGAGCGCCTGTCCCACCGACAGATCGATGTCGGAGGAGAGGGCATCGAGGTAATCCGAGAGATCCTGATCCGAGGAGACAAGCTCATTGTACTCCGCGGTGACGCTGTTTGTCAGGTCCACCACATCGTCCTCCAGGGCGGCCTTCTGGATGTAGTCCGTGACGGTCTTATCCTGGTTCTCATCGTTGTTGATGTAGAGGCTTCCGTCAGAGCGGGTGCAGACGTACATCGTCTGCATGCCCGGCACCTCCCAGTCGTGATCCGAGAACTTCATCTTGGAGTACACGTAGCAGATGTAGGAACCGGAGACCGGTCCCTCCTGGGTGTAGACCGTGATGTCGGTGTAGCTGTCCACATATTTGGACAGCTCCTCAATGCGGATCTTCTCCTGGTCGGAGAGGGTCGAGGAGATGCTCTCAATCGTGTCGG